>NZ_JBEOUD010000018.1:0-157044 GCF_040303865.1 Streptomyces sp. NPDC094034 | reverse complement strand
GTACGTCCAGTACATGGGCGATCCTCCGCCTTGCGATGCACGGCACCAGACGCCGCGGGCTTATCCGCGAAGATCGACCGGACAGGACCTAGGCGATCCGCCGACCGGTACGACGAGCGGTCGCGGCCGCCGCAGACCCGCTCCGCGGCCTATGCGAGGCGCGGCCGTTCCGCAAGCCAACTTGTGTACCGTACAGGAACTGTTGGTGCCCCGGTTTCCCCTCGGTCGCGGCTTCGTGGTCTTTCGACACGATCGTCCCCTTGTTCGCCAGATCGATCAGGGAGTACGTCATGTCATCACCGACGTCCGGCCGTTTCGGACCCGGCGGTCCGAGCCGCCGCACGGTGCTTCAACTGTCCGCGGTCACTGCCGGCGCCCTGCTCGCCGGTGCCGGGCTGGCCGGGCCGGCGGAGGCCGCCGGACCCGCCCCTCGCCTGACGGAGGACCCCTTCCGGCTGGGTGTCGCCTCCGGCGAGCCCACCGAGGACGGTTTCGTCCTGTGGACCCGGCTCGCGCCCCAGCCCCTGGCGCTCGATGGGCACGGCGGCATGCCGCGTGCCGCGTACGACGTGGAGTGGGAGGTGGCCGAGGACGAAGGGTTCCGCCGGGTGGTCCGGCGCGGCCGGTCGGTCGCGGTACCCGAACTCGCCCACGCGGTGCACCCGCAGGTGAACGGGCTGCGCCCCGGCCGCCAGTACTTCTACCGGTTCCGGGCGGCCGGTCACCTCAGCCCGGCCGGCCGGGTGCGCACGGCGCCGTCGGCGCGCTCCGGGGGCGGCGCCTTCAGCTTCGCGACCGCCTCCTGCCAGGCGTGGTACCACGGTTACTTCTCCGCCTACCGGGGCATGGTCGCCGACGATCCCGACGTGGTCTTCTTCCTCGGGGACTACGTCTACGAGTACGGGATCACCTCCGCGAACCTGTGGCGCAAGAACGCCGCGCTCGGCACGGGCCACGACACGGAGACCAACACCCTGGCCCAGTACCGGGTGCGCTACGGCCTGACGAAGTCCGACCCCGATCTGCAGGCGGCGCACGCGGCGGCGGCGTGGGTACTGACCCCGGACGACCACGAGGTGCAGAACGACTACGCCGACGAGACGTCGTACTACGGTCTGGGCGCCGCCGATTTCCGGCTGCGCCGGGCGGTCGGCTACCGCGCGTACTACGAGAACACCCCGCTGCCGCTGTCCGCGCTGGCCCACGGCCCCGATGCCCGCTTCTACCGCCGCCTGACGTACGGTCCGCTGGCCGAGGTGCATGTCCTGGACAGCCGCCAGTACCGGGACTCCAAGCCCGCGAACGCCGCCGCACAGGCCGACCCGGCGCGTACGCTGCTCGGCACGAGCCAGGAACGCTGGCTGTACTCCGGGCTGCGCCGCTCCCGCGCCCGCTGGAACCTGCTGGCCCAGCAGGTCGCCGTCATGAAGGTCACCGACTCCCGTATCGACCAGTGGGACGGCTATCCCGCCGCGCGCCAGCGGCTGCTCGACGTCCTGGCGGAACCCGGCACCTCCCCCGCCGTGGTGCTCACCGGCGACACACACCGCTCCATCGCCGGAGACCTGCTCGCCGACTTCGCCCGCCCGGACTCGAAGATCGTCGGCTCGGAACTCGTCGGCACCTCCATCGCCTCGGACGGGGACGGCTCTGCCACGGACACCTACGCGCCCGACTGGTTGCAGCACCCATGGGCCAAGTTCTACGACGGCCGCCGCGGTTACGTACTCGGCCGGGTCACCGACACCGAACTGACCGCCGACTACCGGGCCGTTCCCTACGTCGAGGCCGATGCCGACGCCGAGGCCATCACCCTCGTGCGCTTCACGACCGAGGCCGCGAACCCCGGCCTGCAGAAGGCGAGCTGACCGCAATGACCACCCACCACCTCACCAGCGACCGTGCCCCGTCCCCGGTCACCGGCCTGACCGCGACCGGCCGACTCGCCGCGATCGACCTGACCTGGAAGCCGTACGACGGCGGACTCGTCGACCACTACGAGGTGTACGCCTCCCAGGACCCGGCTGCCCGGCCGTCCGAGGCGACCCTGCTGACCCGCACGCTCTACCCGCACCTTGCCCACGCCACCCTCGGCCCGCAAGCCGTCACCTGGTACTACTCCATCGTCACGGTGGTCGCCTCCGGCGCCCGCTCCCGCGCGAGCCGCGCCGTCTCCGCGACCACGACCCCCTCGGTGTCCACGGGCACGCCACTGGCCCAGGTCGGCACCTTCGACCACAAGGGGCTGGAGTTCGCCCTTTCCCCCAACCTCAGCTCCAAGTACCTGACGACGTTCCCGCACGACGTCGACTTCACCTACGGCAGCAGCACGGCTGCCAGGGACTGGTCCTACCTGCACCCCGGTCCCAGCGACAGCTGGGCCGGCCGCAGGCAGCACACCTTCACCCTCCGCTTCACCCTCGACGCCGCGCCCACCCGGCCGGTCGGGTTCGCCCTCTGGCTGACCGACGCGCACGCGACCCTGGCCGGCACCGCCGACCTGGCGGTCAACGGCGCCACGGCCACCCGGCTCACCTTCACCGGCGGCGCCACCAAGGGCTCCCTGGAGGGCGACGCCACCCGGCCCGGCAGCCCGCTCAAGCCGTCCTTCTACGAACTGGCCCTCGACGCGGCCCTGTTCACCGCGGGCGAGAACACCCTGACCCTGACCAAGACCGCGGGGTCCTGGATCGCCTACGACGCACTGGGACTGTTCCAGTCCTCCTGAACCTTCCTCCTGAACTGAACCGCACGGCGATGACACCGGTCCGGTCCGCCCCTCATGGAGTGGTCCGGACCGGTGGCCGTCGTCTCCCGCCCCCAGACTCTTCGTCTCCCGCCCCCAGTCTCTTCGTCTCCCGGCCCCAGTCTCTTCGTCTCCCGGCCCCCCGCGCGGTGTCGTTACGCGTTGGTGCCCGCGTCTACGGTCAGAGCCGTGCCCGTGATGTTGTGGCCGCCGGGGCCGGCGAGGAACGCGACCGTGGCCGCGACGTCATCCGGGTCGAGGTAGCGGCCCAATGCGGTCAGGTCCCTTCGGGTGTTGGCGCCCGGGCCGTCGGCCGGGTTCATGTCCGTGTCGGTCGATCCGGGGTGCACGACGTTGGCCGTGATGCCGCGTGGGCCGAGTTCGCGTGCCAGTCCTCTGGTGAAGCCGCTCAGCGCCGCCTTGCTCATGGCGTACAGCGTGATGCCCGGAAAAGGCGCGTGGTCGGCGAGGTTGCTGCCAATGCTGATGATGCGTCCGCCCCGCGGCAGGAACCCTACGGCGGCCTGCGAGGCGAGAAACACCGAGCGGACATGGATGGCCAGGGTGCGGTCGAGCTCTTCCGGAGTGACGTCCTCGATCGGCCCGTTGGCGAATATCCCCGCGTTGTTGACGAGGATGTCCAGTCGGCCGAATTCGTCCGCCGTCCGCCGCACCGCGTCCGCGGCAGCGCCGTCGTCCGCCGCGTCGGCACGGATCGCCAGCGCGCGTCGGCCGATTTCCTTGATGTCGGCCACCACATCGGCGGCTTTCGCCTCTCCGGCGGCGCTGACGTACGTGAATGCCACATCCGCACCCTCACGGGCCAGCCGTCGGGCGATTGCCGCTCCGATGCCCCTGCTGCCGCCCGTGATCAGCGCAGCCTTCCCCGCCAACTCGCTCATGCCATCCCCCTGATTTCTGTGTCGATCGGCACAGAAAGGATCTCAGGGCGGCACCGCGCGGGTCAAGGCATATATTGAACGAACGACACAGAAATGCAGGGGGAGAGGAGAGGTGGGGAAGGTGACCACGCGTGGACGCCCCAGAGGGTTCGACCGGGACACGGCTCTGGAACAGGCGATGAAGGTGTTCTGGGCCACCGGTTACGAGGCGACGTCCATGGCAGATCTCACCTCGGCCATGGGGATCGCTTCACCCAGCCTGTACGCGGCGTTCGGCTCCAAGGAGGAACTGTTCCGCGAGGCGGTGGCGCTGTACACGACCAATGCCGGCCAAGCCGTGGCCGGTGCGCTCACCGAGGAGCCCACCGCGCGCGCCGCCGTGAACGCCGTGCTCCGCGCGAGGGCGTACGAGTACACCGGGGCGGACACGCCCGGCGGCTGCATGATCGTGCTGGCCGCCACGAACTGCTCGGAGTCCAACGCACCGGTCCGTGACCATCTCGCCCGGTTGCGCAAGGCCGGCATCGAGGAACTGGCCGAACGACTGGAACAGGGCGTGCGGGACGGGGATCTGGCCCCCGGCACCGACACCTACGCCGTCGCCTCCTTCTATACCGCCGTACTCCAGGGCATGTCCGTCCAGGCACGCGACGGCGCCTCGCGCGAGGACCTGGAGATGCTCGCGGAACGTGCGATGTGGGCATGGGAGGCCGTGACCGCCCAGCGGTCTTCGCATGAGCCCGCCCGCTGAAGCTTCCTGCTTGTACGCCCGTCTGCCTGTACCCGCCTGAACACCGGGTCGCGGGTGGCGGGCGTTTTTGCAGGTCAGGGGGGTGGCACTGATCTGCCACGGGAGTGCCACCCCATTGCCACGGCCGCCGTCCAACATGAAGTCATCGGCAAAACGGCGACTTGGACGGCAGGAGGGCAAGTGAACAGTGATGGCTGGTACTTCATCGCGCTTCCGGACTGCGCGGGGGGCGAGCGCGTGGCCCGGCGGGTGGGTTCGGATGCTCAGCTGATCTGTCGTCATGCGTCGGGCCGACCGCTGCTACTGGCTCGTGGGCCGGAGCGGCAGCGGGTGGTGGCGGAGGCGGGGGCCGTACGGGTCGCCGTCGTCGGGGGATCTTCCGCCACGGAGGAGGGGCTGCGGGGGCAGTTGGGGCGGCCGGGGGGTGTCCGGTTGCTCGATGACCTCGGGCACTCCCTGGCCGGCAGCTTCCATCTGGTGGCCGCCGAGGGGGAGCGGCTGCGGGTGCAGGGGTCCGCGAGCGGGCTGCGACGGGTGTTCCACGCGGTGATCGACGGGGTGCGCGTGGTGTCCGACCGGGCGGATGTCCTGGCCGGGCTCGGCGGGTTCGTCCTCGACGACACCGCGTTGGCCATCAGGCTCTTGCGGGTGCTGCCGCATCCGCTGGCCGAGGAGCCGATGTGGCGGGAGGTCGAGGCAGTACCGCCCGGGTCGGCGCTGCTCGTGGAGGAGGGGGGACGGCGGGTACGTACGGTCGTCTGGTGGCGCAGGCCCGCGCCCGAGTTGTCCAGGCGGGAGGGCGCCGAGCGGTTGCGGGGGGCGCTCGAAGCCGCTGTGGACGTCAGGACGCGGGCAGGCGGGACGGTGCACTGCGATCTGTCCGGAGGTCTCGATTCGACGCCGCTCTGCCGTCTCGCGGCGAGGGGACCGGCCGAGATCGTCGCGACGACGATGTACAACGACGACCCGGGCGGCATGGAAGACCTGATCTGGGCGCGTCGTGCGCTGCCGAGCATGCCGAACGTCCGGCACGACGTGGGCCGTCTCGATGACATGCCGCAGTTCTTCGAGGGCATGGGCGATGTGAGGGAGCGGCTGGACGAGCCGTCGCAGGCGTATCTGACCGCGCCCCGTATCCGCTACAGCATCGAGGCGGCGATCGCGAGAGGTGCGACGACCTACCTCAATGGTCTGGGCGGCGACCATCTGCTGCACGGTCTGCCGGTGTGGGACCACGCGCTCTTTCGTCGACGTCCGTTGGCGGCCCTACGGCGGGTCAGAACCACCCGAGCGCTCGATGACCGTCCGCTGATCCCCGTCCTGCGCGAGCTGCTCGACTCCGAGAGCTATCGCGCCTGGCTACGGCGCACCGTGCGGGAGGCCCGGCGCGTCCGCGAGGTGAAGTCGGACCTGCGCATGGAGTGGGACCAGCCCGTCGCGCTGCCGCGCTGGCTGAGCCGGGACGCCGCGGCGGCGCTGCTGGCCAGGCTGGGGGAGCTGGCCGCGACGGCAGAACCGCTCGGGGCCGACCGGGCGCTGCACGCCGAGCTGGCCATGGTGCGGGACGGCAGCAGGATCATCCGTGGCACACAGCAGTACGCGGCCACCCTCGAAATGCCCTTCGAGGCCCCGTTCTTCGATGACCGAGTGGTGGAGGCGTGTTTCGCGGTACGCCACGAGGAACGCGACTCTCCTATGGAATTCAAGCCTCTGATCAAGGCGGCGATGCGCGGATTGCTGCCCGACGAGTTTCTTCGGCGCGGCTCGAAGATGGGCGGGAGCGTCCAAGCGGCGCGCGGGTTGCGGGATCACTGGCCCACCCTTCTCGAACTCTGTGAGCAGTCGCCGCTGACCACTCGTGGCGTCATCGACTTCGACGCACTCGCCGCCGGTGAGTCACCACAGCACATGGGGACGCGGGACGCGTTCCTCGACGCCACCGTCAATTGCGCGGTGTTCGCCAGGAATCAGCCGGCGGGCGACCGCCGCCATGACAGGGAGGAGCCGGTTCATGGGACTGCGGCTGCATGACCATGTCTCCACGACAGAGACCGAATACGGAGTGGTCGTACTGGACGAGCGCACCGGCCGTTACTGGCAGCTCAGTTCCTCCGCGGGGCTCGTGCTCTCCACCCTCGCGCGGGGAGCCTCGGTCGATGAGGCGGTCACCGCGCTCACGGGCAGATACGACGTCGGCGAGGCGCGTGCGCGTAAGGACATCGACGCTCTGTTGGACTCGCTGCGTTCCGCCGGGCTGGTGAAGCGATGAGCATCCCCGTACTGCCGGCCGACGCGGTGACGGTGTCCCTTGGGCAGCGGCTGGTGACTCGCGCGGTGGTCGGCGCGGCCCGAGTTCTCGCCCGTCGGCAGCCCCGACACATCAGGGCCGTGCTGATACGGGTACGACGGGGAGCGCGGCCGGCGACGGTGGCGGAGGCCGGACTCGCACGCGACACGGTTCTCACGGTCAGTCCGCGCTGCTGCGGTGCCCGCGCCTGTCTGGTGCGGTCGATCGCCACGGCCCTCCTGTGCCGTACCCGCTCGGTCTGGCCGACCTGGTGCGTAGGCGTCCTCAAGGCGCCCCCCTTCGCCGCGCATGCCTGGGTGGAGGCGGAGGGCCGCATGGTCGACGAGGCCACAGAAGCCGGTTACTACACCCGGCTCATCACCATCGAGGCTTCTGGCGAACTTCCCTCGCCAGGAACGGAACACGGAAATCGGGGAGGGGGTGACAACCATGGAGATGGAGAAGGAGAGCTACGAGGCTCCGGTCGTGATGGAGCTCGGTTCGTTCGGTGAGGAGACCGGGGTTTTCGGTATCCGCAACGGGGACGAGATCGCCTGGTTCTTCGACACCTGGCAGTAATCGCACGTGCGTGACCAGGAAACGGGGGAGGGAGGTGACCACCATGGAGAAGGAAATGTACGAGGTTCCCGCGCTGATCGAGCTCGGGGAATTCACCGAGGAGACGGGCTTCTTCCGTAACGGAGCGAACGAGGCCTACTTCTTCTTCCAGAACCAGAACGACTGATCACCAGTCGTCGGCGTCAACGGATCACCAGGTGCGGCGAGCGTTCACGCGGGCAACTCGCCGCGCCTGGTGGCGACGACGGACAGCACAGAAAGACGGGAGGGAGGGACAGATGCGCGAGAGTGACCGACTGCTGGCCGGAACGGCAGGGCGGAACAAGGGACTGTTCGCCGTGGTGGCGGTGCTGCACCTGTTCCAGGGCGCCGCCGGTCTGCTGCTGCCGCTCGCACTGTCCGACGCGATCGACGTGGTCCTCGGGCAGACCGGCGACAGGGTCCCGTTTCTCCTGGTGTGCGCCCTGCTCGTGACGATGACGGTCGCCGAGATCGCCGGGCAGATCGCCGAGGCCAGGATGAGGGCCACGGCCACCGCACGGCTGCGGCATGACACGTTCTCCCGGATCTTCCGCCTTGGACTGTCCGCACGGAGCCGGTTCACGCCGGGTGATCTGCTCAGCCGCTCGCTGGAGAGCACGGCGGAAGCCGGCGGCGCGGGGCTGAATCTGCTCAACGCGGTCTTCGCCGCGCTGACCGCCTTTGGCGGGCTGGTCGCGCTCTTCCTCATCGACTGGCGACTCGTGCTCGTCTTCGCCCTCGGTGTGCCCGCCGTCTGGTTGCTCGCCCGGATGCTCATTCGCAGGAGCACCACGCTCACCGGCCAGTACCAGCAAGCCCTCGGGGAGTTGTCCGACCGCTTTGTCGACGCCGTCGGTGGAGCCCGCACCATCCGTGCGTCCGCCACCCTCGACCGGGAGGTGGAGCGCGTGCTCCGCCCGGTGCCCCGGCTCCACGCCGCCGGAACAGGCTTTTGGGAGGCGCAGCGCCGAGCCGGCTGGTATCTCTCACTGCTCTCACCCGGGCTACAGATCGGTGTGCTGGCCACGGCCGGATACGGGGTGGTGGCCGGGCGGCTGACCCCCGGCCAGATGCTGGCGGCGCAGCTCTACTTGACGTACGCGATGCGGCTGCTGTCCCAGGTCGGCATCTTCGCCGAGTTGGGCAGGGCGCGTGGTTCGGCCGAGCGGCTCTGGGAGGTGTTCGCCGCGCCGCTGCCCCGCAGAGGAGATCGGCCGCTGCCGCCGGGAGAAGGCGCGCTCACGCTGCGCGACATCACCGTACGGGCGGACGACAGGCTCGTACTCGACCGGCTGACGCTCGACATCCCCGCCGGCTCCACCCTGGCGGTGGTCGGGGCATCGGGGTCGGGCAAGACCACGCTGGCGCTGGTCGCCGGGGCGGCGCTGCCACCGGACGAGGGAGAGGTGCGACTCGACGGCGCCGACCTGGCCGTAACGGACCGGGGCGAGGTCCGCGACGCCATCGCGTACGCATTCGAGCGCCCCCACCCGCTGGGCGAGACCGTGGCCGATCTGATCGGATACGGCGACCGGCCGGTGAGCGCGACCGCCGTACGGGAAGCGGCTCGGGCAGCCCACGCCGACGGTTTCATCAGTCGACTGCCCCTCGCCTATCAGACACCTCTCGCCGAACTGCGGCTGTCGGGAGGAGAGTTGCAGCGGCTCGGGCTGGCACGCGCGGTCTGCGGGAGCGCCCGGGTTGTGATCTTCGATGACGCGATGTCCAGCGTGGACACGGCGACCGAGAACGAGATCGGCCGGGCCATGGACGAGTCCCTGCGCGGCACCACCCGCGTCGTGGTGGCCCATCGGATCACCACCGCCGCCAACGCCGACCTGGTCGCGTGGCTGGACCGGGGCCGTGTTCGCGCTGTTGGCCCGCACCGGAAGTTGTTGACCGACCCCGCCTACCGGGCCGTCTTCGGCGCCGGCGGGGACCAGGGGGAGAAGGACCGGGCAGGACCGGACCAGCCCGGGTCGGACAGGGCGACGTACGGGGCGGACGGGGCGTTCGGGTCGGACGGGGCGGGTCGGTCAGACGGGTCGGACGGGGCAGACGGTGTGGCAGGTGGCTCCGCGGGCGGCCCGGCGCGCGGCGCGGCGCGTGACACCGGCCGAGAACGTTCGGGGGCGATGTGATGGCGTCGGAGACCGTGCGGCTCGTACGGCCCGTTCTGCGAGCCCATCGCCGGAATCTCGGCGTGCTCGCCGCATGGTCGCTCGTCGAGACGCTGCCGGTGCTGCTCTCCGGGACGCTGGTGGCGGCGGCCCTTGACCGCGGCTTCCTGGCCGGCCGGGCCCCGTACGGACTGGTGTTGCTGCTCGCGTACGGCGTCACGATGGTGATCGGGACGCTTGGGACCAGACAGGCCATGCCGCACGCGGCGGCCATAGTCGAGTCGTTCCGGGACACGCTCATCAGCCGGGTGGTCCACGCCGGACTGCACCGCGCCGTCTACCCGGCGAGCGGGGCGGGCTACTCCGGCGGGGCGACGGCCGATGTCTCCACCGTCGCCCGGCTCACGCGCCAGGTGGAGACGGTCCGTCAGATCTCCGGCGGGCTGCTGCTCTCCCTGCGCGGGGTCGCGCTGGCCATGGGGGCGGCCGTGATCGGGCTGTTCGCCCTGGATCCGCTGCTCGCGCTGATCACGGGCGGTGCGGTGGTCATCGCCGTCGTGTTGACGGCCCTGCTCTCCCGGGTGCTCCGGAGACGCCATGTCGCCCTGCTCCGGGCGCAGGAGGAACTGGCGGGGCGGGCCGGTCCTCAACTGACCGGAATCCGGGACGTCGTGACATGCGGTGCCTGGGAGACGGCGGGGCGGACAGTGGGCGGTGGGGTGGACGCCGAAGCCGCGGCGGCCGTGGCCAGTGCCCGAGCGGGCGCGGGGCGTATCGCCGTGGTCGCGGTGGGCACGCGGCTGCCGTTCGCGATCATCCTTCTCTCCTCGTCCTGGCTCGTTTCCTCGGCCGTACTGACCCCCGGCGCGCTGGTCGGGGCCATGTTCTATTTGCTCCAGGGAATTGAGCCGGCGCTGCGCGCCATGGTGCAGACGGTGTCGAACATGGGGCTTCAACTCTCCGTCACGCTGCGCAGGCTCAGCGACTTCATCGACGTCCCGCCCCGCCCGCCCTCCGGCACCGGCTCGTTCCCAGGGGCGGGCGCCGGAGCCGGCACCGGCACGGGCACGTGCACGGGCACCGATATCGCGCTGCGGGATGTCCACTTCGCCTATGGGCCGCACGCCGAGCCGCTTTTCTCCCGTATCAGCCTGGATATCCCTGATGGCTCGCATCTGGCGATCGTCGGGCCGAGCGGTATCGGCAAGTCCACCCTGGCCTGTCTGGCCGGCGGCTTGGAACAGGCGCGGAGCGGAGAAGTGACGATCGGCGGGATACCGGTGGCGGAGCTGGCCGAGGAGGAACTGCGCCGACGGGTCGCCCTCGTACCTCAGGAGTCGTACGTCTTCGCCGGCACGCTCCGTGAGAACCTCGCTCTTCTGCGCCCCGACGTGCCGGAGAGCGAGCTGGACGCGGCGGCCGTGGCGCTGGGGCTGGCGGAGACGGTGCGCCGACTGGGCGGTTACGACGCGGTGATCGGCTCACCCGGGCTGCTCTCCCAGGGGGAGCGTCAACTGATCACGCTGGCACGGGTGTACGTCAGCGAGGCGCGGGTCGTGATCCTGGACGAGGCGACCTGTCATCTGGACCGGGTGGGAGAGGAACGGGTCGAGGACGCGTTCATAGCCCGGCCCGGCACGCTGATCGTGGTGGCCCACCGCATCACCTCGGCTCTGCGCGCCGAGCGGATCGGCGTCGTCGGGCAGGACTCACTGACCGTGGGCAGCCATGATGAACTCCTCGGGATGTCGGCCGAGTACGCCGAGCTGATCGGCTACTGGTCCTTCGCCGGAGAGAGTGTGGAGCCCACCGCCATCCCCCGCCCGCTCATCTGAGAGCTCCCGCATCTGAGAGCTGCCGCATCTGAGAGCTCCCGCAGATGAAGAGCCCGCGTCGGAAGCGCCTGCATCTGAAGGGCCCGCGTCCGACCCGTCGGAAGGCTCCGGGGCGGTGGGCACGGCATCCGCGGTTGGGCGCC
Source organism: Streptomyces sp. NPDC094034 (assembly GCF_040303865.1). Classification (NCBI taxonomy): domain Bacteria; kingdom Bacillati; phylum Actinomycetota; class Actinomycetes; order Kitasatosporales; family Streptomycetaceae; genus Streptomyces; species Streptomyces sp. NPDC094034. Next base: position 145,660 of record NZ_JBEOUD010000018.1, on the reverse strand, counting down.
CGACGGGTGCGGCGGGGCCGGCGTGGGGCGTTGCCCGGGATACGGGATGTCGCTCGGGATACGGGACGTGACATGCCATCCGGGACGGCTTTCCCAAGGAGCCGCTTCCATGCGGGTATGGCCACTATGCGCCATGTGGGTCGAATGGCCGTCACACTCTCCGGATCGCAAACGGTAAATTTCGTTGAGTCCTGGATGGCGGTGCCGCTGACTCCGGCTCGGCCGTCAGGCCGACGACGTGCGGACGGCGGCACATGCCGGGCGCACACACAAGGGGGAATACCGAGTGCACAGGATCGATGTGCGCCTGCTCGGCGCATTTGAAGTGACGCACGGGACCGCACGACTCACCGTCTCGGCCGGCCGGCAGCAGACGCTGCTGGCCGCGCTGGCACTGCACCACGGGCAGATCGTGCCGGTGGACCACATCGCCGAATGCCTCTGGGGGATCGACCCTCCGGCATCCGCGCGGACAACCATCCGCAGCTACATCAAACGCCTGCGCCGCGTGCTGGACGGGGCCCGCGGCACCGAAGAGTCCGTCATCGAAGCGCAGCGGGGCGGATACCGGCTGAGCCGTGAGCTGGTTTCCGTGGACAGCACCGAGTTCCGCGAACGGACCGAACACGCGGCGGCGGTGGCCGTCACGGCAGGGCCGGACGCCGAGGCGGCGGCGCTCGACAGCGCGCTCGCCCTCTGGCGCGGCCCGGCTCTCTCCGGGATCCACGGCCCTTCGCTGCACCGCGACGTTCTCCCCTCCCTGGAGGAGTCGAGGCTCCGGGCCGTACACCGCAGGATCGCCATCGGGCTGGAGCTGGAGGACCCGGGCGACCACATTCCGCTGCTGCGGCAGACGCTGGCCCTGGATCCGCTTCAGGAGAGGTTCTGGGCACAGCTGATGCTGGCGCTCTACCGGACCGGGCGTTCGGCCGAGGCGTTGCGCGAGTACGAGCGCTGCCGGCGCCTGCTCGGCGATCGGCTCGGTGTCGACCCCGGCCCCGAACTACGCGAACTCCACCAGCAGATGCTGGTCGCGAGCCCCGGGCTCATCGCCTCGGCGGGCCGCGCCGGGGTCAGGACCCGGGTCCCGGTCGGGATGCGGACGGGCGGGCCGAGCAGGTACGTGCCGCGCCAGCTTCCGGCGGGCGACGTTCCGTTCACCGGCCGGGTGGAGGAACTCGCCGCGCTCGACCGGCAGCTCCCGGACATGCGGCGCGACGTACCGGGCTGTACGGGCAATGTGCTGCTGCTCGACGGCCCCGCCGGGGTCGGCAAGACGGCGCTCGCGATCCACTGGGCCAACGGGCGGCAGGAGCGCTATCCCGGCGGTCAGATCTATCTGGATCTCGAAGGGTTCAGCACCCGCGATCCGCTGAGCCCGGCGGATGCCCTGCGCGCCCTGCTGATCGGGCTCGGGGTGGCCGACAACGAGGTGCCAGGCAGCGTTGGTGAGCGCAGCGCGCTGTTGCGCAGCGAACTGGCCGGCCGCCGTACGCTGCTGCTCCTGGACAATGTGATGTGCCCCGAGCAGATCAGACCACTGCTGCCAGGACCGGCGGGCACCGCACTGGTCACCAGCCGCAACCAACTGCGTGGTCTGGTCGTCAGGAACGGCGCCCGGCGTCTGACGCTCGCCCCGTTCGACCACGAACGATCCGCCGATCTGCTCAACCGGCTGCTGGGCGCCCGGCGCCCCGCGGAACGCCCCGGACCGGCAGAACGCGCCGTGCTGGACGAACGCGCCGCGCTGGACGAGCTCGCCGCGCTCTGCGGGGGGCTGCCGCTCGCCCTGCGCATTCTCGCCGAGCGGGCCGCGCGCCAGCCGGAGGTGAGTCTGCGGCGGCTGGTGACGGAGATCCGGGGTGAGGAGCCGCTCAACGCGTTCCGGCTGAGCGAGGACGGCACCGATCTGGACACCGTGCTCTCCTGGTCGCTGAAGGGGCTGACCGAGGCGGCGGCCGGGTTGTACGGGGTGTTAGCGGTGGTCGAGAGCGCGCGGCCCCTCGCGACCACGAGTACGGCCCCGACCACGGCCGCGGCCCCGGACGTGGCCCCGGACGCGGCGGAGCAGGGGATCGGACCGGCTGAGGCGGCGGGGCTGCTCGGCGTCTCCCGGGAAGAGGCCCTGCGTCTGCTCGATGAACTCGTGCAGGTTCATCTGGTGGAGAGGTACGGATCCGATCGCTTCCGGCTTCCGGCGGGCTGTCTGATCCGCGTCCCGAGGACGCTTGCCCGCGTGTTGCCCGTATCGGCCCTGACCGTACCGGGCCTGCCCGGTCCAGGGGCTGTTCGCGTACCCGCTTCTGTCGCCGTCCCCGTGCCCTGACACCAGTGTCCGGCGGGGCCCCCGGCCCCGCCGGACATCTCCCGCGCGCCCCTGCCCACCCCCATGAGGCAGGTGTGCGCACGGTCAGTGGGACTGCTTCCGCCCCGACTGGAAGCGTCCGCACAGTGACCAAAGAAACGCTATCGCTGGAGCACCTCGACGTGTGACGGTCAATCGACCGACAAACCGACGGGGAACAGCGACAGGTGGGCACCGAGTGGCACATGAGCCGGACGACTCTCAGGACCCGCCCGAACGCGCCGGGAGAACGGACGCCGCCCGGCGCCCTGGGCCCGCGGAGCGGGAGTTCGTACGGTTCGCGTACCGCTACGCGTACCGCATCCGAATGGTCGTGGTCTGCTCCTGCGCGGTGCTGGCCGTTCCGGCGATGCCCGCCGACCGTATGGCCGTCGCCTCGGCCATCTCCTGCGTCGTGCTCGGCTGGAGCGTTCTGCACTACCGGCTGGGGATGGCGGGGGCCCACCCCCGGCGGCTGCTCGCCGCCGACGTGGTGGTGCTGACCGCTCTCTGCCTCACCCAGGACCTGACGATTCCGGACAGCCAGACCAGGTACGGCAATACCTGGCTGCTGGTGGTCGTCAGCATCGTGGCGGTCGGGTACCAGATGATGTACCCGGCGGGGCTCGCGCTGGCGACGGCGCTGCTGCTGTCCGCCGTGGATCTGGCGGGTGCCATGCTCGATCGTCCCGACGGCTGGGACTACGCGGTGCCCAATGTCAGCTGGCTGCTGGTGCAGAGCCTGCTCGCCCAGGGCCTCTACCGGCTGGTGCTGCGCGCGAGCAGAGCCGCCGACGCGGTCGGTACGAAGGCCGCCGCCGCCCGGCGCCGGCACGAAGTGGCGCAGGCGCAGCGCTCGGCGGAGCGCGAACATCTCGCCACCCTGCACGACACCGCGTGCGCGACCATGCTGATGGTCTCGGCCCACGGCCAGTCCCTCCGGCCCGAAATACTGCGCACCCAGGCGGCCAAGGACCTGCGGCGTCTCGCGTCGGAGCGGGCCACGTCCGGTGAGACGGAGGTGGCGCGGGAACTGGTCGCGGAGATCGGCGACCACCGGCTCGTCGTACGCACCGAGTTCGACGGCACCCTCGACCTGATGTGGCGGCCGGCCGTCGCGGCGCTGCGCGGCAGCCTCGGCGAGGCGCTGCGCAACGTCTCGCGCCACGCGGGCGTCAACTCCGCGACGGTGACCGCGAGCCGGGAGGGTGACACCGTCACGGTCGTCATCAGCGACGACGGCGCCGGATTCGATGTGACGCGGGTTCCGCCGCACTGCCAGGGGCTGGCCCGCTCGGTGGTCGAGCGCATGGCCGCTGTCGGGGGCAGGGCGACGGTCGACTCCCGGCCGGGCCACGGCACCGCCGTACGCCTGGAGTGGCCCCATGTCTGACGACCGTCGGTCTCCGGGTCCCCAGTTTCCCGGTCCCCAGCCCAGTCCGGAGTCTTCCGGTCCCCAGCCCGGTCCCCGGTCTTCCGGTTCGCAGTCTTCCGGTCCGCGGTCGCTCGCCTCGCGGCCGCCGCCCGATCCCCTCGACAGCGAACCAGCGGCGTCCGATCCACTGACGGACCGTATCGCCGCGGGCATGCTCGGCGCGCTGCGGCTGGCGGGGCTCGCCATTCTCTCCGCGGTCCACTTCGGGCTGGCGCTCCCCGCCCTGCTGGCCAACCTCGACGGTTACCGGCACGCCTGGGTGCAGCTCACCGCGTTCGGACTGCTGACGCTCATCATCGTGGTCGACGCGCTTCTCGGAGTGGCCGGCCGGCGCAGACCGCGCCCGTGGGTCGCGGCGGGGCTGGTGTGCGCGCTGGTGGCGGCTGTCGTCGCCACCAGCCAACTGCCGGGCGACGCCTACCTCGCCACTCCGCACTGGACGTTTCTGGAGATCGGCTGGTTCGGTGTCCTGCTGCTGTTCGACGCCGGTCTGAACGCGACACTGCTCTTCCTCGGGATCCATGTCGTCGTGACACTCGGGCAGTTGACGCTCGCCGGGATCCCGTCCCGGCAGGCCGCGGCCGGTATGGCCGTCAGCGCCGTGGCCATCTGCGCGTTCCAGATCGCCGCCGCGGTGATGGCCAAGCTGCTGCGGGGCTGCGCGACGGCCGCAGGTGCCACGGCACGGGAGCAGGAGCGAGTACGTACCGAGGCGGCGGTCTCCGCCCAGGTCCACGCCGACCAGCGGTCGCGCTACCGCGATCTCGGCCGCTCGGTACTGCCGCTGCTGACCGGGCTGGCGGACGGCACGCTCGACCCCGGGGACGAACGGGTACGCCGCCGATGCGCGTTCGAGGCCGCCCGGCTGCGACGCCTCTTCGCCGAACGGGACCACGCGTCGGACCCGCTGCTCCATGAACTACGGGCCGGTATCGGGGTGGCGGAACGCCATGGGGTCGATGTGCAACTCGCTGTACGGGGCGTGTCCGCTCCGGTGCCCCGGCATCTGCGCCGCGCGCTGACCGAGCCCGTACTCGCCGCGCTCGCGACCGCCGAGCGCAGCGCGCGGGCCACCGTCGTGCGCGGCGGCGGGCAGGTACGGGTCAGCGTGGTGACGGACGCGCCCGAGACGGACATCCCGGAACCGACCGAGCGCGGTGTGCGCGTACGGACGGTGCACAGCGAGGGCCGGCTTCTCGTCGAGGCCTCGTACACACTGCTCGCGCCGTCTCCTGCCGGGGACACCCGTACGCTCACCGTCCCGAACGCCCAGGGCACCCAGACCGGACAAGGCGCCCAGAGCGCCCACAGCACCTAGAGCGCCCAAGCACCCACAGCACCCACAGCGTTCAGAGCTCGTCCAGCGAGGTCAGCCCGTCCTGAATGGCCCTGGCGACCAGATTCGCCTTGGTCGTCGCGGGCCGTCCCGCGTTGGCGTACTTGATCCGTACCCGTTCCAGATAGGTGTTCACCGTACGTACGGAGATGCCCAGGCTCTCGCCGACCATGGCCTTCGACTCCGACTGGAACCACTCAAGCAGCACCTCCACCTCACGCGGGGTCAGCGCGGGGCGCCCCTTTCTGGCGTCGCTGCCGAAAGCACCGGCCAGCGCGGGCGGCGTATAGGGCCGGCAGTCGGCGGCGGCCAGGGTGGCGGCCATGAGATGCCGCTCGCCCTCGGCCTTCGTCAGATAGGTGAACGCGCCCAGATCCAGGCAGGTGAGGGCCGTCTCCTGGCTCTCCTGCATGGTGTAGATGATCACCTGGCGCTCCCGCGCGACCAGTTGCTTCAGCTCGGGGTACGCGGGCACTCCCTGGGAGAGCTGGAGGTCGAGCACCACCACATCCGCCGCCAGGCCGGGCCCGCTCATGGCTACGGAGAGGTCGGGGCCCTTGGCCGTGACGGTGATCGGCCGTTCCGACGCGGCGTACCAGGATTCGATCCCGGCGAGCACCACGGGATGATCGTCGATCAACGCCACGCTCACGGTTTCGTTTTCCGGCATGCCTCATCCTCCCCCCAACCGCGGGCGTCCCGCCATGCCCGGCCGAATGCGTCTACGTCGTCTACGCCTTGATGCGTAGAGTCCCCCGTCCATTCACGCCATCTCGTCCGTCCAGCCCGTCCTGTCCGTCCGTCTCACCCGTCGCTACACCGCGTCGTTCGAACGGGACATCCGCAGTGCGAGCTCCCGCAGCAGCTCCTCCGAGGTGATGTCCGTACGGCCGCTGTCATGGACCTCGGCCAGCTGCGCGAAGACGTAGGTGAACGCTCCGATCAGCTGCATCATCGGGGGCAGCGCGGCGGCGGTCACCGCGTGCGCCGCTTCGAGCGGGGTGGACTCCGGGGAGACCGTGAACGACGGGAAGACCTCGGCGAGCAGCGATCCGATCTGCCCCTCGCCGGAGCCCCCCTCGCCGGAGGCCCGTTCGCCGGTGCCTCCCGCGCCGGAGGCCCGCTCGCCGTCCCCCGCGCCGCCTTCCGCTCCGACGTCCCCGTCCGAGTCCCGGTTGGCGGTCCTGATCCACTCAGCGGACTGCGTGAGAATGCCGATGGCCCTGAGAACGACTTCGCTCTGCTCCATACCCAGAGCCTATGGCGGGTCACCACGATCCGTGGGCCGGTCCGTCGCTGTTCATGGCGAGGTCACGACATGGCCGCGACGCGGGCACGGTGCCCGCTCGGGCGCCGCGCCCGTGTCGCCCGCGCGAGGTGGAAGTGGGCAAAACCCGGACGCGGCACCGGGTTCGGACCTACCCTCAAGTGGTGTCGGGCGAGTCCGGCCGGGTGCTCGTTGTCGACGACAACAGGGTCATCAGGCAGCTGATCAGGGTCAATCTCGAACTAGAGGGGTTCGAGGTCGTGACCGCGGCCGATGGTGCCGAGTGCCTGGAAGTGGTACACGACGTCATGCCCGATGTCATCACCCTCGATGTGGTGATGCCGCGCCTCGACGGGGTCCGCACCGCCCAGCGGCTGCGCGCCGACCCCCGCACCAGCGATCTGCCGGTCGCGATCATCAGTGCCTGTACGCAGTACGAGGTGGACTCCGGCACCGCCGCCGGGGTGGACGCCTTCCTCGCCAAGCCCTTCGAGCCGGCCGAGCTGATCCGGCTCGTACGGCGGCTGACGCACCGGGACGGCCCGTCCTCGCGGGACGGCAGGCACGGTGTCGGGCGGGCCGGAAGCGCCCGCGGCTGACCGCATCGCGAAACCGGTTCGCGAAGAGGCCCCCCTCCTCCCATACGCTTGTCCCGTGACCCCCGCCGAGCTCTCCCGAACCGTACGGCGCGCCGTGTGCCGTGCGGTCGAGGACGACGCCCTCCCCGGGCCCGTGCCCGAACGGGTCATGGTCGAGCGGCCCCGTCCCGGCGGCCGGGGGGACTACGCCACCAATATCGCGCTGCGGCTGGCGGGCCCGGCCGGACGGCCACCCCGTGAGGTCGCCGAGATCGTGCGCGCGAGCATCCTCCGCTCCGCGGCCGACGCTGCCGACGCGGGCGACCACCGTTCCGCGGCCGACGCGGCTCCCGCGACGAGCCCCTGCATGGCTCCCGGTATCGACCGCATCGAGATCACCGGTCCCGGCTTCCTGAACTTCACCCTGGCCCGCGACAGCCGCGTCGAGCTGGTCCGTACGATCCTGCGCGCGGGACCGCGCTACGGACACGGCGACGCGCTCGCCGGTACGAGCGTGCTGCTCGCCCCCTCCGACGAGCCCCGGGCCGCCCTCTGGACCCGCACGGTCGTGGAACTGCTCCGTACTCAGGGCGCGCGAGCGGAGATCGTGCCCGGAGCCGGAGCCGTGGAGAGGCTCCGCCCGGTTCCCGCCCCCGCCGACGACGACCTCTTCGTCCGGCTCGGCCCCGACGCGGCCCGCTGGGGGCTGCTGCGGCCCGCCGTCCACGACCGCCCGCTCACCGGCGCCGACCTTCTCGCGCAGCGCGAGAGCAATCCCCTGTTCCGGGTGCGGTACGCGTATGCCCGTACGCGCGCACTCGCGCGCAACGCGGCGCACCTGGGCATCACCCCCGATCGAGCCCGCGCGCCGATCCCCGCCCCCACCCCCGATGCCCCCCCGATCCCCGAGATATCCGAGATCTCCGGGATCACGGAGATCACGGACCCCGTCCCGGAGATCACCACCGATCCCGGCGGCGCCACCGCGCTTCTCCTCACCGCCCTCGGCGACCACCCCACCGTCCTCGAAGCCGCCGCCCGGCTGCGCGCGCCCGATCGGCTCGCCCGCCATCTCGAACAGACCGCGGACGCGTTCCTGCGCTTCCAGGAGACCTGCCGCCCGCTGCCGCTCGGTGACGAGAAACCCTCGGCCGCCCACCGCTCCCGGCTCGCGCTCGCCGACGCCACCGGGACCGTGCTGGCCGGCGGCCTGTCCCTGCTCGGCATCGATGCCCCCGCATACCTCTGAAAAGAACCAAGAGAGCCAAGAACATGAGCCGTTCCGCACACCCCGCAGGCCCCCGCCACGCGGATGTCCTCCCCGAGGGCCACTACACCGCGCCCGCCGCCGACCTCAACGTCCTTGACGAGAAGGTCTGGTCACGCACGGTCCGCCGGAACGAGGACGGGGTGGCGACCGTCGCGGGGATCGAAGTGACCCGGCTGGCCGAGGAGTTCGGCACCCCCGCGTACATCCTCGACGAGGCGGACTTCCGCGCCCGCTGCCGCGCCTGGGCCGACGCCTTCGGCAAGGACGCCGATGTGTTCTACGCGGGCAAGGCGTTCCTCTCCCGGGCCGTGGTCCGCTGGCTCGATGAAGAGGGCCTCAACCTCGACGTCTGCTCCGGCGGTGAGCTCGCCACCGCGCTCGCGGCCGGTATGCCCGCCGAGCGGATCGCCTTCCACGGCAACAACAAGTCCGTCCAGGAGATCGAACGGGCCGTCTCCGCCGGCGTCGGCCGTATCGTCCTCGACTCCTTCCAGGAGATCGTCCAGGTCGCGCATGTCGCCCAGCGCCTCGGCAGGCGCCAGCCCGTCCAGATCCGGGTTACGGTCGGCGTCGAGGCGCATACCCACGAGTTCATCGCCACCGCGCACGAGGACCAGAAGTTCGGGGTCGCCCTCGCCGGCGGGCAGGCGGCGGAGGCCGTCAGGCGGGCCCTCAAGCTCGACGGGCTCGAACTGATCGGTATCCACTCCCACATCGGCTCGCAGATCTTCGACATGGCCGGTTTCGAGGTCTCCGCCCGCCGCGTCGTGCAACTCCTCGCCCAGGTGCGCGACGAGCACGGCGTGGAACTTCCCGAGATCGACCTCGGTGGCGGCCTCGGGATCGCGTACACCTCCGAGGACGATCCGCGCGAGCCGAACGACATCGCGAAGGCCCTCCGCGACATCGTCACCCGTGAGTGTGAGTCCGCCGGGCTGCGCACCCCGCGGATCTCCGTCGAGCCGGGGCGCGCGATCGTGGGGCCGACGGCCTTCACCCTGTACGAGGTCGGCACGATCAAGCCGCTCGAAGGGCTGCGAACGTATGTCAGTGTGGACGGTGGCATGTCCGACAACATCCGTACGGCCCTGTACGACGCCGAGTACAGCGTGGCGCTCGTCTCCCGCAGGTCCGACGCCGAGGCGATGCTGACGCGCGTCGTCGGCAAGCACTGCGAGAGCGGCGACATCGTCGTACGTGACGCGTTCCTGCCCGCCGATCTGGCGCCCGGTGATCTGATCGCCGTCCCCGCCACCGGCGCGTACTGCCGCTCGATGGCGAGCAACTACAACCACGCGCTCCGGCCGCCCGTCGTCGCCGTCAGGGACGGTGAGGCACGGGTGATCGTCCGGCGTGAGACGGAGGAAGATCTTCTGCGTCTCGATGTCGGTCACTGACATACATGTCTCGCGATCTGGACGAGGGACAGAAAGCCCCGTCCAGTGAGTGAGACTGGTTCGGATTCCTGCTTTAAACAGCTGTGATGGATGAAAGGCGTAGGTCGGATGATGCGTACGCGTCCGCTGAAGGTGGCGCTGCTGGGCTGTGGAGTGGTCGGCTCAGAGGTGGCGCGCATCATGACGACGCACGCCGACGACCTCGCGGCCCGGATCGGGGCCCCGGTCGAGCTGGCCGGGGTGGCCGTCCGGCGCCCCTCCAAGGTGCGTGAGGGCATCGATCCCGCGCTGATCACCACCGACGCCACCGCGCTGGTCAAGCGCGGCGACATCGACGTGGTCGTCGAGGTCATCGGCGGGATCGAACCCGCCCGGGCGCTGATCACCACCGCGTTCGAGCACGGCGCCTCCGTGGTCTCCGCCAACAAGGCCCTGCTCGCCGAGGACGGCGCGACGCTCTACGCGGCGGCCGAGCGGCACGGCCGGGATCTGTATTTCGAGGCGGCCGTCGCCGGCGCCATCCCGCTGATCAGGCCGCTGCGCGAGTCCCTCGCCGGTGACAAGGTGAACAGGGTCCTCGGCATCGTCAACGGCACCACCAACTTCATCCTCGACCGGATGGACACCGCGGGCTCCGGCTACTCCGAAGCGCTCGACGAGGCCACCGCCCTCGGCTACGCGGAGGCCGACCCGACCGCCGACGTCGAGGGCTTCGACGCCGCCGCCAAGGCCGCGATCCTCGCCGGGATCGCCTTCCACACCCGGGTACGGCTCGACGATGTGCACCGCGAGGGCATCACGGAGGTCACCTCCGCCGACCTCGCCTCGGCGAAACGGATGGGCTGCACCGTCAAACTCCTCGCCATCTGTGAGCGCGCCGCCGACGGCCGGTCCGTCACCGCGCGGGTCCACCCGGCGATGATCCCGCTCAGCCATCCGCTCGCCTCCGTGCGCGAGGCGTACAACGCCGTCTTCGTCGAGGCCGAGGCGGCCGGACAGCTGATGTTCTACGGCCCCGGCGCCGGCGGCTCCCCGACCGCCTCCGCCGTGCTCGGCGACCTCGTCGCCGTCTGTCGCAACAAGCTCAACGAGGCCACGGGCCCCGGCGAGTCGGCGTACACCCAGCTGCCCGTGAGCCCCATGGGCGAGGTCGTGACGCGCTACCACATCAGTCTCGACGTGGCCGACAAACCGGGCGTACTCGCCCAGGTCGCCACGGTCTTCGCCGAGCATGGTGTATCGATCGATACGGTACGTCAGCAAGGCCGGCAGGACGGTGGCGGTGAAGCCGCCCTCGTCGTCGTCACCCACCGCGCGCCGGACGCCGCCCTCTCCGGGACGGTCGAAGCGCTGCGCAAGCTCGACACCGTGCGCGGTGTCGCCAGCATCATGCGCGTAGAAGGGGAGTAAGGGACCCATGACCAGCATCGGTACCCACCAGGGCACCCACCAGTGGCGAGGCATCATCGAGGAGTACCGGGACCGCCTCCCGGTGACGGACGGGACGCAGGTCGTCACGCTCCGTGAGGGTGGTACGCCACTCGTCCCGGCGCAGGTGCTGTCCGAGCGCACGGGATGTGACGTTCATCTCAAGGTCGAGGGCGCCAACCCCACCGGATCCTTCAAGGACCGTGGCATGACCATGGCCATCACCCGGGCCAAGGAGGAGGGCGCCCAGGCGGTCATCTGCGCCTCCACCGGCAACACCTCGGCCTCGGCCGCCGCCTACGCGGTGCGCGCCGGAATGGTCTGCGCCGTGCTCGTACCCCAGGGAAAGATCGCGCTGGGCAAGATGGGCCAGGCGCTCGTCCACGGCGCGCGCATCCTCCAGGTCGAGGGCAACTTCGACGACTGTCTGACGCTGGCGCGCTCACTGTCCGACAACTACCCGGTGGCGCTGGTCAATTCGGTCAATCCGGTCCGTATCGAAGGCCAGAAGACCGCCGCCTTCGAAATCGTGGACGCGCTGGGCGACGCCCCCGACATCCATGTGCTGCCCGTCGGGAACGCCGGCAACATCACGGCGTACTGGAAGGGCTACACCCAGTACGCCGCCGACGGCCCCGCCGCGAGCACCCCGCGGATGTGGGGCTACCAGGCGTCCGGCTCCGCGCCGATCGTGCGCGGCGAGATCGTCAAGGACCCCCACACCGTCGCCACCGCGATCCGGATCGGCAACCCGGCGTCCTGGCAGTTCGCGCTGGCGGCCCGTGACGAGTCCGGCGGCTTCATCGACGAGGTGACCGACCGGCAGATCCTGGCCGCCTACCGGCTGTTGGCCTCTCAGGAGGGCGTCTTCGTCGAGCCCGCCTCGGCCGCCTCGGTCGCCGGACTGCTCAAGGCCGCGGAAGAGGGCAAGGTCGACCCCGGCCAGCGCATCGTCTGCACCGTCACGGGAAACGGCCTCAAGGACCCGGACTGGGCGGTCGCGGGGGCGCCCCAGCCGGTCACCGTACCGGTGGACGCGGTCGCGGCGGCCCAGCGCCTGGGCCTGGCGTAGAAACCGGCCAGGCGTAGAAACCGGCCACAGGAACGTCCAGCGCCACCGGCCCGGCCTTCGGCGCACAGGAGCCGTGCGACACGCATCGTGCGCCTCCTGTGCGCCCTATGTCGCCATGGAACCTTCCTTCGATAAGCTGTACTCAACCCGCCCCGCCGCATATGCCGCGGTGTTGCCCCTGTGGCCCTCGGGTGTTCCGTATGTCCTCGAACATCTCGCAGCAGCCCCTGTCTCGCAGCCGAATCCCGCAGTCACCACCCCGGTAGTCCCGCAGCCACAAGGAGAGTCGTCAGAGCGATGGCCGGTCCCGCGTTCCGCGCCGCCGCCGTACGGGTGCGCACCCCCGCCACCAGCGCCAATCTCGGTCCGGGCTTCGACGCCTTCGGCCTGTCGCTGGGGCTCTACGACGACGTGGTCGTCCGCGTCGCCGATTCCGGCCTGCATGTCGACATCGCGGGTGAGGGCGCGGAAACGCTTCCCCGTGACGAGAACCACCTGCTCGTACGGTCCCTGCGCACGGCCTTCGAACTGCTCGGCGGGCAGCCGCGCGGCCTGGAGGTCGTCTGCGCCAACCGCATCCCGCACGGTCGCGGTCTGGGCTCCTCGTCGGCCGCGATCTGCGCCGGGATCGTCGCCGCGCGCGCGGTGACCATAGGCGGCGACGTCCGGCTGGACGACGTGGCCCTGCTCGAACTGGCCACCGAGATCGAGGGGCACCCCGACAATGTCGCCGCCTGTCTGCTCGGCGGATTCACGGTGGCCTGGATGGACGGCGGGGCGGCGCGCGCCATCAGGATGAAGCCCGCCGATTCCATCGTTCCGGTGGTTTTCGTGCCCGGGAGCCCGGTTCTCACCGAGACCGCCCGCGGTCTGCTGCCGCGTAACGTCCCGCATGTGGACGCGGCGGTCAACGCAGGCCGTGCGGCCCTGCTCGTAGAGGCCCTGACCAGGCGCCCCGAGCTGCTGCTCGCGGCCACCGAGGACCGGCTCCACCAGGACTATCGGACCCCGGCGATGCCGCAGAGCATCGCACTTGTCAACCGACTGCGCGCGGACGGCGTCCCCGCGGTCATCTCCGGCGCGGGCCCCACGGTCCTCGCGCTGGTCGAGGACGGTGCGGCCGACAAGGTCGCACGGCTCGCGGGCGAGGGATGGGCGGCCAATCGGCTCTCCCTCGACGACGCCGGGACGAGCGTTCTGCCGCTCGGCTCGTAGCCACAGGAGATTGCCGGTGAGTGAGAGGGGGAATGTTTGTTGGAGCCGGTAGTGTTAACCTCAAGTCTGCAACCGACGTCTTTGAGGCGCGGTGCTTCGTGTCCCGCTTCGGGACCACCCTTCTTCCGGGAGCCTCCCCAACTGCCTGAGCAGCCTGCCTGAGCAGTTTTGAGCACGCACCGGAACCGGCACGACACCCCCCGCTTTTCCCAGTGGTGGGCCGAGCAGGGGGACCTCGGGCCGGACCCATCGCACGTATGCACGTTTGCAGATTTCTCCGCCATACCCGGCGGGACCACCGCCCCGGCACGGTCCACAAGACAGGACCGCAGTCGGACAGCACAACCGGTCGCCGAGCCAGAAGGCCGACGTCCGCTCCAGGGAAGGACCCTTCGTGAGCGACACCACCGATCTGATGGGCGTGACTGCCGACAGCACTGTCGACACGACCGCGCCCGCCGAAGGTGCTGCCACTGGCACCACCGCACGGCGCCGCCGCTCCGGCACCGGCCTCGACGGCATGGTCCTGGCCGAGCTGCAGCAGGTCGCGTCAGGCCTCGGCATCAGGGGCACCGCGCGGATGCGCAAGAGCCAGCTGATCGAGGTCATCAAGGAGGCGCAGGCCGGGGGTTCGTCCGCCGCCAAGAGCGCCGACTCCGGCAGCGCCGACGCCGAGACCAAGCCGAAGCGGCGCGCGACCTCCAAGGCACGCACGGGCGATGCCGCCGAGGACACGTCCGGCAAGGCCGAGACGGCCGTGGCCCAGCAGCAGATCGACATCCCCGGCCAGCCCGCCAGTGACGATCAGCCCACGGGCGAGCGCCGCCGTCGCAGGGCCACCGCGCAGGCGGGCAGCCCCGAGACCGCCGCGGACGCCAGGGCCGAAGCCCCGGCCGATGTCAAGGTCGAGGCTCAGCCCGACGCCAAGGCCGAGGCGGCCGTCTCCGCGTCCGCCAACGGCTCGGCGCAGGCCGAGGCCGACGGCCGGCGCGGCGAGCGCCAGGACCGCGGTCAGCGCGGCGACCGTGACCGCGGCGAGCGCGGCGACCGCCGTGACCGCCAGCGCGACCGCCGGGGCAAGGGCGAGGAGCAGCAGGGCGGCCAGGGCGGTCAGCAGCAGGGCGGCGGCAGCCGCCAGCAGCGCGACAACCGCGGCGGCGGCCAGGGCCAGGGCCAGGGCGGCGGCCAGAACACCGGCCCGCAGGACGACTTCGACGACGAGGCGGGCGGCCGGCGCGGCCGGCGCGGGCGCTACCGCGACCGCCGTGGCCGCCGCGGCCGTGACGAGTTCGGGCCCGGCGAGCCGCAGGTCGCCGACGACGATGTGCTGATCCCCGTCGCGGGCATCCTCGACATCCTCGACAACTACGCGTTCATCAGGACGTCCGGCTACCTGCCGGGGCCCAACGACGTGTACGTCTCGCTCGCCCAGGTCCGCAAGAACGGCCTGCGCAAGGGTGACCATGTCACCGGCGCGGTCCGCCAGCCCAAGGAAGGCGAGCGCCGCGAGAAGTTCAACGCGCTGGTCCGCCTCGACTCCGTCAACGGCATGGCGCCCGAAACCGGCCGCGGCCGACCGGAGTTCCAGAAGTTGACGCCGCTCTACCCGCAGGACCGGCTCCGGCTGGAGACCGACCCGGGTGTGCTGACGACGCGGATCATCGACCTGGTCGCCCCCATCGGCAAGGGCCAGCGCGGTCTGATCGTGGCCCCGCCGAAGACCGGTAAGACCATGATCCTCCAGGCCATCGCCAACGCGATCACGGTCAACAGCCCCGAGTGCCATCTGATGGTCGTCCTCGTCGACGAGCGCCCGGAAGAGGTCACCGACATGCAGCGGTCGGTCAAGGGCGAGGTCATCTCCTCGACCTTCGACCGCCCGGCCGAGGACCACACCACCGTCGCCGAACTGGCCATCGAGCGCGCCAAGCGCCTGGTGGAGCTGGGTCACGA
The DNA here is from genome assembly GCF_040303865.1 of Streptomyces sp. NPDC094034. Classification (NCBI taxonomy): domain Bacteria; kingdom Bacillati; phylum Actinomycetota; class Actinomycetes; order Kitasatosporales; family Streptomycetaceae; genus Streptomyces; species Streptomyces sp. NPDC094034. Next base: position 130,365 of record NZ_JBEOUD010000018.1, on the reverse strand, counting down.
CGTGGTCGTCCTGCTGGACTCCATCACCCGTCTGGGCCGTGCGTACAACCTCGCGGCTCCCGCCTCCGGGCGCATCCTGTCCGGTGGTGTCGACTCGACCGCGCTCTACCCGCCGAAGCGCTTCTTCGGCGCGGCGCGCAACATCGAGGACGGCGGCTCGCTGACCATCCTGGCCACCGCGCTGGTCGAGACCGGCTCGCGGATGGACGAGGTGATCTTCGAGGAGTTCAAGGGCACCGGCAACATGGAGCTCAAGCTCGACCGGAAGCTCTCCGACAAGCGCATCTTCCCGGCGGTGGACGTGGACGCGTCCAGCACCCGTAAGGAAGAGATCCTGCTCGGCAGCGACGAGCTCGCTGTCGTCTGGAAGCTGCGCCGCGTGCTGCACGCCCTCGACCAGCAGCAGGCGATCGAGCTGCTGCTGGACAAGATGAAGCAGACGAAGTCGAACGCGGAGTTCCTGCTCCAGATCCAGAAGACGACGCCCGGCCCCGGCAACGGCAACGGCACCGACTGACCGGGACTGACCAGGTCCGACGCTCACGGACATCCGCCTTCTCGCTCCGGCGAGGGGGCGGTTTTCCGTCTCCGGGCCCGCGCCCGCGGACCTGCCACAGCGTGCCGTCCCACCCTTCTCGGTGCTTCACTGTGGGGACGAGTGGCGACAGAACGCCCCACATCACCCGGCGGGAGGCAGCGGAACCGGCGCGACGGATGAGGGAGACCATGACCGACCGGAGCGACAGCCGAATACGTGGCGGCGACAGGCGCCGCAAGACCTCGGGCAAGCGCCGGCGCGCGACCACCTTCCTGGCGTGGTTCGCCGCGGCTCTGGTGCTCCTCGGCGGCTCCGGGCTCGGTTACGTCTATGTCAAGCTCGACGGCAATCTCTCGGGCATCGACATCAACGCCCTGCTGGGCCGCGACCGCCCGCCCGACGCCGACAACGGCTCCGAGGACATCCTCGTCCTCGGCTCCGACTCCAGGTCCGGCGCGAACGCCGTGTACGGCCAGGACGGCGGCGGCGCCCGCTCCGACACCGCGATGGTCGTCCATGTCCACAAGGGCCACAAGACGGCCAGCGTCGTCTCGATACCCCGGGACACCCTGATCGACCGTCCCGAGTGCACCGACTCCAAGGGCGCCACCGTGCCCGGCGCGCGGCTCGCCATGTTCAACACGGCGTACGAGGTCGGTGGCGCCGCCTGCGCCGTGAAGACCGTCGAGACGATGTCCGGTGTCCGCATGGATCACTACATCGAGGTCGATTTCACCGGCTTCAAGAAGCTCGTCGACCAGCTCGGCGGCGTCCGGATCACCACCACGCGGGCCATCGACGACCCCAAGAGCCATCTGAGGCTCGCGCCCGGCACCCACACGCTCGACGGTGAGCAGTCCCTCGGTCTCGTACGCACCCGCCACAGCGTCGGCGACGGCAGCGACCTGGGCCGGATAGAGCTCCAGCAGGCCTTCGTCAAGGCGCTGATCGACCAGGTCAGGAGCATTGGCCTGTTCAGCAGCCCGAAGAAGCTGTACGACCTCGCCGACACCGCCACCCGCGCGATCACCCCCGACTCCGAGCTCGATTCGATCCCCGAACTGGTCGGATTCGCCGACAGCCTCAAGAACCTCGGGGCCAAGGACGTCCAGATGATCACGCTCCCGGTCCGGTACGACCCCGCCGACCGGAACCGCGTGCTGCCCCTCCAGGCCGAATCCGAGCAGGTCTGGACGGCTCTCAGGCAGGACAGGCCCATCCCCGCCTCCGCGACCAGGGACTCCGCGGGCGACCAGGGCGACGCGAATGGCGTGGTGGAGGGCGGCTGACCGGCCCGCACCCCGCGATCCGCGCGCCGTCCCCCGTACCTCGCCCGCCCGCCCCCGCGATCCGCCCGCCGAGGCACCGGCTTTCCATGGGTTGTGGGGCGGAATCCGGAATACTTTCCGCCGCACCCCGGTTTTGGGAGATACGGCCGGTCCTGGCAGACTGGTACGTCGGTCCCGGTTCACGCACGCGCACTCCGCACGTGCGACCCGGCACCCTCCCCGCCTCCGCGCGGGGAAGTTCCCTAGGAGAACCCCTTGAAGCGCGACATCCACCCCGCGTACGTCGAGACCCAGGTCAGCTGCACCTGCGGTGCGTCGTTCACCACCCGGAGCACCATCGAGTCCGGCACCATCCGTGCCGACCTCTGCTCCGAGTGCCACCCGTTCTACACGGGCAAGCAGAAGATCCTCGACACCGGTGGCCGCGTGGCCCGCTTCGAGGCCCGCTTCGGCAAGGCCGCCGCCTCCGCCAACAAGTAGCGAGCAACCGCGCCGGTTCTCGGTGCCCCGTTGACCGGGGCGCCGAGACCGGCGCTTTGGCGTCCCGAAGCACCTTTCGTACGGAAACCAGGAGCCCCCGATGTTCGAGGCGGTCGAGGAACTGATCGGCGAGCACGCCGATCTGGAGAAGAAGCTCGCCGACCCGTCGGTCCACGCGGACCAGGGACACGCGCGCAAGCTCAACAAGCGTTACGCCGAACTCACCCCGATCATCGGCACCTACCGCTCCTGGAAGCAGACCGGTGAGGACATCGTCACCGCCCGCGAGTTCGCGGCCGACGATCCCGATTTCGCCGCCGAGGTCAAGGAACTGGAGAAGCGGCGCGAGGAGCTGACCGAGAAGCTCCGCCTGCTGCTCGTACCGCGCGACCCCAGCGACGACAAGGACGTCATCCTGGAGGTCAAGGCCGGCGCGGGCGGCGACGAGTCGGCGCTCTTCGCGGGCGACCTGCTGCGCATGTATCTGCGGTATGCGGAGCGCGTCGGCTGGAAGACCGAGATCATCGACGCCACCGAATCCGAGCTGGGCGGCTACAAGGACGTCCAGGTCGCCGTGAAGACCAAGGGCGGCAACGGCGCCACCGAGCCAGGACAGGGCGTCTGGGCCCGGCTGAAGTACGAGGGCGGGGTGCACCGCGTACAGCGCGTGCCGTCCACCGAGTCGCAGGGCCGTATCCACACCTCCGCCGCCGGTGTGCTCGTCACGCCCGAGGCGGAGGAGGTCGACGTCGAGATCCACGCGAACGATCTGCGGATCGACGTCTACCGCTCCTCGGGACCCGGCGGCCAGTCCGTCAACACCACCGACTCCGCTGTCCGCATCACCCATCTGCCGACCGGCGTCGTCGCCTCCTGCCAGAACGAGAAGAGCCAGCTCCAGAACAAGGAGCAGGCCATGCGTATCCTTCGCTCGCGGCTTCTCGCGGCGGCGCAGGAGGAGGCGGAGAAGAACGCCGCGGACGCCCGGCGCAGCCAGGTGCGGACGGTCGACAGGTCCGAGAAGATCCGGACGTACAACTTCCCGGAAAACCGGATCTCCGACCACCGCGTCGGCTTCAAGGCGTACAACTTGGACCAGGTGCTCGACGGAGAGCTGGACGCGGTCATCCAGGCCTGCGTCGACGCCGACTCCGCGGCGAAGCTCGCCGCCGCCCAGTAACCACTCTCGCAGTCCGGAGGAACCAGCGTGCAGCCACTTCCCGGTGGGCACAGCGACCCTCAGCGGCTCCGTCGCGGGCCCGCCGGCCGCGGCAGCCTGCTGCTCGCCGAGGTGGCCCAGGCCACTCAGCGGCTGGCGGACGCGGGCGTGCCCTCGCCGCGCTTCGACGCGGAGGAGCTCGCCGCGTATGTGCACGGGGTCAAGCGGGGAGAGCTGCACAACGTCAAGGACGCGGACTTCGACGCCCGCTACTGGGAGGCCGTGGCCCGCCGCGAGGCCCGCGAGCCGCTCCAGCACATCACCGGACGTGCCTTCTTCCGCTATCTGGAACTCCAGGTGGGCCCCGGCGTGTTCGTGCCGCGCCCGGAGACCGAGTCGGTCGTCGGCTGGGCGATAGACGCCGTACGCGCCATGGACGTCGTGGAGCCGCTGATCGTCGACCTGTGCGCGGGCTCCGGCGCGATCGCGCTCGCGATGGCACAGGAGGTGCCGCGCTCGCGCGTACACGCCGTGGAGCTGTCCGAGCAGGCCCTCGCCTGGACGCGGAAGAACGCGGAGGGGTCCAGGGTCACCGTCCACCAGGGAGACGCCCTGAGCGCCCTCACGGAGCTCGACGGCCAGGTCGACCTGGTCATCTCCAATCCGCCGTACATCCCGCTGACCGAGTGGGAGTACGTCGCGCCCGAGGCCCGTGACCACGATCCGGAGATGGCCCTCTTCTCCGGCGAGGACGGCCTCGACACGATCCGTGGCATCGAACGCACCGCGCACCGGCTGCTGCGGCCCGGCGGTCTGGTCGTCGTCGAGCACGCGGACACCCAGGGCGGCCAGGTGCCATGGATCTTCAGCGAGGAATCCGGCTGGGCCGACGCCGCCGACCACCCCGACCTGAACAAGCGACCGCGCTTCGCGACAGCCCGTAAGGCCATGCCGTGACCGCGCCGGCCGCACGGAGCGCAGCACCGGGCGCCGTTTCGAGCGCCGCACAGACAGCCGCACCGGCGGCGAACCGGGCATCACACCACAGGAGGGCCGGCTAAATGGCACGGCGATACGACTGCAACGACGCGACCGACCGTACGACGGGTCTGCGCGAGGCCGCGTCGGCCGTCCGCCGTAGTGAGCTGGTCGTGCTGCCCACCGACACCGTCTACGGGATCGGTGCGGACGCCTTCAGCTCCGAGGCCGTCTCCGATCTGCTGGCGGCCAAGGGGCGTGGCCGCAATATGCCCACCCCTGTCCTGATCGGTTCCCCGAACACCCTGCACGGCCTTGTCACCGACTTCTCCGAGCAGGCCTGGGAACTGGTCGACGCGTTCTGGCCCGGCGCCCTCACCCTCGTCGCCAAGCACCAGCCGTCCCTCCAGTGGGACCTCGGGGACACCCGCGGCACCGTCGCCATCCGGATGCCGCTGCACCCCGTCGCCATCGAACTGCTCACCGAGGTCGGCCCGATGGCCGTCTCCAGCGCCAATCTCACGGGACACCCGGCCCCCGAGGACTGCGATGCCGCGCAGGAGATGCTCGGGGACGCCGTCTCCGTCTATCTGGACGGCGGCCCGACGCCCGGGATCGTCCCCTCCTCGATCGTCGACGTCACCGGCGGGGTCCCGGTGCTGCTGCGGGCCGGCGCCCTGGACGCGGACGAGCTCCGCAAGGTGGTACCCGACCTTGAGGTGGCCAATTGACCGCCCCTGAGGGGCGTGGCATAGCGGAGAACGTATTCACCGGCAACACCTTCCGCATCCTCCACGTCAGCACCGGCAACGTGTGCCGCTCGCCCATCACCGAGCGGCTGAACCGGCATGCCCTGACCGTCCGCCTCGGCGAGCGGCTCACCGGCGGCCTGATCGTGGAGAGCGCGGGCACCTGGGGGCACGAGGGCGCCGCCATGGAGGCCAACGCCGAAGCCGTGCTGGCCGACTTCGGCGCGGACGCCTCCGGCTTCGTCGGCCGTGAGCTGCTCGACGAACATGTCATCCGTGCCGACCTGGTCCTCACCGCGACCCGCGACCACCGCGCCCAGGTGATCTCCATGGGCCACTCGGCGGGGCTGCGTACCTTCACGCTCAAGGAGTTCACCCGGCTGGTGCGCGCCATAGACCCGGCGACGCTGCCCGACCCCCTCGACGAGGGCGTGGTCGAGCGCGCCCGCGCCCTGGTCCGCGCGGCGGCGGCGCTCCGCGGCTGGTTGCTGGCGCCCACGGCGGACGCGGACGAGGTCTACGACCCGTACGGGGCGCCCATCACGTTCTTCCGCTCCATCGGCGAGGAGATCCACCAGGCGCTGGACCCGGTCGTCACGGCGCTGACGGGTGTCCCGGCGCGGCCGGGGTTGCCTTAGACGGGCCGGGGATCGGGGCACAGACAGACGTGAGCGCCTGCGTTTCCGCACCGCCGCGCGGCCCCTCCTTTTGAGGGCTCGGTTCGCCTCCGGGCGCCTTATGCCACTGTCGACGGTCGACCGTGCTCGATTCCCTCGTACCTCGGGAACCTCCGCGCGCTCTCCCTTTCGACAGCGGCGCGCCCTTCGGCTCACTCGCCGGCGGTCGTGGGCACCCGGAACGTCCGGGCGCCCGGGAAACCCATGTCGTCCATCGCGCACCGGCGTGCCCGCCCGCCTACATTGGAAGGCACGCACCCCTCCGAGGTCCGGAGTCCGCCATGTCCGTTGTCACCGCACCCCATACGACAGCGTCGGACGCCCTGCGGCGGCAGGATCCCGAGATGGCCGAGGTCATCCTCGGAGAGGCACGTCGGCAGGCGGACAGTCTTCAACTGATCGCCGCCGAGAACTTCACGTCGCCCGCCGTCCTCGCCGCGCTCGGTTCCCCGCTCGCCAACAAGTACGCCGAGGGCTATCCCGGCGCCCGCCACCACGGCGGCTGCGAGCTGGTCGACGCGGCCGAGCGGATCGCGATCGCGCGGGCGAAGGCGCTGTTCGGGGCCGAGCACGCCAACGTACAGCCGCACTCCGGCTCCTCCGCCGTCCTGGCCACGTACGCCGCCCTGCTGCGGCCGGGAGACACCGTGCTGGCCATGGGGCTGCCGTATGGCGGGCATCTCACCCATGGCGCGCCTGTCAACTTCTCGGGGCGCTGGTTCGACTTCGTCGGGTACGGGGTCGACGCGGAGAGCGGGATCATCGACTACGCGCAGGTGCACCAGCTGGCGCGGACGCACCGGCCCAAAGCGATCGTCTGCGGTTCGATCTCCTATCCCCGGCACATCGACTACGAGACGTTCCGGGAGATCGCCGACGACGTCGGCGCGTATCTGATCGCGGACGCCGCGCATCCGATCGGGCTGGTCGCCGGGGGAGCGGCGCCCAATCCCGTCCCGTACGCCGATGTCGTGTGCGCGACGACACACAAGGTGCTGCGCGGACCGCGCGGCGGGATGATCCTGTGCGACGAGGAGTACGCGGAGCGTGTCGACCGGGCGGTGTTCCCGTTCACACAGGGCGGCGCGCAGATGCATACGATCGCGGCCAAGGGGGTCGCCTTCGGGGAGGCGGCGACCCCGGCGTTCACGGCGTACGCGCACCGGGTCGTCGCCAACGCCCGCGCGCTGGCCGAGGCGTTGGCCGCGGAGGGTCTGCTCATCACCACGGGTGGTACCGATACGCATCTGATCACCGCCGACCCGTCGCCCCTGGGGGTGGAGGGCAGGACGGCCCGCGGCCGGCTGGCCGCCGCCGGGGTGGTGCTGGACACCTGCGCGCTGCCCCACCCGGACGGACGCGGTCTCCGGCTGGGTACCGCCGCCGTGACCACACAGGGCATGGGAGAGGCGGAAATGCGCCGGATCGCGGCCCTGTTCGCCGCGGCGCTGCGTGAGGATGTCGCGAAGGCGCGGGGGATCCGCGGTGAAGTACGGAGCCTGACCGGGCGTTTTCCGCCGTATGGGACCCTTTCCTGAATGGAACATCCGGGGGCGGGAAGCCGTGCAACCATCTCGCCCGGTGCGTTGTCCTTGCTCATAAGGCGACTCGGTTTCCATCGGTGGATCCGGAGCGGGCTAGTGTGTGGGGCTGAGATGGCCAGCGATTCCTGTGGGGCAGCCCGTGCGTGATTACCTGCTGACGCTCTGTGTGACGGCTGCGGTGACCTATCTGCTGACCGGCCCGGTGCGGAAGTTCGCCATCGCGACCGGCGCGATGCCGGAGATCCGCGCCCGCGACGTGCACCGCGAACCGACGCCGAGGCTCGGCGGCATCGCCATGTTCTTCGGCCTGTGCGCCGGACTGCTCGTCGCCGACAACCTGCAGAACCTCAACGGGGTCTTCGAGCTCTCCAACGAACCGCGCGCGCTGCTCTCCGGCGCCGCCCTGATCTGGCTGATCGGTGTCCTCGACGACAAGTTCGAGATCGACGCGCTGATCAAGCTGGGTGCCCAGATGATCGCCGCCGGTGTGATGGTGATGCAGGGTCTGACGATCCTGTGGATCCCGGTGCCCGGTATCGGCATGGTCTCGCTGACCTCCTGGCAGGGCACGCTGCTCACCGTCGCGCTGGTGGTGATCACCATCAACGCGGTCAACTTCGTGGACGGGCTCGACGGGCTCGCGGCCGGCATGGTCTGTATCGCCGCCACCGCCTTCTTCCTGTACACCTACCGGCTCTGGTACGGGTACGGCATCGAGGCCGCCGCCCCCGCCACGCTCTTCGCCGTCATCCTGATGGGCATGTGCGTGGGCTTCCTGCCCCACAACATGCATCCGGCCCGCATCTTCATGGGCGACTCGGGTTCGATGCTCATCGGGCTGGTGCTCTCGGCGGGCGCGATCTCCGTGACGGGCCAGGTCGACCTGGATGTCCTGAAGGTCTTCGAGGGTTCGGGACGCGCGGCCACCCACGCGGCACTGCCGGTCTTCATCCCCCTGCTGCTGCCGCTGACGATCATCGCGATCCCGTTCGCGGACTTGGTGCTGGCGGTCGTACGCCGTGCCTGGAACGGTCAGTCACCGTTCGCCGCGGACCGTGGGCATCTCCATCACCGACTGCTGGAGATCGGTCACTCGCACAGCAGGTCCGTCCTGATCATGTACTTCTGGTCGGCGCTGATCGCGTTCGGTGTGGTTCTGTACTCGGTGCACTCGGCGTCGATGTGGATCCTGCCGGTCGTCGTCGTCCTGAGCGCGGTGGGGCTGGTGCTCCTGCTGCTGCCGCGCTTCACGCCGCGGGCCCCGCTCTGGGCGCAGGCCTTCGTACCGCCGCGCTACCGGCGCCGCAAGCGGGCCGCCGCCGAGCCGGACGGATCGCACGAGGAGATCGTTCCCGAGCCGGTCCCCGAGCCGCTGGGGGCGCAGGAGATCGCGGCGGAGCGTACGCCTGTTCCCGCCGGCGTCAACGGGGCGACCGCCCTCGGCGCCCGATCGCGTTTTTCCGACAGAAGAAAGGCCGATTCCAGGCGCTGACCCTGGGGCCATTACGCTCGTCGGTGCCCAATACCAGACACAACACACCGCTGTCGTGCGCACACGCGCGGGTTAACTCTCATGTGTGACAGTCAGCACACCACCATGGTAAAGACCTCATCAAATAGTTTGTGATACTGTTCACGAGACCCGGCGACAGAGCCGAAGGACCGTAGTGCGACGGTCCGTTGGCCCGAGAAACCCTCTCTCGGACCGGGCCTACGCTCGTCCATGACGACACCATCTGCCCCACCCATTCAGCGGAGCTGCCGCCATGCCGTCCAACGACGTCCGGAACCTCCTTCACACCGCCGTGCCCACTGCTGCCGTCGGCGTTGTCGCCGCTGTGGTCAGCGGTGTGGTCGCGGGCGGCAAGGGGGCTCTGGGAGCCGCCGTCGGCACGCTGGTGGTCATTCTCTTCATGGGGATCGGGCTGGTGGTCCTCCAGCGGACGGCCGCGTCGCTCCCGCAGTTGTTCCAGGCGATGGGGCTGATGCTCTACACGGCCCAGCTGCTGTTGCTGTTCCTCTTCGTGGCCCTGTTCAAGGACACCACCCTGTTCCACCCGAAGGCGTTCGCCATCACATTGATCGTGGCGACCGTCGCTTGGGTTTCCGCTCAGGCGCGCGCACACATGAAGGCCAAGATCCTCTACGTCGAACCCGAGTCTTCGACCGCCGGTAAGGCCGAGAAGACGGGGTCGTCGGCGTGAGGAGTAGGGCCGGGATAAGTACCCGTTCGGAACCCTGCTATCGTCCGGTGCCAACTGCGGCATTGCGGGCGCGGGCATCCGAGCTGACGCCTGTTCTCACGCGAGGCTTGAAGCCCGAGAGCTGCCGCTCCCACACCTGTAAGACCTGTCCGGTGCCGAACCGCGGCCCTGCGCCGCACCGACACAACGAGGTTGCCGTACCTATGCGCCACTCTGAAGGAGCCCGCGGTGAGTGCTGACCAGACGACGCTCGCCTTCGACTGGAGTTGCCGCATTTTGGCCGACAACGGCTGCGGCTTTCCGGCTCCGGGCCTGCACTCCTTCCTCTTCAAGCCGATCGTCGAGGTCGGCGGCTTCTACTTCAACAAGACGATGCTGCTGGCGCTGCTCGCCTCGGTGATCGTGGTCGGCTTCTTCTGGATGGCTTTCAACAAGCCGAAGCTGATCCCCGGCAAGGTCCAGATGATCGGTGAGGCCGGTTACGACTTCGTCCGCCGCGGCATCGTCTACGAGACGCTGGGCAAGCGCGAGGGCGAGAAGTACGTACCGTTCATGGTCTCGCTGTTCTTCTTCGTCTGGATCATGAACATCTGGTCGGTCGTCCCGCTCGCCCAGTTCCCGGTCGCCTCCGTCATCGCCTACCCCGCGGGTCTCGCGATCATCGTGTACCTGATGTGGATGTCCGTGACGTTCAAGCGCCATGGATTCGTCGGCGGACTGAAGAACGTCACCGGCTACGACAAGTCGCTCGGCCCGGTCCTGCCGCTCGTCGTGCTCATCGAGTTCTTCTCGAACGTCCTCGTCCGGCCGTTCACGCACATGGTCCGGCTCTTCGCCAACATGTTCGCCGGTCACCTGCTGCTCGTGATGTTCACCGTCGCCAGCTGGTACCTGCTGAACGGCTTCCTGATCCCGGCCGCCGGCGTCTCGTTCGTGATGACCATGGGCATGATCGTCTTCGAGCTGTTCGTCCAGGCCATCCAGGCCTACGTGTTCGTACTCCTGGCCTGCACCTACCTGCAGGGCGCAGTCGCCGAGAGCCACTGAGCCCGCTCCACACTCACCCCTGTCGTCCGGTGGCCAACCCCCACCGGTCCGTGAAAGAGAAGGAAGAACCGGCATGTCCGCTCTCTCGAACCTCGCCGCCGTCACCGGTGACCTCAAGGCCCTCGGCTCCATCGGTTACGGTCTCTCGGCCATCGGCCCCGGCGTCGGCGTCGGCATCATCTTCGGTAACGGCACCCAGGCGCTGGCCCGTCAGCCCGAGGCCGCCGGCCTGATCCGTACCAACCAGATCCTCGGTTTCGCCTTCTGTGAGGCGCTCGCCCTGATCGGCATCGTCATGCCGTTCGTCTACGGCAGCTGACGTTCTGGGACGAATAGCCCATTACGACGAAAGGCACTGATGTGAACGCGCTGGTATCCCTGGCGGCGGAGGAGCAGCAGAACCCGCTCATCCCGCCCGGACCGGAGCTCCTCGTCGGGCTGATCGCCTTCGCCATCGTCTTCTTCTTCCTCGCCAAGAAGCTCCTCCCGAACATCAACAAGGTTCTGGAAGAGCGCCGCGAGGCCATCGAGGGTGGCATCGAGAAGGCGGAGGAGGCCAAGACCGAGGCGCAAAGCGTCCTGGAGCAGTACAAGGCTCAGCTCGCCGAGGCCCGGCACGAGGCCGCCCGTCTCCGCCAGGAGGCGACTGAGCAGGGCACCGTCATCATCCAGGAGATGAGGGCGGAAGGTCAGCGGCAGCGTGAAGAGATCGTCGCCGCCGGTCACGCCCAGATCGAGGCCGACCGCAAGTCCGCGGCCAGCGCGCTGCGTCAGGACGTGGGCAAGCTCGCCACCGAACTGGCCGGCAAGCTGGTCGGGGAGTCCCTTGAGGACCACGCCCGGCAGAGCCGCACCATCGACCGCTTCCTCGACGAGCTTGAGGACGGCGCTTCGAAGGCCGAGGCCACGCGATGAACGGAGCGAGCCGCGAGGCGCTGGCCGCCGCGCGTGAGCGTCTTGACGCGCTGACCGACTCCACGTCGGTCGACGCGGCGAAGCTCGCCGAGGAGCTGGCCGCCGTGACCGCGCTGCTCGACCGTGAGGTCTCGCTGCGTCGGGTCCTGACCGACCCGGCGCAGGCAGGCGAGGCCAAGGCGGAGCTGGCCGGACGGCTGCTGAGCGGACAGGTGGGCGGTCCGGCCGCCGATCTGGTCGCCGGTATGGTCCGCTCCCGCTGGTCGCAGCCGCGTGACCTGGTGGACTCGGTGGAGGAGCTTTCGGCGACCGCCGAGCTCACCTCCGCTCAGCAGGCGGGTTCGCTGGACGACGTGGAGGACGAGCTGTTCCGGTTCGGCCGGATCGTCGAGTCCAGCCCCGCGCTGCGGGCCGCGCTGACCGACCGGTCGGCGACGACCACCGCCAGGACCGGCCTTCTCAACAGTCTGCTGGGCGGCCGGGCCAATCCGGCCACCGAGCGTCTGGTAGTGCGTCTCGTCACCCGGCCGCGGGGACGTAGCCTGGAAGCGGGTCTCCAGACCCTGTCCCGGCTCGCCGCGGCGCGCCGGGACCGGATGGTCGCCATCGTCACCTCGGCCGTGCCGCTCAGTGACGGGCAGAAGCAGCGTCTCGGCGCCGCTCTGGCCGGACTGTACGGCCACCCGATGCATCTGAACCTGGACGTGGACCCCGAGGTCCTCGGCGGGATCTCGGTGCGGGTGGGCGACGAGGTCATCAACGGCACCGTCGCGAACCGTCTCGAAGAGGCGGAACGGCGACTCGCGGGCTGACGGCGGGCGGCGCGGCCGTCCGTCGACGCAGGCGACACCGACGCAGGCAACAGAACAGAGCAACACCAGCGGCCCGGTTGGGCCGTGCAGAAATTGCAGAAGATTCCTGGGGGTCGCCCCCAGACCCGCAGACCCCCAAAGAAACTTCGGGCCCAACAAGGAGAGCAGGGAACCCAGATGGCGGAGCTCACGATCCGGCCGGAGGAGATCCGGGACGCGCTGGAGAACTTTGTCCAGTCGTACAAGCCGGACGCGGCCTCGCGCGAGGAGGTCGGTACGGTCAGCGTGGCCGGTGACGGCATCGCGAAGGTCGAGGGTCTGCCCTCGGCCATGGCGAACGAGCTGCTGAAGTTCGAGGACGGCACCCTTGGCCTCGCCCTCAACCTTGAGGAGCGCGAGATCGGGTCGATCATCCTCGGCGAGTTCAGCGGTATCGAGGAGGGTCAGTCGGTCACCCGTACCGGCGAGGTCCTCTCCGTCGCTGTCGGCGAGGGCTACCTGGGTCGCGTGGTCGACCCGCTCGGCAACCCGATCGACGGCCTCGGCGAGATCGAGACCGAAGGCCGCCGCGCCCTGGAGCTGCAGGCCCCGGGCGTCATGGTCCGCAAGTCGGTCCACGAGCCGATGCAGACCGGCTACAAGGCTGTCGACGCCATGGTGCCGATCGGCCGTGGCCAGCGTCAGCTGATCATCGGCGACCGGCAGACCGGCAAGACCGCTCTGGCCGTCGACACGATCATCAACCAGCGCGACAACTGGCGCTCGGGCGACACCAACAAGCAGGTCCGCTGCATCTACGTCGCCATTGGCCAGAAGGGCTCCACCATCGCGGGTGTCCGCGGTGCGCTGGAGGAGGCGGGCGCGCTTGAGTACACGACGATCGTCGCCGCCCCCGCGTCCGACCCGGCCGGCTTCAAGTACCTGGCGCCGTACACCGGCTCGGCCATCGGCCAGCACTGGATGTACCAGGGCAAGCACGTCCTGATCATCTTCGACGACCTTTCGAAGCAGGCCGACGCCTACCGCGCCGTGTCCCTGCTGCTGCGCCGTCCGCCGGGCCGTGAGGCCTACCCGGGCGACGTCTTCTACCTGCACTCGCGTCTGCTGGAGCGCTGCGCCAAGCTCTCCGACGACATGGGCGCCGGTTCGATGACGGGTCTCCCGATCGTCGAGACGAAGGCCAACGACGTGTCGGCGTTCATTCCGACCAACGTCATCTCCATCACCGACGGACAGTGCTTCCTGGAGTCCGACCTGTTCAACGCCGGCCAGCGGCCCGCGCTGAACGTCGGTATCTCGGTCTCCCGAGTCGGTGGCTCCGCCCAGCACAAGGCGATGCGGCAGGTCTCCGGCCGACTGCGGGTGGACCTCGCCCAGTACCGTGAGCTGGAGGCGTTCGCGTCCTTCGGTTCCGACCTGGACGCGGCCTCCAAGGCGTCCCTGGAGCGCGGTAAGCGCATGGTCGAGCTGCTGAAGCAGCCGCAGTACGCGCCGTTCCCGGTGGAGGAGCAGGTCGTCTCCGTCTGGGCCGGCACCAACGGCAAGATGGACGACGTACCGGTCGCCGACATCCGTCGCTTCGAGAGCGAGCTGCTGGAGTACCTGCGCCGCGAGCGCAAGGACCTGCTGACCAGCATCGCCGAGGGCGCCAAGATGTCCGACGACACGATCCAGTCGATCGCGGACGCCATCACCGCCTTCAAGCGGCAGTTCGAGACCTCGGACGGCAAGCTCCTCGGCGACGACGCGCCGGCCGTCAGCGTCTCCAAGTGACGACGGAAGGGACCTGACTCATGGGAGCCCAGCTCCGGGTCTACAAGCGTCGCATCAAATCCGTCACCGCGACCAAGAAGATCACCAAGGCGATGGAGATGATCGCCGCCTCGCGCATCGTCAAGGCGCAGCGCCAGGTGGCGGCCTCCACTCCGTACGCGACCGAGCTGACCCGCGCGGTCACCGCGGTGGCGACGGGGTCGACGACCAAGCACCCCCTGACCACCGAGGCGGAGACGCCGACCCGTGCCGCGGTCCTGCTCGTGACGAGCGACCGCGGTCTGGCCGGCGGCTACTCCTCGAACGCCATCAAGGCGGCGGAGCGGCTCACCGAGCGGCTTCGCGGTGAGGGCAAGGAGGTCGACACGTACATCGTCGGCCGCAAGGGTGTCGCCTACTACGGTTTCCGTGAGCGCAAGGTCACGGACTCGTGGAGCGGCTTCACCGACAGCCCGACGTACGCGGACGCCAAGCAGGTCGCGGCGCCGCTGATCGCGGCCGTCCAGCAGGACACGGCCGAGGGCGGCGTGGACGAGCTCCACATCGTCTTCACCGAGTTCGTGTCGATGCTGACGCAGACGCCGGTGCAGCACCGGCTGCTGCCGCTCAGCCTGACGCCGGCGTCAGCGGGGGCGGCCGAGGAGTCGACCGGAACATCAGCGGCTGCCGCCACGGGGAAGAGCGAGATCCTTCCGCTCTTCGACTTCGAGCCGTCGGCGGAGGACGTCCTCGACGCCCTGCTGCCGCGCTACGTCGAGAGCCGTATCTACAACGCGCTGCTCCAGGCCGCGGCTTCCAAGCACGCTGCCACCCGCCGCGCGATGAAGTCGGCGACCGACAACGCCGGGGACCTCATCAAGAGCCTGTCCCGGCTTGCCAACGCGGCCCGCCAGGCCGAAATCACCCAGGAAATCAGCGAGATCGTCGGTGGCGCCAGCGCCCTGGCCGACGCGACCGCGGGGAGTGAAAATTAATGACGACCACAGTTGAGGCGGCCACCCCGGGAAGCACGGCCACGGGCCGCGTCGCCCGGGTCATCGGCCCGGTCGTCGACGTGGAGTTCCCCGTCGACGCGATGCCGGACATCTACAACGCGCTGCATGTCGAGGTCGCCGACCCGGCCGAGGAGGGCAAGCTCAAGACGCTGACCCTCGAAGTCGCCCAGCACCTGGGCGACGGTCTGGTCCGCGCGGTCTCGATGCAGCCCACCGACGGTCTGGTGCGCCAGGCCCCGGTGACCGACACGGGCGACGGCATCACCGTGCCGGTCGGCGATGTGACCAAGGGCAAGGTGTTCAACACCCTCGGTCAGATCCTGAACGAGCCCGAGGCCGAGTCGCAGATCACCGAGCGCTGGCCGATCCACCGCAAGGCTCCGGCCTTCGACCAGCTTGAGTCGAAGACCGAGATGTTCGAGACCGGCCTGAAGGTCGTCGACCTGCTGACCCCGTACGTCAAGGGCGGCAAGATCGGTCTGTTCGGTGGTGCGGGCGTCGGCAAGACCGTCCTCATCCAGGAAATGATCATGCGTGTGGCCAAGCTGCACGACGGTGTTTCCGTGTTCGCCGGTGTCGGTGAGCGCACCCGTGAGGGCAACGACCTCATCGACGAGATGACCGAGTCGGGCGTGCTGGACAAGACCGCGCTGGTCTTCGGCCAGATGGACGAGCCGCCGGGCACGCGTCTGCGTGTGGCGCTCTCCGCGCTGACCATGGCGGAGTACTTCCGCGATGTGCAGAAGCAGGACGTGCTGCTCTTCATCGACAACATCTTCCGCTTCACGCAGGCCGGTTCCGAGGTCTCCACGCTGCTCGGCCGTATGCCGTCCGCGGTGGGTTACCAGCCGACGCTGGCGGACGAGATGGGTGTGCTCCAGGAGCGCATCACCTCGACCCGCGGTCACTCGATCACCTCGATGCAGGCGATCTACGTCCCCGCGGACGACCTGACCGACCCGGCGCCCGCCACGACCTTCGCGCACCTCGACGCGACGACCGTGCTGTCGCGTCCGATCTCGGAGAAGGGCATCTACCCGGCGGTGGACCCGCTGGACTCGACGTCCCGCATCCTGGACCCGCGCTACATCTCGCAGGCGCACTACGACGCGGCCAGCCGCGTCAAGGGAATCCTGCAGAAGTACAAGGACCTCCAGGACATCATCGCGATCCTCGGTATCGACGAGCTGGGCGAGGAGGACAAGCTCGTTGTCCACCGGGCCCGTCGCGTCGAGCGCTTCCTGTCGCAGAACACCCACGCCGCCAAGCAGTTCACCGGTCTGGACGGTTCCGACGTGCCGCTCGACGAGTCGATCGCCGCGTTCAACGCGATCTGTGACGGGGAGTACGACCACTTCCCCGAGCAGGCGTTCTTCATGTGCGGTGGCATCGACGACCTGAAGGCCAAGGCCAAGGAACTCGGCGTTTCCTGAGCCGTCGGGCGCACGGAGGGGGGCGGGTACCTCCCGCCCCCCTCCGACGCTCTTATCGACACCCCATAGAATTGAAGCCAACACCCGGCGATACGGCCGGGTGGTGACCCGAGGAGCCACCCTTGGCTGCTGAGCTGCATGTCGAGCTGGTCGCCGCTGACCGCAGTATCTGGTCCGGCGAGGCCACCCTGGTCGTCGCGCGCACCACGTCCGGCGACATCGGCGTCATGCCCGGTCACCAGCCGCTGCTCGGTGTGCTGGAGTCGGGCCCGGTGACCATTCGTACGAGTGCGGGCGAAACAGTCGTGGCCGCTGTGCACGGCGGTTTCGTCTCGTTCGCCGACAACAAGCTTTCGCTGCTGGCGGAGATCGCCGAGCTGGCGGACGAGATCGACACCCAGCGCGCCGAGCGTGCGCTGGAACGCGCGAAGTCGGCTGAGGACGACGCCGCCGAACGGCGCGCCGATGTCCGACTGCGTGCGGTGGCGGTGCGCTGAGCACTGCTATCACGGATTTATCCTCAGCCGCGGCTCGTTCCGGATCCCTCCGGACCGGGTCGCGGCTGAGGCGATGCGGGTGCGGTTCCTGTTCCGGTACTGAATGAGGCGAGGAGGTCGGTGTTTGATGGTCCTCGCTCTGCTCATTTGCGGACTGGTCGTCGTACTGGTTGCGGTGGGGCTCTTCGTCTTCGGTCTGCGCCGGCGGCTGATCCAGCGCTCCGGCGGAACGTTCGACTGTAGTCTCCGCTGGAACGTGCCGGCGGAACCCGATCTCTCCGGCAAGGGCTGGGTGTACGGCGTGGCCCGCTACAACGGCGACCGCATCAACTGGTTCCGGGTCTTCTCCTACGCCCCGCGCCCGCGCCGTACGCTGGAGCGTTCCGCGATCGAAGTGGTGTCGCGCCGCGCGCCCGAGGGCGAGGAGGAGCTGGCGCTGCTCTCCGACGCGGTCGTCCTGGGCTGTGCGCACCGCGGGGTCCGGCTGGAGCTGGCGATGAGTGATGACGCCCTCACCGGCTTTCTGGCCTGGCTGGAGGCGGCTCCGCCGGGTCAGCGGGTGAATGTGGCCTGAGCCCTGACCCGCTGTCAGGGTCTGGCCGGGCATGATGAAGGGGGCGGCGCTCGGGCGCCGCCCCCTTCACCTGTGCTGTCGCGGCTATCCGAGACCGTTGTTGAGCGCGGTCACCAGCTCGCCGTTGGCGGTGTCACCCGTGAAGTCCCAGAAGAAGGCGCCTCCCAGGCTCTGCTGGTTCGCCCAGGCCATCTTGGATGTGATGGTGGCCGGGGTGTCGTAGCTCCACCAGTTGCTGCCGCACTTGGCGTACGAGGTACCCGCGATGGTGCCGGTGGGCGGGCAGGTGTTCTTCAGGACCTTGTAGTCCTCGATACCGGCCTCGTACGTGCCGGGTGCGGCGCCGGTCGCGGTGCCGCCCGGGGTCGCCTGGGTCACGCCGGTCCAGCCGCGCCCGTAGAAGCCGATGCCGAGCAGCAGCTTGTTGGCCGGTACGCCCTGCGCCTTGAACTTGGCTATCGCCTCGGCGGAGTTGAAGCCCGCCTGCGGGATGCCCGGGTACGAGGTGAGCGGGGAGTGCGGAGCCGTCGGGCCCTGCGCGGCGAAGGCGCCGAAGAAGTCGTACGTCATGACGTTGAACCAGTCCATGTACTGGGCCGCGCCCGCGTAGTCGACCTTGTCGATCTTGCCGCCGGCCGAGGCGTCCGCCGTGGTGGCGGCCGTGACCAGATTGTTGGGACCGAACTTGGCGCGCA
Source organism: Streptomyces sp. NPDC094034 (assembly GCF_040303865.1). Taxonomy (NCBI): domain Bacteria; kingdom Bacillati; phylum Actinomycetota; class Actinomycetes; order Kitasatosporales; family Streptomycetaceae; genus Streptomyces; species Streptomyces sp. NPDC094034. The sequence goes on along the minus strand of NZ_JBEOUD010000018.1, from coordinate 112,006 downwards.
TGGCCTGCATCATGTTCTTGAACGACGCGGGGCCGCTGGTGTCACAGGTCAGACCACAGGCGTTGGGGTATTCCCAGTCCAGGTCGATGCCGTCGAAGACATCGGCCCAGCGCGGGTCCTCCACCAGGTCGTAGCAGGACTGAGCGAAGGCGGCCGGGTTCTGCACGGCCTGGCCGAAGCCGCCCGACCAGGTCCAGCCGCCGAACGACCAGAGGACCTTGATGTGCGGGTACTTCGCCTTGAGCTTGCGCAGCTGGTTGAAGCTGCCGCGCAGCGGCTGGTCCCAGGTGTCGGCGACGCCGTCGACGGACTGGTCGGCGGTGTACGCCTTCTCGTAGTCGGCGTAGGAGTCACCGATGGTGCACTTGCCGCCGGTGACATTGCCGAAGGCGTAGTTGATATGGGTGATCTTGGCGGCCGAACCGGAGGTGTCCAGGTTCTTGACGTGGTAGTTCCGGCCGTAGACACCCCACTCGGTGAAGTAGCCGAGCTTGACCTTGCTGCCGGGGCCAGGACCGGGGCCCGGGTCGCCACCGGTGGTGCGCACCGCGCGGGCGCCGCTGACCGGGCCCGTCTGGTCGGCCGTGTCACGGGCCTGGACGGTGTACGAGTAGTCGGTGCCCGCGGTCAGACCGGTGTTGGTGTAGGTCGTACCGGTGACCGTGGCGACCTTCGCGCCGTCCCGCAGGACGTCGTAGTTCTTGATGCCGTTGTCGTCGGTGGCCGCGGTCCAGCTCAGCTTCACCGAGGTATTGGTGATCTCACTGGCGGTCGGGGTGCCGGGGGCCGAGGGCGGGTTGTCGCCCGGGACGCTCGGGCCGCCGTCGCACGAGCCGCCGTTGAGCTTGCAGCCGGTCGGGGTGCCCGAGCCGGTGCCGTTGAAGCCGAAGGTGACGGTCGCGCCGGGGGCGAGCGTGCCGTTCCAGGTCTTGTTCTTGGCCGTCCAGTGGTTGGCCGCTCCGGTGATGTCGGCGTCCCAGCCGGAGGTGACCGCCGTACCGGCGGGGAAGTCCCACTCGACGGTCCAGGAGCTGAGGCTCGTGGTGCCGGTGTTCTTCACCGTCCACTTGCCCTCGAAGCCGGTGCCCCAGTCGGAGGCCTTGGTGTACGTGGCGGTGGCCGAGGTGGCGGCCTCCGCGGGGGTGGCCAGCCCGACGAGGGCGGCCAGCGGCAGCAGCAGCGCGGTGAGACCCGCGACGGCTCTGGATCTGAATCGGGGTCTGTGGAGGGCGGGTTGGGAGTTCAAGCGTGCTCCTCAGGTGAGTACAGGACAAAACGGGGGTGGGTCCGTGCACTGCTCACCCTGCGACGGCTCACCGCAGTGTGTGCGGTGAGAGTAGGAAGGTCTGGACCACTCGTCAATAGGTCCAGACCAAAGGTGAGGAGCCGCCGGTCAGATTCCCAGCTCCTGAGCGAGGACGGCGGCCTGTACCCGGCTGCGCAGCTCCAACTTGCCCAGCAGCCTGCTCACATGGGTCTTCACGGTCGCCTCGGCCATCGTGAGCCGGGCCGCGATCTGCGCGTTCGACAGCCCCTCGCCCAGGCAGGAAAGCACCTCGCGCTCCCGGCGCGTGAGGACGTCCAGGATCGCCGGGTCGGCGGCGCCGGGTGGGCGTACGGGGGTCGGCACGGCGAATTCGGCGATGAGCCGGCGGGTGACGGCCGGGGCGATCAGGCCCTCGCCGCGCGCCACCGTCCGCACCGCTCCGAGCAGTTCACCCGCCTCCGCGTTCTTCAGCAGAAAGCCCGCCGCCCCGGCCCGCAGCGCCCCGAAGACATACTCGTCCAGATCGAAGGTGGTCAGCACCAGCACATCCGCCAGCCGCTCCGCGACCACCTCGCGGGTCGCCGACACCCCGTCGAGCCGTGGCATCTGCACATCCATCAGCACCAGATCCGGCCGCAGCTCCCGGGCCAGCGCGACCGCCTCCTCGCCGTCCGACGCCTCCCCGACGACCTCGATGTCCGGCGCGCTGCGCAGAATGAGCACCAGCCCCGCCCGTACCGCCGACTGGTCCTCCGCGATCAGCACCCGGATCGTCATGCGCTCTCCCGCCCTTCCACGACGGGCAGTTCGGCCCGTACCAGCCAGATCTTTCCCCCGTCGGCAGCGGTGACGGGACCCGCCTCGAACTCTCCGTCCAGCAGTTCGACCCGCTCGCGCATCCCGATCAGTCCGGCGCCCGCCCCCGGCACGCGCGGCCCCGGCCGGTCACCGAACGGGCTGCGGACCCGCACGGTCAGCGCGCGCTCGGACCCGTCCAGCTCGACGGTGGTCGTGCCGGGGACCGCGTGTTTGAGCGCGTTGGTCAGCGACTCCTGAATGATGCGGTACGCGGCCAGATCGATGGGTGTGGGCAGCGCGAAGCCCTCGCCGCGCCGGTCGTCCAGGGTGAAGCGCAGCCCGCTGGAGGCGCCGTTCGTCCGGGCCTGCGCCACCAGCGTGTCCAGCGCGCGCAGCGTCGGCGCGGCGGACACCGTGCCGCTCTCGTCGCTCTCGCGCAGCAGCCCGATCAGCCGGCGCATCTCGGCCAGCCCCTCGACGCTGTTCTCCCGGATGACGCCGAGCGCGTCCCGGGTCGTGCGCTCGTCGTCCAGCGAGAGCGCGGCCGTCGAGTGGATGGCGATCGCCGAGAGATGGTTGGCGACCATGTCATGCAGCTCACGCGCCATCCGGGTGCGCTCGGCCGCCACCGCCTGCGTCCGGTCCATCTCGGCCAGCAGCGCGGTCTGCTCGGCCCGCAGCCTGGCCGACTCGGCGGCGTCCCGGTGGTTGCGTACGAGAACACCGGTACTGGCCGGAAAGAAGCTGATCAACGCGGTGACCACACCGATGAGCAGGGCCTCGGGAACGCGCAGCCAGGTGACGAAACCGATGGTCACCGCGACCGTGATCGCCCCCGTGGTCCAGGGGATCCGGCGGGCGGCGGCCGGTGTCCCGTACAGCACGGCCGCGTACATCACATCCGTGAACATCACGATCGTCGCCAGACTGCCGGTGGTGAGCTGATCGGCGACCAGCGCGAGCGTGCCGACGGCCAAGGCGGTCCCTGGCGCGGTCCTGCGCAGCAGTTCCACCCCCGCCATGACGGCCAGCGGCAGCAGCACCCAGGCCCCGGGCAGCACGCGGCCCCCCTGGGTGTGCAGACCGGCCGACCACAGGGCGACACCGCCGAGCAGTCCGGCCAGGGCGATCAGCGCGTCCACGCGGTGCGGCCGACGGGAGGGGCACCCGGACCCATGGGCGGGGAGGAACGCGGCAGATCGGCGAGAAGCGATCATCCATCCATCAAACACGGCCCGCGCGGCACCGTCCTCCACAGGGCGGCCGAGGACCGAGTACATCGAAGGATGCAGTCACGGTTCGTCACTGGCGACGACGTGCCGTGCCCCTACGGCCGGGAGCCTGGAACCAACAGGAAGGAGAGGCGCTGTGATCGTCACACTGATCATCGCTTGCGAGATCGGCTTCTGGGTACTGCTGGCCGTCGGGCTGGCCCTGCGTTATCTGGCCAGGATGCCGCGACTGGGCGCGGCGGTCCTGCTGCTGGAACCGCTGCTGGAGGTCGTGCTGCTGGTGGTCACGACCATCGATCTCAGGAACGGCGCGGAGCCGGACTGGAAGCACGGTCTGGCCGCGATGTACATCGGCTTCACGGTCGGCTACGGCCACTACACGATCAAGCGGATCGACGGCTGGTTCGCCCATCGCTTCGCCGGCGGCCCCCCGCCGGTCGGACCACCGAAGTACGGCATGGCCCGCGCCCGGCACGAGGGCCGACTGTGGCTCCGTACGGTGGTGGCCGGCGCCGTCGCGGCCGTCCTGCTCCAGATCGCGATCTGGTACGTGGGCGACGCGGGCACCACGGATTCGCTGCTCGCGTGGCAGTTCAACGCGGCGCGCGTCGTCGGTATCCACGGGGTGATCGCCCTGACGTACGCGCTCTGGCCGAAGAAGCCCCCCGTGAACCCCGACTCCGTCCGGGTGGAACGGCCCTCGTCCGTCGGCGAGAAGAGCTGACCTCAGCGCTCGCCGCCCGGGACCCAGAGGACGTCCCCAACCTCCTTGTTCGCCACGCGGGCGAGAATGAACAGGAGGTCGGAGAGACGGTTCAGATAGGTCGCCGTCAGCGCGTTCATGGTCTCGCCGTGCACGTCGAGCGCCGCCCAGGTGGAGCGCTCGGCGCGCCGTACGACCGTGCACGCCTGGTGCAGCAGCGCCGCGCCCGGGGTGCCGCCGGGGAGGATGAAGCTGCGCAGCTTCTCCAGCCCCTCCAGGAAGTGGTCGCAGTCGGCCTCCAGCTTGTCGATGTACGACTGCTCGACCCGCAGCGGCGGGAACTTCGGCTCCTCCACCACGGGAGTGGACAGGTCCGCGCCCACGTCGAACAGATCGTTCTGGACCCGGACGAGGACTTTGACGACCTCCGGGGAGAGCTGCCCCAGGGCGACGGCCGTACCGATGACCGCGTTGGCCTCGTTGGCGTCGGCGTACGCGGCGATCCTCCGATCGGTCTTGGCGGTGCGGCTCATGTCGCCGAGCGCCGTCGTGCCCTTGTCGCCGGTGCGGGTGTAGATGCGCGTCAGATTGACCATATGGCCAGCCTATTCCCGGACACGGGTCCGGTCAGGTACCCGCTGGGCGAAGTGGGTGGGCGCCGCGGGAAAGGTACTCAAGTACGCGCTGCGCGACGCCTGATGGGCGCCGCCGGTGTGATGTCCGTCATGTGAGACGTGACGCGCATCTCTTCACCGTCACTTGGCCGTCCGTGACCGCTAACCTCCGGCAGAGAGCGCAATGTAAACAGGTGTTAAGGCTGAACTGAAGCCGAACAGGAATCATGGGGTGCGTCGTGGCAAGGAAGCTCGCCGTCATCGGGGCCGGACTCATGGGGTCCGGAATCGCGCAGGTCTCGGCGCAGGCGGGCTGGGACGTCGTCCTGCGGGATGTCACCGACGCGGCGCTGGCCCGGGGCATCGACGGGATCAGGGCCTCGTACGGCAAGTTCGTCGCCAAGGGCAAGCTCGAAGAGGCCGACGCCGACGCGGCGCTCGCCCGGATCACCACGACCACCGACCTGGAGGCCGCGGCCGACGCCGACATCGTCGTCGAGGCCGTCTTCGAGAAGCTCGACGTCAAGCACGAGATCTTCCGCACGCTCGACAAGCTCGTACGGGACGACACCGTCCTCGCCTCCAACACCTCGGCGATCCCGATCACGAAGATCGCGGCCGTGACCGAGCGCCCGGAACGTGTCGTCGGTACACACTTCTTCTCGCCGGTGCCGATGATGCGGCTGTGCGAGCTGGTGCGCGGCTACAAGACGAGCGACGAAACCCTCGCCACCGCACGGGAGTTCGCCGAATCGGTGGGCAAGACCTGTGTCGTCGTCAACCGCGATGTGGCGGGCTTCGTGACCACGCGGCTGATCTCCGCCCTCGTCGTCGAGGCCGCCAAGCTCTACGAGTCGGGCGTCGCCTCCGCCGAGGACATCGACACCGCCTGCAAGCTGGGGTTCGGCCACGCCATGGGCCCGCTCGCCACCGCCGATCTGACGGGTGTCGACATCCTGCTCCACGCGGCCGACAACATCTACACCGAGTCGCAGGACGAGAAGTTCGCACCGCCGGAGCTGATGCGCCGGATGGTGGACGCGGGTGACATCGGCCGTAAGAGCGGGCAGGGGTTCTACAAGCACTGAGCCGCCCCACCGGTACCCGCACCTCACCCCACAGGGTGAATTCGATATCGGTTCGCTTACAGACGGCAACTTCTTGGGTCGCGCGGCAGTCAGTTGTTGGAAGACAGAACAGACTACGGAGCACGGAAAGCACTCTCGGGGAGCGCATATGCACATCAGGGGCGACCACGCCGAGCTGGTCGTCGGGGGCCGCCTCGACGTACGCAGCGCGGCGGACGCCCGTACGGTCCTGCACTCGGCGGTCGACGACGGCGTCGGCGATCTGGTGCTCGACCTGACCGCACTGGACTCCTGGGACGCCACCGGACTCGGCGTCATCATGGGAGCCCACCGACGCGCGGGGCGGTGCGGCCGTAGGCTTGTGCTGCGCGGTGTCCCGCCGCAGATGCAGCGACTGCTGGTGGCGACCCGACTGCACCGCATTCTCGCCATCGAGGGTGGAATCGCCGCAGAGTCACTTCCTCGGGTCTGACCGGCCCACATCGCACAATTCTCATGAGACCGTGATGTCTTGGACGGCGTGGTACCCCGGCTGTAGGCGGATACCCTGCGGAGGTCTAGGGTTCGGCCGTCTGCCGATTGACTGACCCATAGACGCAGACACCGGCACCAGAAGCGACAGATGGGTGTGTGAGGCCGGGGGGCATCGCACACCAGGATCTGGGGAGCTTTTCACCATGGACCCGATAGACCGGGGACCGGAAGAGTACGGCCACGACGAACGCGCGGGTGAGGGCGCGGACTCGGCACGTCCGCCGCGCGCCGAGACCGTGCCCGCGGCCACGCCCGCCACGCCTTCCCAGGTCACCCCCGCGCATGTCACCCCGGCCCTGGCGCACCTCAAGGGCGCCGGGCCGGTCACCACCCCGCCGCCCGTCCGCACGGTCCAGCTGATCTCCGGCGAGTACCTGCTCACCGTCAACCCCGTCGACGGCAGCGAGATCGAACTCTGCCCGCCCGGCAGACAGCCCGACGCCCCCGCGCGGCGCACCGCCGCCGAACGCGCCGATCTCCAGCGCGCGGGCCGGCCCTCCGTACCGCCGGGACCCGCCGCGCCACCCCTTCCGCTGCTGGAGCGTGGCGCGGAACGCGAGCGGCTGGCCGGGCTGCTGGGGCGCGGCCGGTCCGTACGCCTCACCGGCGCCCCGGGCTCCGGACGTACCGCGCTGCTCGAAGCCGTCGCCGCGGACTGCGCGGATCTCGCGCCCGACGGGGTCGTACGCCTCTCCGGCCATCGCCGCACCACCACCGAGCTGCTGTACGAGCTGTTCGCGGCCGTCCACCACTGCGCGCTCCACCGCCCCGACCGCGTGGAACTGCTCGAACTGGTCCATGAGATCGGCGCGATCGTCGTCCTGGACGATCTGGAGCTCGGCGGGGAGGCGCTGGACGAACTCCTCGCCGCGACCCCCGAATGCGCCTATCTGCTGGCCGCGACGCCCGACACCGACCCGCCCTCCGCGGACGCGGGACTGGAGGAGGTCGCCCTCGGCGGTCTCGGCCGCGGCTCCTCGCTCGAACTGCTGGAGCGCGTCGTCGAACGGGCCCTCACCGACGAGGAGGCGAACTGGGCGGGTGACCTCTGGTTCGAGTCCGAGGGCCTGCCGGTGCGCTTCGTCCAGGCGGGCGCGCTGCTGCGGCAGCGCGACCAACTGCGCGGCAACTCCGAGGCCTCCGACGAGTTCGAGCCCTTCGCACGGCCCTTCGAGCGGACATCCGACGACGCGTCACCACGTGTCGCCGCCAGTTCCGACGGCTACGACATCCCGCTGCCCACCCTCGGCGAGGGCGCCGCGCCCGCCGTGCTGCTCGCCTCCCGGCTGAGCGAGGCCGCCCGCGCCACGCTGCGCTTCGCGGTCGCGCTCGGCGGTGAGGTCCCGCACCAGGCGCATCTGCCGGCGCTGGTGGGCGACACCCACGCGGACGCCGCGCTCGGCGAACTGATGAGCTGCGGCCTCCTCACCCCGGTCGGCGCGCGCTACCGGCTCGCGCCCGGCGTCGCCACGCAGTTGGAGGCGAAGGGGTACGCGGACGACGCCGTGGCCCACGCGCACACCGCAGCCCAGCACTACGCCTGGTGGGCGGGGCACCCCTCGGTCACCCCCGAGCGTGCCGCCGCGGAGGCGGACGCGATCCTCGCGGCGATGGGCCCGCTGGTCCCGGGGCAGGAATCGGGACACCCGAGCGCGGCCGTCCTGCTGGCCCGCAGCGCCGCGCCCGCCTTTCTGGCCGGGCTCCACTGGGGCGCCTGGGAGCGCGTGCTGAGATCCGGCTCCGAGGCCGCCAGGATCGCCGGGGAGGTCGCGGAAGAGGCGTACTTCCACCACGAGTTGGGCATCCTCGCGCTCTGCCTGGGGAACCTGGAGCGGGCCCGCGCGGAGCTGGAGGCGTCGATCGGCATGCGCGGGGCCGTCGCCGACAAGGTCGGTACGGTCGCGGGACGCAGGGCGCTGGCGCTGGTCACGGACCGCGAGACCGAACGGCCCGGCACGTCCGCGCCGCTCGTGCTGCCCGCGTTGCCGACGGGCGCGGAGGGGCCGCCGGCGTTGGGTCCGGGAGCCGGGTTCGCCGCCGATGCGGCCCCGGCCCCGGGCGAGAGCGAGACGCTGGTCACCCGGCGCGAGTCCCCGGTGCCAGGGCCCGGACCCGGCACCGCTCCGCTGCCCGCGCCCCACCGTCGCCGCGGCCTTGTCTTCGGCGCCCGCCGCAACCTGGTCGCGGCGGGAGCGGGCGCGGTGCTCGCGGCCGTTCTGGGCACGGTGGTGACCCTGGGCGCGACCTCGGGCAGTGACAACACCCCGTCGGACAACGTCCGTACGGGACAGTCCCCGGACGCCGACAACGGCGGTGGCGACCTGCCGGCCGACGAGCCCGTCGACGACGTGCCCCCGAACCCGGACGTCCAACTGCCCGCGCCCAGCACCTCCGGCAGCGCCGCTCCGACGGACAGCGCGAGCCCTTCCGGCCCGGCGTCCCCCTCGGGCACCCCGTCGGACAGCGCCTCGTCCCCCGACGACGAGCCGTCGGAGCCGAACTCCCCGTCCAAGCCGCCGTCGAAGCCGTCGACCTCGCCGAGCAAGCCGCCGAGCAGTTCGTCGAGCCCGCCGCCGACACCGTCGACATCGCCGAGCGACGACGATCCGACGGAGGATCCCACGGACAGCCCGCCACCGCCGTCGTCCCCTCAGACCACGGTGAGCGGTCCGAATCCGGCGGTGTCAGAACCCTCGCCGGATCCGACGGTCGTGTAGGCCGGGGCCCGGACGGACTCGCTACAAGGTGAGTACTACGGGGTGAGTACGACCTTTCCGGCGACCGTGCCGGACTCCGCCAGCCGCACGGCGTCGGCGACGCGGGCGAGCGGCAGTTGGGCGGCGATCTGGGCGGTGACCTCACCGCGCAGGAAGGCGGCGAAGACCTCGGTCAGGTCGGCGCGCAGCCGGGCCCGGAACCGCTCCTTGGCCAGGGCGCGTCCGGCCCAGACGTTGAAGAAGTAGGCCCGGCGGCGGTTGGGCAGCGCGTTCCACACCCACACCCGGCCGAGCAGCTTGAACACGGGCCACTGCTTGGACCCTTCGTCGTCCCGGGTGGAGGCGCTGCCGTACGAGACGAGCGTCCCGCCGGGGGCGAGGAGGCTCCAGGAGTCGACGATGCCCCGGCCGCCGACATGGTCGAAGACGGCGTCCACCCCACCGGGGGCCAGCGCGCGGACCCGCGCGGTGACGTCCTCGGTGCGGTAGTCGACGGGGGTGACGCCCCGTTCCCGCAGGGCGTCGTGGTGACGGTCGGACGCCGTGCCGATCACCTTCACCCCGGCGGCGTGGGCGAGTTGGACCAGGACCGAGCCGACGCCGCCGTTGGCGCCGTGCACCACGATGGTCTGCCCGGCGCGGACGCGTGCCGTGCGGTGCAGCATCTGCCACGCGGTGATGCCGTTGACCACCAGGGTCTCCGCCTCGGCCGCGCCGATCCCGGCGGGCACCTCGACGGTGTCCGCCGCGTCGACGAGCACATGGCTGGCCCAGCCACCGACCTTGAGCAGCGCGGCCACCCGGGTGCCGGCCAGACCTGGCTCGACCCCCTCCCCGGTCGCCACCACCGTGCCGACCAGGTCGTAGCCGGGCACGAACGGGAACGCCGGCTGGTCGTAGTACCTGCCGCGGCGCATCTGCTGCTCGGCGAAGGAGACCCCGGTCGCCTCCATCCGGATCACGACCTGTCCGGGTCCCGCGGTGGGGATGGTGCCGCGCCGTATCCGCAGCCCTTCCGGCTCCACCTTGCCGGGCAGGATGACTTCGACCAAGCCTTCGGGGTTCTCGACCAGTCCTTCGGGGTTCATGACGACCTCCACCGCGCACTCCGTTGGGTTACTCACTCTCGCGTTCGTTATAAGTTATAACCACACGGAAGGGGAGTGTCAATAGATTCCGCGATAGCTTCTAACTAGAACGTGAAGGTGTGATCGTGCGGGTGTGGAGACGGGCACGCGGGTGCGGACAGGAGAAAGGGCCCGGGCGCGGCATCTGCCGAGCGCTCGGGCCCCTCGTCACGAGACGGCGGTCAACTCCCCGTCAGAACAACCGCAACTTGTCGTCCTCGATACCCCTCAGCCCGTCGTAGTCCAGCACCACGCATCCAATGCCCCGGTCCGTCGCCAGGACCCTCGCCTGAGGCTTGATCTCCTGCGCGGCGAACACCCCCCGCACCGGCGCCAGATGCGGATCGCGGTTCAGCAGCTCCAGGTAGCGCGTCAGCTGTTCCACGCCATCGATCTCACCGCGCCGCTTGATCTCCACCGCGACCGTCACGCCGTCCGCGTCCCGGCACAGGATGTCCACCGGGCCGATCGCCGTCGGGTACTCGCGGCGGATCAGTGTGTAGCCCTCGCCCAGCGTCTCGATCCGGTCGGCCAGCAGCTCCTGAAGGTGTGCTTCTACGCCGTCTTTGATGAGGCCGGGATCGACGCCCAACTCGTGCGAGGAGTCATGGAGAACCTCCTCCATGGTGATGATCAATTTCTCGCCCGCCTTGTTCACGACGGTCCACACGCCGGCGTCCGCGTCGGAGCCCTCCTTCAGTGTGCAGGGCGGTGACATCCAGTTGAGCGGTTTGTACGCCCGGTCATCGGCATGGATCGACACACTCCCGTCGGCCTTGACCAGGATGAGACGGGGAGCGGTGGGCAGGTGGGCGGTGAGCCGGCCCGCGTAGTCCACGGAGCAGCGGGCAATGACGAGACGCATGGTCGGCAACGCTACTCGACTGCCGCCGCCGCGCGCGATTCGCCCCGGAAGCCCCGTTCGTTGTTGGCCGGTTGTGTTCCCATTCTGCTGGTGTGGTCCGGACAGCGCGCCTAACGTGGATGCAGGAGGTCGCCGGTCGTGCACGCTGCGTCGTCGTCGCCTCCTTCCCTGCCCGTAAGACCCCGCCTCCCGGGGTCGCGAGAGGAGAACCCATGTCGCTCGACGTCTCACCGGCGCTGTTGGATCAGGCCGAGCGAGGCGAGGTCGATGAAGCGGCTTTCGTCGACTGCGTCCGGACCTCCCTGCCCTACGCATGGGAGATGATCAGTTCTCTGGTGGCACAGCTGAAGGTGGACGGTGGACAGTTCGCCGACAACCAGACGCCCCCGCCGGACGAGCAAGCACGTGGTCAGCTGTTGCGCGCGCTCGCGAGTGATGCCATTCGCGGTGCGCTACAGCGTCACTTCGGGGTGCGTCTCGCATTCCAGAACTGCCACCGTGTCGCGGTGTTCCCGTTGGACTCCACGGTCGACGAGCGGCTGGCCCTCTTCACCTCGGTGCGGGCCCAGTTGCTCAATCAGTCACCGGAACTCCGGGACTGCTGACGCCTCTTGCTGCCGCTCCGCATCGCGCCCCGGTTGCACGGTGTCGGAGCGGCAGCGTCCCTCAGGCGAGTTGGGGCAGTACGTCCGCGCCCAGCCGCCGTACGTTCTCCTCCGTTGTCGCCAGATCGCCCGAGCCTTCCACGAGCAGGGCGAAGCGGGTGATGCCGGTGCGCTCCGCGGTGGCCGCGAGACGGTCCGCGGCCAGCCGGGGCGGGCCCACCGGGTGGAGAGCGCAGAGCAGTTCGGTGTACTCCACGGGGTCCCGCATGGCCCGGACTCTTCCGTCGACCGTGACATGGGCGCCCAGGCCCTGGCGCAGCCAGCCCGGCATCGCCTTGACGAGCGTCTCGGTCGCCTCCGCGCGGCCGTCGCCGATCTGCGCCACCCCGGCCGACACATGCGCGGCGCCGTCGACCTCGTCGGCCGTACGGCCCGCCGCGCGCGCGTGCGTACGCCACAGGGCGACCATCTCCGCCTTCTCCTCGTCGCCGCAGTGCATGCCGAGCAGCATCGGCAGACCGTGCTCGGCGGCCAGTCTGACGCTCTTGGGCGAGGTGCAGGCCATGACCGTCTCGGGGCCCGTGCTCGGCTCGATCAGCTCGTCGGGGCGCGGTACGACGGGGACCTCGCGGAAGCGGAATCGTTCCCCCGATGCCCCCACCCGCGGCTCGCGCAGCCAGCGCAGCAGCAGGGCGAGGGATTCCGGGAAGTCCTCCTCGTAGGCGCTCAGGCCCGTGCCGAAGACCTCCAGATCGACCCAGGGGCCGCCGCGTCCCACACCGAGCGTGAACCGGCCGCCGGAGACGAGATGCAGCAGCGCCGCCTGCTCGCCGAGTGCCACCGGATGTACGTTCGGCAACACGCTGACCGCCGTTCCCACCCGGATGTGTTGGGTTCGGCCGAGCAGCACTCCGGCCAGGGTCACGGCCGAAGGACAGACGCCGTACGGCACGAAATGGTGCTCGGCGAGCCAGACCGAGTCGAGCCCGGACTCCTCCGCCAACTCCGTGGTGCGCACCGCCCGGTGCAGCGCCTCCCCCTGTCCCTGGCCCGGGAACTGGCCGGCCAGTACAAAAGCTCCCACACGCATCGCCTTCTGCCTCCTTGCGGCCGACGCGACTCCCCCTGCTGGCAACAACGTCTGACACGTGCCAAGGGCACGGCCCACATGGGAAATTCTTGCGATTGTCCGGTCAGTGCCTCTCCCGCCCCGGGCGGAGCGGATCCGCGAGGGGCGTGTACCCCGTGACGCGGGCCGTAGGCTGGAGGGAACCGTGCTGTCTGCCCCGTGAGGTGTCCTGTGTCCCCGCGCCGCAACCGCCCCCGAGGCGGCGAGAACCCGACCGAGCGAGCAGGCGAGGCGGGGGACCGGTACGGCGGCTTCCAGCGGTCCGAGTCCTGGCAGGGCGAGGGCTGGTCCGTGCGCCATGTCGCCGGGGCCAGCGCCGAGGGCAAGCGCTACCGCTGCCCCGGCTGCGACCAGGAGATCCCCGGCGCGGTGCCGCATGTGGTGGCGTGGCCGGAGTACGGCGGTGTCGATGACCGGCGGCACTGGCACCAGGCGTGCTGGAACGCGAAGGACCGCCGCACCACGCGGGTGCAGCGGTCCCGTAACGCACCGAAGTACTGAGCGACGCCGCGACGCGGGACCGCTCAGACGTCCCGCTTGTCCAGCACGAAGTACGCCGCGGCCAACGCGATCGCCGTCACGCCCAGCAGGAGCCACAGCGGCTCCCAGCCCGAAGGCCCGGAGACGCGGATGCCCTCGCTGTAGAACGCCGCCATCTGGTTGGGGATCGAGTAGTCGAACAGGCTCTCACGCAGCGCCGTGAGCGAGTCCGAGAACATGAACATCGCCAGCACGAGCGGCAACAGCACCACGCCGATCATGACGGTGATCGCTCCGGCGGAGTGCCGGATCAGCGTCCCGACCGCCAGCGAGAGCAGCCCGAGCGTCGCCAGATAGAGGCTGACCCCGGCCGTCGCCAGCAGCCAGCCCCGGGCGTTGGGCGACTCCGCGCCCACGATCGAGACCTGGAGCGCCGCGACGGTCATCGTGACCACCATCGAGATCACGAAGACCAGCAGGAAGAAGACCAGCGACTTGGCCGCGAGCACCCGGCCACGGCTCGGGCACGCGGCGAGGGTCGTACGGATCATGCCCGTGCCGTACTCCGACGCGATCGTCAGCACGCCCAGCGTGATCACGCACATCGAGCCGAGCAGCACACCGAAGAAGCCGAGGGAGAGGGCGTCCTGGCCGCTGGGGGTCTCCGGGTCGCTCGAAACGGTGGAGACCAGCAGGGCCGCGAGCAGTCCGATGCCCAGCATCAGCACGACCATGACGCCGAGGGTCCACATCGTGGACCGTACGGAACGGAGCTTGGTCCACTCGGAGGCCAGGGCGTCGCCGAGATGTGCCCGGCGGACCGGGATCGGCGAGGTGTAACCGGCCGGGGGGCCGCCGCCCTGCCACTGCGCGGTCCCCTGCGGTGTCCGGGGCCCTGGAGACTGCTGGTGCGGGGTCGTCATCAGGCGTCCTCGTTGCTGTCGCGCTTCGTCATGTCTGCGGCGGATGCCGCCGCGGGAGCGGCCGACGGTGCGGACGCGGGTGCGGGTGCGGACGGGGGTGCCGACGCCGGCGCCGAGGCCGGGGGAGCGCCCGCGTACGGGTTGGCCCCGGGCGGCGGCGGGGGGTACCAGCCCTGCTGCGGCACCTCCGGGACGACGGGCGCCTCGGAGGCCCCCGGCGGCCCGTAGCCGGGCTGATAGGGCGGCTCGAAGCCCTCCAGCGCGTCGGCCGTCGAACGGTAGTCCACGACGCTCTGGGTCATGCGCATATACGCCTCCTCCAGCGACGCCTGGTGCGGCGAGAGCTCCCAGAGCCGTACCTCCGCCTCGTGCGCCAGATCGCTGATCCGCGACAGTGGCAGGCCCGTGATCCGCAGGGCCCCGTCCGGCTCGGACAGCACCTGGCCGCCCGCCTCGGCGAGCGCCGTGGCCAGCTTCTCGCGCCGCTGCGGATCGGTCTCCGGCGTACGCACCCGGGCGAAGTCCGCGGAGTTGGCCGAGATGAAGTCCTTGATCGTCATATCGGCCAGCAGCTGACCGCGGCCGATCACGATCAGATGGTCGGCGGTCACCGCCATCTCGCTCATCAGATGGGACGAGACGAAGACGGTACGGCCCTCGGACGCCAGCTGTTTCATCAGATTCCGGACCCAGAGAATGCCCTCGGGGTCGAGCCCGTTCACCGGCTCGTCGAACAGCAGCACCTGCGGATCGCCGAGGAGCGCCGCCGCGATACCGAGCCGCTGGCCCATACCGAGCGAGAAGCCCTTGGAACGTTTCTTGGCCACGCCCTGGAGACCGACGACCCCGAGGACCTCGTCGACCCGGGCGGCCGGGATCCCGGAGAGCTGGGCCAGCGACAGCAGGTGATTGCGCGCGCTGCGCCCGCCGTGCACGGCCTTGGCGTCCAGCAGCGCGCCCACCTGGCGCGGTGCGTTCGGGAGCTGCCGGAAGGGATGCCCGCCGATCCGTACCTGGCCTGCGGTCGGCCGGTCCAGCCCGAGGATCATCCGCATCGTCGTCGACTTGCCGGAACCATTGGGGCCCAGGAACCCGGTGACGTGTCCCGGCCGTACCTGGAAGGAAAGGTTGTACACGGCCGTCTTGGCGCCGTAGCGCTTCGTCAGGCCGACTGCCTCGATCATTCTCCAGCCCCATCGACAGGTCAGGTCGTCGGGGCAGTGGCCGTTCCTGACCTGAAGCCCCCGTAAGAGTTACGAGGATATCCGTGCCTTGACGGTTCCGGCCAAGTCGTTACGACGGGGCGTCGCCGGGTGATTTCCTCGTACGGGATGCCGCGGAGCGCCGCGACGAGCGGAGTCTCCCCGGCACGAGCCTACGCGTCCCGCTTCTTCAGGACCGCGTATCCGCCCGCCAGCGCCGCCACCACCCACAGGGCCATGATCCCGAGACCGGCCCAGGGCCCGTAGGGGGCGGGACTGGCGCTCAGCGCGTTCGGGACGACCTGGGTGATCTGGCGGCCGGCCTGGTCGGGGAAGTACCGGGCGACCTCCTTGGCGCCGGGAACGGCCGCCAGGATCTGCGAGACCAGGAAGAAGAACGGCATCAGGATGCCGAGCGACAGGATGGAGCTGCGCAGCATCGCCGCCACCCCCATCGAGAAGAGCGCGATCAGCGTCATGTACAGCCCGCTGCCGATCACCGCGCGCAGCACGTTCGGCTCGCCGATGGTCGTACCGTGCTCGCCGAGCAGCGCCTGGCCCACGAAGAACGCGAGGAATCCGGTCAGTATCCCGACCACCAGCGCCAGCGCCCCGGCCACCAGGATCTTGCAGAAGAGAAACGTGCCGCGCCGCGGCACGGCGGCCAGCGAGGTGCGGATCATGCCCGAGGAGTACTCGGAGCCGACCACCAGCACCCCGAAGACCACCATCGCCAGCTGACCGAGGACCATCCCGGAGAAGCTGGTGTACGTCGGGTCGAAGGTCGACCGCTCCGCCACGGAGAGATCCCCGAACTGCGAGTTCAGCACCGCGGACAGCGCGGCGCCCAGCGCCACGGTCACCACCAGGGCGCTGATCAGCGTCCAGGTCGTCGAGGAGACCGTACGGATCTTGGTCCACTCGGACCGCAGGACCGCCGTTACCGATGCCATGTCAGACCTCCTCGCCGCGCAGGTCGCCGCCCCGTTCGGCGCGCGGGTCCGCGCCCCGGTCCGCGCCCTGCTCCGCGCCCCGCGCCGCGCCCAACTCCGTGCTCCGGTCCGCGCCCCAACGGGGGCCCGCGGGCGCCGGCCCGCCACCGGGGCCCGCGTGGGCGTGATACTCCACCGACTCCGCCGTCATCCGCATGAACGCCTCTTCGAGCGAGGCGCGCTGGGAACTCAGCTCATGCAGCACGATCCCGTGCCGCGCGGCCAGTTCCCCCAATTCCTCGGTGGACGCGCCGTCGATCTCCAGCACGCCCTCCTCGGCCTCGACCACCGTGAACCCCGCGTCGCGCAGGGCGTCTTCGAGCCGCCCGCGCTCCGGTGAACGCAGCCGTGTGTAACTGCGGGAGTTCTCCCGGATGAAGTCGGCCATCGAGGTGTTCGCCAGCAGCCGGCCCTGACCGATCACGATCAAATGGTCGGCGGTCAGCGCCATTTCACTCATCAGATGGCTCGAAACGAAGACGGTGCGTCCCTCGCGGGCCAGAGCCTTCATCAGATTGCGTACCCAGTGGATGCCTTCGGGGTCCAGACCATTCACCGGTTCGTCGAAGATCAGGACCTCGGGATCACCCAGGAGCGCGGAAGCGATCCCGAGCCGCTGCCCCATTCCGAGGGAGAAACCTTTCGGCTTCTTCTTCGCGACGGCGCTCAGTCCGACCATGTCCAGCACCTCGTCCACCCGGCTCGCCGGGATGCGATTGCTCTGCGCCAGACAGAGAAGATTGTGGTACGCGGTGCGCCCGCCATGCATCGCCTTGGCCTCCAGCAGCGCCCCGATGTGCTTGAGCGGCTCGGTCAGCTCGCGGTAGTGCCGGCCGTCGATCCGTACCGAACCACTGGTCGGATTGTCGAGATCGAGCATCATCCGCATCGTGGTCGACTTGCCCGCGCCGTTGGGGCCGAGAAAACCCGTCACCACCCCCGGTCGCACCTGGAAGGAGAGCTGATCGACCGCCACCTTGCGGCCGAAGCGTTTGGTGAGCCCGTGGACCTCGATCATGCGGACCAACCTAGGGCGGCACAAAGCCCCCCGCCACCGGAGTGACGGAGGGCTTGGCGCGATCGTTATCCGACGCGGCCGTTATCCGACGCGATCGTCATCCGGTCGGAGAAGCGCCACCGACCGGACGGTCGCCCTGGATCAGCGGGACTGCTGGGCCGGGACGCCGCGCGAGATCGGCTCGTCGTCGGCCGGGGAGCCGGCGGCGGCCACCGCGGCACCGGTCAGCGTGGCCAGCATCTCGCGGACGTTGGTCAGCTGGGCGTTGATCGAGTCGCGGCGGTTGGTGAGCGCCGCCAGCTCGCGCTCCGACTCGCTGCGGATCCGGTCGGCCTTGGCGTTCGCGTCCGCCACGATGTCCTCGGACTGACGCTGGGCCGTCTCGACGGTCTGACGGGCCCGGCGCTCCGCGTCCGTGCGCAGCTTCTCGGCCTCCAGACGCAGCTGCTCGGCGCGGTGCTCGATCTCGGCCAGACGCTTCTCGGCCTTCGCCTGACGCGACGCCAGGTCGCGCTCGGACTGCTCACGCCGCTTGGCGAGGTTCGTCTCGAAGTCCGCGGCGGCCTGGGCGGCCTTGGCGCGAGTCTCCTCGAAGAGCGCGTCGGCCTCCTCGCGCTTGGACTGCGCGTCCTTCTGCGCCTCCGAGCGCAGCGTGGCGGCGTCCCCCTTCGCCTTCTCGACGATACGGACGCCCTCGTCCTCGGCCTTGGCCTTGCGCTCGGAGGCGAACGACTCGGCGTCGTTGCGCACCTGCTGCGCCGCCGACTCGGCCAGCTCGCGGTGCTGCTCGGCGGCGCGGCGGGCCTCCTCGCGCAGGTCCTTCGCCTCCTCCTCGGCGAGGCGGAGGATCTTCTCGACGCGGGCACCGAGCCCGGCGTACGACGGCTCCGCGTCGTTGACCTGGGCCTGGGCGTTCTGCGTTTCGAGGTGGAGCTCCTCGATGCGCTTTTCCAGAGAGGTGATGCGGGCCAGGGCACTGTCACGGTCGGCGACGAGTTTGGTAATGCGGTCGTCCACCTGACCGCGGTCGTAACCACGCCGCACGAGCTCGAAGCCGAATGGGGAGGAAGTGTCGCTCATGGGGTTCCTGTCGAATGAGACCGGTGAGGTGATAGAGGGAATCCTAGGGGCCAAAGCGGCGTGTCATCGAGCTGATGCGGGTTTGATATGGAGAATGTCCAGCCTTTTGAGTGGCTAGCCGTCGGAAGACTTGCCACTCGAACGGGTGGTCCCCGCCGCCGCACCCGCCTTGACGGGGTTGTCCTTCGCGGGCACGGCAGGTGCCTCGAATGACTCCAGCGCTTCGAGTACGTCCTGAACACGGGAGATCTCGGCCTGGATGTCCTCTCGTCTGCGGACCAGCACATCAAGTTCGCGCTTGCCTTCGTCGACTGTCTGTTTGGCCTGTTGAGCCGCGTCCGCGCGCAGCTTCTCGGCTTCCCTGACGAGTTCGCCCTTCTTCAGCTCGGCCTCCTTGAGCAGCCCCTCGGCCTTCTTCACGGCGGCGATACGGACCTTGCTCGCCTCCGAATTGGCCTCGGCCACCAGCTCCTTGGCCTTCGCCTCGGCCTCGGCGCGCTGCTCATTGGCCGCCTTCATCAGGTTGTCGACACGCTCTCCCGCCGTTCTCAGCTGCTCGGACGTCTCGCGCCTGGCCCGCTCGTGCAGTTGCTCGATCTCGCCCTCGACGCGGACACGAAGCTCCTCGGCCCGGTCCCGGACGGCTGTCGCGTCCCGGCGCGCTCCGACGAGCAGTTCGTCCGCGTCCGTGCGGGCCCTCTCCACCAGGGAGTTGCCCTCGACGGTGGCCTCCGCGGTGATGCGGTCCGCCTCCTTGCGGGCGGCGCCCACCATCGTATCGGCCTGCGTCTCGGCCTCGGTGGCGGCCCGAAGCGCCTCTTCCTGAGCCTTGTTGATGAGCTGGTCGGCCTGTTCGGCGGCGTCCGCGCGGCGCTTGGCCGCGTCCTTGCGCGCCTCGTCCAGGAGCCAGTCCGTCTCCTCCTGGGCCTCGGTCCTGAGCCGTTCCGCGGCGGCCTCGGTGTCCCGCTTGAACTGCTCGGCCTCGACCCGCAACCGCTCGGCGGCCTGCTGCGCGGCGCCCACCGTCTCTGCGGCCTCCGCGCGCATCCGCTCGGCCTCGCCGGTGGCCTCGCCGATGAGCCGGTCGGCCTGGCCCGCCGCGTCGCCACGCATCCGGTTGGCGTCCTCACGGGCCTCGGCGCGGGTGCGGGACGCGTCCTGCTCCGCCGACGCGAGCGAGTTCGACGCCTCGGTCCGTACCCGCTGCGCGTACTCGGCGGTGTCGGCGCGCAGCCGCTCCGCCTCGGCGATCGCCTCGCCGACAGTGCGCTCCGCGAGCACCTGCGCGGCGTCCGACTCCTCCTGTGCGCGGGTCCGGACCCGGGTGGCGTCCTCACTGGCGCGCTCCCGCTCCGCGTACGCGTCCGCGCGTACCCGGTCGGCCTCCTCCTGCGCCTCGGTCCTCGTCCGCTCGGCCGCGTGCTCGGCGGCGGCCCGCAGCCCGGTGATCTCCTGCTCGGCCTGGTCCTGGAGACCGGCGACGGAGTCCCGTACCTGCTGGGCGGTCTGCTCGGCGGCGGCCACCAGCTCCGTGGCGCGGTAGTCCGCCTCCGAGACCAGCCGCTGCGCCTCGGTCTGGGCCTCCTCGACCCGGTTACGGGCCGAGGCGAGCAGCTCCTCGCTCTGCTCGCGGGCCCGCTCGCGCTCCTGGTCCGCCTCGCCGCGGGCGGCCGTCAGCGTCTCCTCGGCCTCGCGGCGGCGGCGGGTCGCCTCCTCCTGCGCGGCGTCCAGCGCCTCGGCGGCCTCGGTGCCCACCCGCTCCGCCGCGGCGGCGGCCTCGGCCCTGATCCGGTCGGCGCTCTCCTGCGCCTCGGTCTTGAGCCGCTCCGCCTCCGTGGCGGCCTCGGACCGCAGCCGTACGGCCGCGTTCTCCGCCTCGGCACGGGACTGCGAGGCGTCGGCGGCGGCCTCGTCACGCAGCCGCTCCGCCTCCTGCTCCGCCTGTGCCTGGAGCGCCCGGATCCGCTCGGCGGCCTCGGCGCGCAGCCGGTCGTTGTCCTCGGCGGCCTCCCGCCGGATCCGCTCGCTCTCCGCGCGGGCGTCGGTGAGCGCTTCCTCGGCGGAGGACAGCCGCTGCTCGGCCTCCGTGTGCAGCCGTGTCAGCTCGCCGGCGGCCTCGTCCTTACGGGACTGGACGCCGCGCTCGGTCTCCTCGCGCAGCTCGGCGGCGGCCTGCTCGGCGGCGGCCTTGGTGGCCTCGGCCTGCTCCTCGCCCTCGGCGCGCAGCCGCTCGGCCTCGGCGCGGGTGCGTTCCAGGGTCTCCTCGGCCTGCCGGCGCAGCGTCGTGGCGCGCTCGATGGCCTCGGTGCGTACCCGCTCGCTCTCCGTGGTGGCACCGGAGCGCAGCTCGTCGGCGTCCGCCTTGGCCTTCGTCAGCAGTTCCTCGGCGGACCTGGCCGCCTCCTCGATCTGCTGGACGGCCTCGCGGCGCGCCTCGCCGCGGATCCGCTCGCCCTCCGCGACCGCGTCGGCGCGCAGCTGCTCGGCCTCGCCGCGCAGCCTGCGGGCCTCCTCCTGGAGCTCGACCGTCTTGGCGCGGTACTCCTTGGTGTCGTCCTTGGCCGCGCCCTTGAGCTGGTCGGCCTGTTCCGCCGCCTCGCCGCGCAGCCGGTCCGCCTCGGCCTCGGCCTCGCGGCGGATCCGCTCGGCCTCCTCGCCCGCGGACTTGGTGGTGGCCTTCGCGTCGTCGGACGCCTTGGTCAGCACCTCCTCGGCGGTACGGGCCGCCTTGGCCAGCTGGGCGGCGGTGTCCTCGGCGGCGACCGTACGGGCCTTCTCCGCGGCCTCCGCGACCAGCTTCTCGGCCTGCGCGCGGGCGTCGGCGAGCGCCTGCTCGGCCTCGGCCTTGGTGGCGTCGGCCTCCTTGGTGGCCTCACCGACCAGCCGGGCGATCTCCGATTTGGCGGTACGGGTGCGCTGCTCGTTCTGCGACTCGGCGGCGGCCACCCGCTTGACCGCGGTCTCCTTGGCCTCCGCGGCGATCTTCTCGGCCTCCGCGCGGGCCTCCCGCAGCCGCTCCTGTGCCTCCTGCATCCGCTGCTCGGCCGCGCGGCCCAGCTCGGCGGCCTGCTGGCGGGCCTGGTCGGCCTCGGCGGTGGTGGACGTACGCAGCTGTTCGGCGTGGCTGGTGGCCTCCTGCGCCTGCGAGGAGGCGGCGTTCAGCAGCCGTTCGGCGTCCCTGCGGGCCCGCAGCAGGATCGCTTCCGCTTCGGAGCGGGTCGCCTCGGACTCCGCGCCCAGCCGCCGCCGCGCCTCCTCGGTGACCCGGGCGGCCTCCGCGCGGGAGGCGGCCAGGGACTGCTCGGCCTCGGCGCGGGACTCGTCGAGCAGCCGGCGGGCCTGGGATTCGGTACGGGCCCGCAGCTGCTCGGCCCAGGCGACGTTCTCGTTGACATGCGACTCGACGGTCTGCCGGCGCTCGGCCAGCTCCTGGTCGAGCCGCTGCCTGCGCTGGACGGCCTCGGCGTGCAGCTCGGCCTGGAGCCTGGCCTGGTGCTCGGCGTGCTCCTGGAGGATGCGCTGCGTCTGGGCGCGCGCGTCCCGCAGCTCGCGCTCGGCGTCCGCGCGCATCTGCTCCGCCTGCATCTGGGCGTTGCGCAGGTGCTGTTCGGCCTGATAGCCGAGGTCTCCGCTGTCGTACGACGAGGGACGGGTCGCCAGCGCACGGCGTGCCTCGTGGAGCTTGGCGCGCAAGACCTCGACCTGGTAACCGAGGTCCTCGGCGTGCTGGACGGCCTTCTCCCGCGCGGTTTTCAGCCGGTCCATCTCGGCTTCGAACCGCGAGAGGTGGTCGTCGTCAGCTCGGTGGCTCTCCTGGCGTTCGTAGCCCCGCACTGCGCGGTCCCATCCGTCCCCTGGTCGCAACTGCCCAATCGAGCACCGTTCGCGGCGAACGGCCCCCCGGGGAATGGTGACAGATCTACGGCAGGGGCGCGGCCCCGGCCCGGCCCCGGCCCGGAGCGCCCCACTCTACCGGGCCGGGAATCCTTAAGGTCAGTGCTCCGGGCGGGAGGTGACCAGTTCCGTGAGTACGCCGTGGCAGTCCTTGGGGTGGAGGAACGTGATGCGGGAGCCCATCGAGCCGGTGCGCGGCTCGTCGTACAGAACGCGTACGCCCTTGTCACGGACCGACTGGGCGTCACCGTCGACATCCGCCGTACCGAACGCGATGTGGTGAACACCCTCGCCGTTCTTCGCCAGCCATTTCCCGACGGGCGAATCCTCCCGGACGGGTTCGAGGAGCTGGAGGTACGAAGCCCCGCCGTCGGACGTCTCGTTGATCTTGAGCATGGCCTCCCGTACGCCCTGCTCCTCGTTGACCTCGGTGTGGAAGACCTCGAAGCCGTAGGTCGCCCGGTAGAACTCGACGGTCTTGTCGAGGTCGAAGCAGGCGATTCCGATGTGGTCGATTCGCGTCAGCATGGGGACAGTGCAGCGGTACCGGGGTGATTACGCAACGTGCGCGCGATCACACGCGCTGCCTGGTGACCCACGGGAGAGCCGCTCAGTACATTGAAAGTGCACCTCTCTTTGGGGGGACTCCCTCCAAACCCCCCATCTCGTTCACTCCTCAGCTGTACGCAAAGGGGATCGCGTCTCATGTCGGATACGAACACCACCACGTCTGTGATCGTCGCGGGCGCCCGCACCCCCATGGGGCGGCTCCTGGGCTCGCTGAAGTCCTTCTCCGGCGCGGAGCTGGGCGGCTTCGCGATCAAGGCGGCGCTGGACCGGGCCGGGATCAGCGGCGACCAGGTGCAGTACGTGATCATGGGCCAGGTGCTCCAGGCCGGGGCAGGGCAGATCCCGGCACGTCAGGCCGCGGTCAAGGGCGGCATCCCGCTGAGCGTCCCCGCGCTCACCGTCAACAAGGTCTGTCTCTCCGGACTCGACGCGATCGCGCTGGCGGACCAGCTGATCCGCGCCGGCGAGTTCGAGGTGGTGGTCGCGGGCGGCCAGGAGTCGATGACCAACGCGCCGCACCTGCTGCCCAAGTCCCGTGAGGGCTACAAGTACGGCGCCGTGGAGATGCTCGACTCCATGGCGTACGACGGACTGACGGACTCTTTCGAGGACATCGCCATGGGCGCCTCGACGGAGAAGCACAACACCCGGCTGGGCATCACGCGCGGCCCTCAGGACGAGTTCGGCGCGCTCTCCCACCAGCGGGCCGCGGCGGCCCAGAAGAACGGTGTCTTCGAGGCCGAGATCACGCCCGTCGAGATCCCGCAGCGCAAGGGCGACCCGGTGCTCTTCTCGCACGACGAGGGCATCCGGGCCGAGACGACCGTGGAGTCCCTGGCCAAGCTGCGGCCCGCGTTCGACAAGGACGGCACGATCACGGCCGGCACGTCCTCGCAGATCTCCGACGGTGCGGCGGCGGTCGTGGTGATGAGCAAGGCCAAGGCCCAGGAGCTGGGTCTTGAGTGGATCGCGGAGATCGGCGCGCACGGCAATGTGGCGGGCCCGGACAACTCGCTCCAGTCCCAGCCGTCGAACGCGATCCAGCACGCCCTGAAGAAGGAGGGCATCGGCGTCGAGGACCTGGACCTCATCGAGATCAACGAGGCGTTCGCGGCCGTCGCGGTGCAGTCAATGAAGGACCTCGGGGTTTCCCCGGAAAGGGTGAATGTGAACGGCGGCGCGATCGCGCTCGGGCATCCGATCGGCATGTCCGGCGCCCGGCTCGTCCTCCATCTCGCGCTGGAGCTGGGGCGGCGCGGCGGCGGGACCGGCGTGGCGGCGCTGTGCGGCGGCGGCGGCCAGGGGGACGCGCTCATCCTGCGCGTGGCCAAGTAGGGACCGAGCGGGAGCGCGTCGCGAGTACGGGTACGGATCGAAGGAACGGAGCTGTGATGCGGGACGTCCCTGAGCTGGTGGCTCAGGCGCGGGAGGGCCGGCCGCGGGCCGTGGCCCGGCTGATCTCACTGGTCGAGGGGGCGTCCCCGCAGCTGCGCGAGGTGATGGCCGCGCTGGCGCCGCTCGCGGGCAACGCGTATGTCGTCGGGGTGACCGGATCGCCCGGTGTCGGCAAGTCGACCTCGACCTCCGCGCTCGTCACCGCGTACCGCAAGGCGGGCAAGCGGGTCGCGGTGCTGGCCGTCGACCCCTCGTCCCCCTTCTCCGGCGGAGCGCTGCTCGGCGACCGCGTGCGGATGTCCGAGCACGCCTCCGACCCCGGCGTCTACATCCGCTCCATGGCCACCCGCGGCCATCTCGGCGGGCTCGCCTGGGCCGCCCCGCAGGCGATCCGGGTGCTGGACGCGGCGGGCTGCGACGTGATCCTGGTGGAGACCGTCGGGGTCGGCCAGTCCGAGGTGGAGATCGCCTCCCAGGCCGACACCTCCGTGGTGCTGCTCGCGCCCGGCATGGGCGACGGTATCCAGGCGGCCAAGGCCGGGATCCTGGAGATCGGCGATGTGTACGTGGTCAACAAGGCGGACCGCGACGGCGCCGACGCGACCGCCCGTGAGCTCAACCACATGCTGGGCCTCGGCGAGGCCCGGGGGCCCGGCGACTGGCGGCCGCCCATCGTCAAGACCGTCGCCGCGCGGGGCGAGGGCATCGACGAGGTGGTGGAGGCCCTGGAGAAGCACCGCGCCTGGCTGGAGGAGCACGGCGCCCTCACCCGGCGCCGCGCCCGCCGCGCCGCCCACGAGGTGGAGACCATCGCCGTCACCACGCTGCGCCGGCGCATCGGCGATCTGCACGGCGACCGGCGGCTGGGCGCGCTGGCGGACCGGATCGTGGCGGGGGAACTGGACCCGTACACGGCGGCGGACGAATTGGTGGCGGGGCTGACGGACGGCGCCTGACGGGGGTGGTCCGCGGGGCCGTGGCGCCGCGCGCCACGAACCGCCCGGCCGAGTGGGCCGGGCGGAGTGCCGGTGACAGCGCCGGTGACGCCTCCGAGCCGGCTCAGTCGTCGTAACCGTCGTCGTCCCGGTCGTCGTGGTCGTCATGACCGTCGTCGTCCCGGCCGTCGTCGTCCCGACTGTCGTCGTCGCCACGGCTGTTGTCGTCCCAGCGGTCGTCGTCG
Source organism: Streptomyces sp. NPDC094034 (assembly GCF_040303865.1). Taxonomy (NCBI): domain Bacteria; kingdom Bacillati; phylum Actinomycetota; class Actinomycetes; order Kitasatosporales; family Streptomycetaceae; genus Streptomyces; species Streptomyces sp. NPDC094034. The sequence goes on along the minus strand of NZ_JBEOUD010000018.1, from coordinate 86,593 downwards.
CTGTCCACGGTGACCTTGCCGGTCTTGGCGTGGACGTTCAGCTCGTGCGTACGGCCGTCCTCGCCCCGTACATCGACCTCCCAGCGGCCGTTGTGGTCGTCGTCGATCTCGGCGGAGGTCACCGCCCCGGATACGGTGGCGAGGGCGGCGGCCGTCGCGCGCTGGACGTCCACCGAGGCGGCGCGCAGCGCGGCGCGTTCGTCGCCGTGGTCGTCGTCGCCGTCATCGTCGCGGTCCACCCGCACCGTGCCGTTGGCCGCGTCGACCCGCAGCTCGTGCCAGCGGTTGTCCTTGCCGAACAGGTCGATCTCCCAGTGGCGGTCCCCGTCGTCGTCGCGCTCGACGGAGGCCACGGCGCCGGGGTACTTCTTCAGGGCCACGGCGGCGGCCTCGCTCGCGGTGAGGCCCGTACCGCTGACGGTGGCCGACTGCCGCTTCCCCGGCGTGCGGTCGCCCTCCCCCGCGTCCTTCCCTGTGCCGTTCCCCGCGTCCTTCCCGTTGACCGTCCCGTCGTCCTGGGAGTCGTCCAGGATGTCGTTCCCGGAGTCGTCCGACACCGTCCCCAGCTTCGCGACCGGCGTGGGCAGCGTCGCCGTACCCGTGCCCCGGCTGTCGTCGTCTCCCATGGCGACCGCCGTGTAGGTGCCGCCGCCGATCAGTGCCGCCATGGTGATGGCCGCGATGGCGAGATTGCGCTTCATGAGGGGTCCTCCCCGAGTCGGTCCGTGCAGTCCGTGTGGAACGACTTCAATGTGGCGGAGCGAAGCTGAAGCCAGCCTGAAGCCACCTGAAGTGATCTTCAGGTTCGGTTTGGGAAGCTGGGGCCATGCGTTTGCTGATCGTGGAGGACGAGAAACGGCTCGCGGTGTCGCTCGCCAAGGGGCTGAGGGCCGAGGGCTTCGCCGTCGATGTCGTCCACGACGGCCTCGAAGGGCTGCACCGGGCGGGCGAGGGCGTGTACGACCTGGTCGTGCTCGACATCATGCTGCCCGGCATGAACGGCTACCGCGTCTGCGCCGCACTGCGCGCGGCCGGTCATGACGTACCGATCCTGATGCTCACCGCGAAGGACGGCGAGTACGACGAGGCGGAGGGGCTGGACACCGGCGCCGACGACTATCTGACCAAGCCGTTCTCGTACGTGGTACTCGTCGCCCGGGTCAAGGCCCTGCTGCGCCGCCGCGGTTCGTCCGGCGCCTCGCCGGTGCTCAGGATCGGTGGCCTCAGCGTCGACACCGCCGCCCGCCGCGTCGTGCGGGACGGGACCGAGGTGGCGCTCACCGCGAAGGAGTTCGCCGTGCTGGAGCAACTGGCGGTCCGGGCCGGGGAAGTGATCGGCAAACCGGAGATCCTTGAGCACGTCTGGGACTTCGCCTATGACGGCGACCCCAACATCATCGAGGTCTACATCAGCGCCCTGCGGCGCAAGCTCGGTGCCGCGACCATCCAGACGGTGCGCGGCGCCGGCTACCGGCTGGTCGCGTCATGAGCGTGGGCGGACGCCGGTTCGCGTCCTCCGTACGGGCCAGGGCCTCGCTCGGCGCGACGGCCGTCGTGGCGGTCGCGCTGGTGGCCGCCGGGATCGCGGTCGTTCTCTCGCTCCGCTCGAACCTCACCGACCAGGCCGACCGCAGCGCGGATCGGGCGGCCCGCGAAGTCGCCCTGGACATCGCCTCCCTGGTGACCGACCGGGCCTCGTACGCCGGGCTCGATCTGCCGGACAACGCGGAACACCCCGTACAGGTGACCGACGAGGGCGGGGGGCTGCTCGCGGCGACCAAGGACCTCCAGCGGATCAGTGGTACGGCGGTGTCCGCGGTGACTCCCGTGAAGATCCCCGCCCCGGGGACGACCGCCGCACCCGGTGACGACGACGGCGCCGACGACGACAGCGGCACGGACGACCACGGGGGTGACGACGACGGTGACGACGACGGCGGCGGTGACGACGACCCCGCGGTCGGCGAGATAGGCGACCGCTCCTCCTTCACCACCGGCAGCGCGACCGTCGACGGCGAGAGCGGTGATTACCGCTTCGCCGCCGTCGAGGTGACCGACCGCGCGGGCGAGACGGTCGTCGTCCACGCGGGCGCCTCGCTCGCGGACCGGCAGGCCGCGGTCAACACGACCACCGTCTCCATGCTGCTGGGGCTCCCCGTCCTGCTGCTGGTCGTCGGGGGAGTGACGTGGCTGATGACCCGGCGGGCGTTTCGGCCCGTGGAGGGCATCCGGCGCGAGATGGCGGCCATCACCGCCTCGACGGATCTCTCCCGGCGGGTGCCGGAGCCCGCCTCGGACGATGAGGTGGCCAGGCTGGCCCGTACGACCAACGAGACGCTCACCGCGCTGGAGGCCGCCGTGGAGCGGCAGCGCCGCTTTGTCGCGGACGCCTCGCACGAACTGCGCAGCCCCATCGCCTCGCTCCGTACCCAGCTGGAAGTGGGAGACGCGCACCCGGAGTTGCTGGATGTGCCGGGCGCGGTCGCGGACACCGTACGGCTCCAGCAACTCGCCGCGGATCTGCTGCTGCTGGCCCGGCTGGACGCGGGGGAGCGGCCGGGCCGGGCGCGGTTCGACCTGGGCGCGCTGGTCCGCGAGGAGGTCTCGCAGCGGACCAGGGACCGTGTCCCGGTCACGCTCGATGTCCGGTCGGGGCTCGAAGTGGCAGGATCGCGGGGGCAGTTGGCCCGGGTGCTGGGGAATCTGCTCGACAACGCCCAGCGGCACACCCGCGCGTCGGTCACCGCGTCCGTGTACCGGTCGGGTGATCAGGTGGTGCTCGCGGTGGCCGACGACGGCTCCGGGGTACCTCAGGCGGAGCGTGAGCGGATCTTCGAGCGGTTCGTACGGCTCGACGACGCGCGCGGTCGGGACGACGGCGGCGCCGGACTCGGGCTGGCCATCGCACGCGATGTGGCCGTGCGCCACGACGGCACGCTCACGGTCGGCGGGGCTCGGGCGGGCGGCGCCCTGTTCGAGCTGCGCCTGCCCCGGGCGGACAGCCCGAGCGCCGACCGTGACGAAAGCACCGACACCACCGACGCCACCGACACGGCCGCGGCCGCCTGAGCCGAGGGCGGCCAGTGCCGGGGCGGCCGAGCGCCGCGGCGGCCCGAGCGACGCGGCGGCCGAGCCCTTGCCCCGGGCCCGGCGGCCGCCCCGTATCAGCTCCTGCCGCGCCGTCCGCGCAGCTGCTCGGCCACCGGCGTCAGCGACGCCCGCAGCTCCGCCAGCGCCTCGGGCGTGAGCAGATCGATGAAGTGCTTGCGTACGGACGCGACATGGTGCGGCGCGACCTTCCGCATGGTCTCCATCCCCTGGTCCGTCAGGACCGCGTAGAGCCCGCGCCGGTCGGACTCGCAGTTCTCCCGGCGGACCAGCCCCGCGGTCTCCATCCTCGTGATCTGGTGGGAGAGCCGGCTCTTGGACTGGAGCGTGGTGGCCGCGAGGTCACTCATCCGCATGCGCCGTTCCGCCGACTCCGAGAGGTTCACCAGGATCTCGTAGTCGTTCATGGTCAGGCCGAACGGCTGAAGGTCCTTCTCCAGCTGGTGCGTCAGCAGTTTGTTGACATCCAGATGGGTGCGCCAGGCGCACTGCTCCGCGTCGGTCAGCCAGCGGGTGGCGGTCTCGGTCTCCATGTATGGATTCTACCTAAGAAGTTGAAATCTGTACGAAGCTTGAGAGTGTGACCCCGCGCACCCGATCACCGGCCACGGGCGCAGGCGTTCGACGTCACACTCCGCAGACTACCGCTCACAGCCCGAAGCGACGTTGGAGATCGCCGAGCTGCCCCGGCATCCGGGGCGTGGACCCGGGTGACCCCTGATGCCCGGAGTGTCCCGAGGGGGCGCCGCCGCCCGGCACCCCGGGCTCCGAGGTGACCGCACCCAACGGCTGCTCCGCCATCAGCGCCTCCGTGGACTGCAACAGCACCGTCCCGGCCCCGACGAACTCGAACTGATGCTCCTCGCCGGACGTACCGCCGATCCCCGTCAACGACCTGATCCCGCCCAGTACTCCGGTCATATAGCCGTGATCGTAGTGGTGGCACGGCGACGGGCAGTCCGCCCAGCCCACCAGCGCCTGCGGATCCACCCGCAGGGGTGGCTCCATGAAGACCACGGGCCCGTTGGACGCGGCCACGAACTTCCCCGTACCGATCAGCGTCAGAAAGCCCGGCACGATCGACTGCTTCAATGCCAGCGAGGGCTGGTAGGCCAGCAGATTGCCGGACCGGATCGTCAGATTCCCGTCCTCCAGATCGAACGAGTTGACGTCGAAGGCGCGGTCGGCGAGCAGCATCTTGCCGCTGCCCTCCGCCACCACCCAGTCACTGGCGTGCAGCGGTGAGTGGAAGCTCGTACGCATCAGCCGCTCGAACCGGCCGTGGCCGATGCCGTCGAAGGTGATCTGCCCGTAGTAGGCGATCATCTTCCCCTTCTGCAGGAACCACTGGCTCCCCTTCAACTCCACACAGAAGGTGTACGAGTTGACGTTGTCGTCGCTCGGCAGCGTCATCGGGTCATGGATCACGGGCGCGCTCACAGCTTCTCCTCCGACGCCTGGACGTACACCGCGCCACTGCCGCTCAACTCCAGCTGGAACGCCTCGCCGGAGCCGCGCCCGACCATGTCGCGCCAGCCGAGCGCCGTGGACAGCTTGTTCCGTACGTCGCCGTGGTGCGCGACATACGCCTGCGGGTCCACATGGACCTCGCGTCCCGGGGCGATGGGCACCTCGATCACCCCGCCGTGCGCCATCACCGCGACCGCGCCATGGCCCTTGAGGGTGGTGGTGAACAGGCCCTGGCCCGTCACCTGTCCCCGCACCATGCCCATGATCCCGCCCTGTGAGCCCATGAACATCGTGCCCTGCTGGAGGGTCCCGTCGAAGGCGAGCAGCCGGTCCGCCTCCACATACAGGGTGTCGCCCGCCAGATTGATGACCTGGATGTGATGGCCGCCATGGCCGAACATCACCGTGCCGCTCCCCTCGACCGTCATCAGCGGGGTCGCCTCATTGGCCACGCGCCGTCCGATCATGGACATCAGACCGCCCTGACCGCCCTGGATGTTGGGGGTGAAGCTGACGTCGCCGCGGTACGCGAGCATCGCGCCGCGCTGGCTGAACATCTTCTGGCCGGGCAGGACCGTCGCCTCGACCATCTTCGAGTTGATCTCACGGAACGGCATCAGACGTCGCCCCCGATCGTGTTCCGCTCGCTGGGCTGTATGTAGACGAGCCCGTCGCCCTCGAAGCGGATCTGGAAGGCCTCGCCCGAGCCCTCGCCCATGAACGTACGGAAGTTGACGCCGGACTGGAACTTCTGCTGGAGGTTCCCCTGGTGCGCGATATAGGCGCCGGGGTCGACGAAGAGCGGGTACTGCGGGGTCACCCGCAGGATCACCGCCTGGCCCTCCGACATGATCGCGGCCTGGCCCATGCCCTCCACGGTGGTCGTGAACAGGCCGGTGCCGGTCGCCCCGCCCCGCAGGCCGGTGAACGAGGTGCCCGTACGCAGCCCCGCGTCGGTGCACAGCAGATTGCTCGCCTCGACGAAGAGCTTGTCGCCGTGCAGCGAGACAAGACTGATCTCGCTCGCGCGGTCGGCGAAGTAGCAGGTGCCCTGACCCTTCACCTCCATCACGGTCATCTGTTCGCCGGTGAGCCGGCGGGTCACCATCCCGCGCAGACCCTCACCGCCGCCGGACATCTTCTTGAACGCCATCCGGCCGTCGTACGCGACCATCGAGCCGTTCTTCGCCTTGACGGCGTCGCCGGTCATGTCGACGGCGAGCACCTTGCTGCCTTGCAGTCGGAACTGAGCCACGGATCGAAGGTAACGGGCGGCACTGACAGGGAACAGGGCCCATGGTCCGGGATCACCCCCGATCCGACCCTGATAACGGTCGGGCAAAGCCGGGCTGCCACAATGAGAGCGCGCTTGTGCACACATTCACAAGATCACGTCTGCCCCCGATGCCGAAGGTGCCTCCTCGTGGACATCAAGACCGCCTCCTCCCTCCATCGTCTCCGTCTGGTCTCCGCCCCGGAGGCCGTGTCGTTCCTGCTGCTCCTCGTCTGCTCGGTGCTCAAGCGCACGACGGACTTCAACGCGGTCCCCGTGATGGGCGCCGTCCACGGGCTGCTCTTCGTGCTGTACGTGGTGTTCTGGCTGGACGCCTGGAACCGCACCAAGTGGTCCTTCGGCACCGCGGCCCTCTACTTCGTCCTCTCCGTCCTGCCGGCGGGCGGCTTCTTCGCCGAGCGCAAGCTCAAGCGCGCCGCCGACGACGCGGTCATCGCCTCGCGCGCGCGGCGCGAGGGCACGGTGAGCGCATGATCGTCGCGTTCTCGGTGAGCCCGCTGGGCGTGGGGGAGGACGTCGGCGAGTACGTCGCCGACGCCGTCCGGGTCGTCCGCGAGTCCGGGCTGCCCAACCGCACGGACGCCATGTTCACCTCGGTCGAGGGGGAGTGGGACGAGGTGATGGACGTCGTGAAGCGGGCCGTCGCCGCGGTCGAGGCCCGCGCCGGGCGGGTCTCACTCGTTCTCAAGGCCGACATCCGGCCGGGGGTCACGGACGGGCTCACCTCGAAGGTCGAGACGGTGGAGCGCTACCTCGCCGACTGACTGACCCGTACGCCGTAACCTCCGCGCGGAGTGCCGCTCGCACGGACGCCTCAAGTCGACACGCCGTTAAATGTCCCTTTTTGTAGGGATATCAATCTGGTGCGACAGCTGGAGGCATCCGTGCGGCCGGAGGGTTCTGAGTACGACTACGACATCCACAGCTGCCTGGCCGGCCCGCTCAGCGAACCGGACCGGGCCGTGGCCTACCGGGTGCGCTACCGGAGTCTGCTCGCGCGGGAACCCCACCGAATAAGAGCCGTCCTGCTGATGGCCCTGGCGCCGCTGCTCTCCGGGGCCCTGCTCTGCTATCTGGTCTGGCCCACCCACCGCACCGAGCGCGAGGGCGCCGACCGCTGGCTGGTGGTCTTCGACCAGGTGATGCTGGGCTCGATCGGGCTCATCGCCCTCTTCATGCTCGTCAACGTCACTTCGGTCGCCCACGCCACGATGGTCGCCAGGGACCCCATACCCGTTCCCGCCGAACCGGGCACCCGCGTCGCGTTCCTCACCACGTACGTCCCGGGCAAGGAACCGCTCGCCATGGTGCGGGCCACGCTCGAAGGAGCCGTCCGGCTGCGGCACCGCGGCACGCTCGACATCTGGCTGCTGGACGAGGGCGACGACAGCGCGGCCAGGGCGCTCTGCGAGGACCTGGGGGTACGCCACTTCACCCGGCACGGCATACCCGAGTGGAACCGCCCACGGGGCGTGCACAGGGCACGCACCAAGCACGGCAACTACAACGCCTGGCTCGCCATGCACGGCGAGGACTACGACTTCTTCGCCTCGGTCGACACCGACCACATCCCGCTCCCGAACTTCCTGGAGCGGATGATGGGCTACTTCCGCGACCCGGACACCGCCTTCGTCGTCGGCCCCCAGGTGTACGGCAACTACAGCGCGCCGGTCACCAAGGCCGCCGAGTCCCAGCAGTTCCTGTTCCACGCGCTGATCCAGCGGGCCGGCAACCGCTACCACGCCCCGATGTTCGTCGGTACGAACAATGTCGTCCGGATCAGGGCGGTCATGCAGATCGGCGGTCTCTACGACTCGATCACCGAGGACATGGCCACCGGGTTCGAGCTGCACCGCACCAGGAACCCCGTCACCGGCCGGTTCTGGCGCTCCGTCTACACCCCCGACGTACTGGCCGTGGGCGAGGGCCCCGCCTCCTGGACCGATTTCTTCACCCAGCAGCTGCGCTGGTCGCGAGGGACGTACGAGACGCTGCTCAAGCAGTACTGGAAGGCGCCGTTGCGGGTGCCGCCCGGCCGGCTGCTGAGCTACACGCTGATGCTCGTCTACTACCCGATGACCGCCATCAACTGGTTCCTCGGCATCCTCAGCTGCGTTCTCTTCCTCTGGTTCGGCGCCTCGGGCACCCAGGTCTCGACCTCGGTCCTGCTGATGCTCTACAGCGACGCCGCCGCCCTGCAGATCGGGCTCTATCTCTGGAACCGGCGGCACAACGTCTCGCCCCACGAGCCGTGCGGCTCGGGCGGTCTCGCCGGGATGGCGATGTCCGCGCTCTCCGCGCCGGTCTATCTGCGGTCGCTGATCTCGGCCGTACTCCGCACCCACGGCCGGTTCGTGGTCACCCCCAAGGGCGGCCGGGCGAGCCCCGACCGGCTGATGACCTTCCGGCTCCATCTGTTCTGGGCCGCCGTGCTGATCGCCTCGCTCGTCGCGTCGGTGTTCCTCGGCCACACCCACGCGGCGATGCGCACCTGGGCGGTCCTGGCGCTGGCGATCGCGCTCGCGCCGGTGGGCGTCTGGTGCTGGACGCTGCGCGCCGAGCGCTCCGAGCGCGCCGAGCGCGGCACCGTACGCACCGGCATGACAGCCGTCGAGGACCCGGGGCCGGCCCTGGAGCCGGGCCTGGAACCGACCCCGCGGCCGGAACTGGAACGGGAGCCGGAACGGGAGCCCGAACTGGAACTGGAGGAACCGGCACTGGAGCTGGCACCGGAGCCGGCGTTCGCCGTGACGCCTGTGACGACGACAGGAGGGAACTGACCCATGTCCCCGCGCCACCGGCCGCGCCGCAGGCCGTCGGAGAAGTTCAAGAGGACGCTGCTCGGCGGCGGAGCGCTGGTGGTGCTGGCCGCCCTCAACGCTCCCGCGGCCTTCTCCTTCGCCCAGGAGAAGTACCACGCCTACAAGATCGCGCAGCCGGGCTACAAACAGCGCTACGGCTCCTGGGAGATCCTCGACGTCCCGAAGGAATACCGTACGAACGCGATCCACGCGGCCCTGCTGCACACCGGCAAGGTGCTGATCATCGCCGGCTCCGGCAACAACCAGAAGAAGTTCGACGAGGGGTCGTTCGACACGATCCTCTGGAACCCGGCGGACAACTCCTTCAAGAAGATCCCCACCCCGGAGGACTTCTTCTGCTCGGGCCACTCCCAACTCCCCGACGGGCGGCTGCTGGTGGCGGGCGGCACGGCACGCTACGAGGTCCTCGACGGCGAGGTGGAGCGGGCCGGCGGCCGGATGCGGGTCAAGAACGAGAATCCCGACCGGTCCTACACCTTCAAGAAGGGCACCCGCTTCCGCTCCCCCTCGGGTGTCGAGTTCGTCAGCAAGTTCGATGTCACCGTGCCCAGGGCGAAGAAGGAACTCAAGGTCGGGTACGGGCAGGGCGGCCGGATGCTGCCCTGGCGCACGAAGGTGACGGCGGGCGAGGCGCGGGTGTTCGTGGAGGCCGCCGAGAAGGGCCCGCGAGGGCTGACCACCCAGGCCGCGCAGTACGAGATCGTCGGGCTCACGGGCAAGGACGCGGACAATCTCTATGGCCTCGCGCAGAAACTCACCACGGAGAAGCAGGACTTCCAGGGCATCAGATCCGCGTACGAGTTCGACCCCAGGGCCGAGAAGTACGTCCCGGTGAACCCGATGAAGGAAGCCCGCTGGTACCCCACATTGGTGACCCTGGACAACGGGAAGGTGCTGGCCGTCTCGGGTCTCGACGACGTCGGCGCCGTACTCACCGGGGACAACGAGCTGTACGACCCGGCCACCAAGGAGTGGTCCAAGGGCCCCACCCGCTACTTCCCGACCTATCCCGCGCTCTTCCTCACCAAGGGCGGCAAGCTGTTCTACTCGGGCTCCAACGCGGGGTACGGGCCCGCCGAGAAGGGCCGGCAGCCGGGGCTCTGGGACCTCACGAAGAACACCTTCACCGAGGTCGGCGGGCTCACCGACCAGGATCAGACGGAGACCTCGGCCTCCCTGATGCTGCCGCCGGCGCAGGACCAGCGGGTGATGGTGCTCGGTGGCGGGGGCGTCGGTGAGTCCTCCAAGGCCACCAGCCGCACGGCGATCGTCGACCTCAAGCAGGACAGCCCGGCCTTCCAGGAAGGGCCCAGGCTGCCGCAGGGCACCCGCTATCTGAGCAGCGTGCTGCTCCCGGACGACACGGTGTTCACCACCGGCGGCTCCTCCGACTATCGCGGGCGCAGCGCCAGCGACATCCTCAAGGCGCAGTTCTACGAGCCGCGGACCAATACGTTCCGGCCGGCCGCCGACCCGACCGTGGGGCGCAACTACCACTCGGAGGCGCTGCTGCTGCCCGACGGCCGTGTGGTCACCTTCGGCTCCGACCCGCTCTTCCGGGACGCGGACAACACCAGACTCGGCACCTTCGAACAGCGGGTGGAGATCTACACGCCGCCCTATCTTCAGGGCGACAGGGCCGGTGAGAACAGACCGGCGCTGGGGGAGGGCCCGAAGGAGGTCGACCGTGACGGCCGGGCCACCTTCCGCGCCGCCCGGCCCGACCGGATCGTGAAGGCGAGGCTGATGCGGCCGAGCGCCGTGACCCACACGACCGATGTCGAGCAACGCTCGATCGAGCTGGCACTCACGAAGAGCAAGGACGCGGTGACGGTCGAGGTGCCGAAGGACCGGGCGATGGTGCCGCCCGGCTGGTACATGCTCTTCGTCACCGACTCCGACGGCGTCCCGTCCCGGGCGAAGTGGGTCCGGGTGGACTGAGACGCATACGTCCGCGCCAAAGACATGCCCCAGCAGGCGCTTGGACGAGACGTCGGACTTCCCGTCCGGTCCTTCGCCTCGTCCAGTCCTTCGCCTCTAGTCCTTCGCCTCGTTCTTGTCCTTCGTCCTGAGGGCGAGGCCCAGCGCGTAGTCGGGCCACCACGTGCCGGCCGCCGGGCCGCCCCGGCAGGGGCCGTCCGAGTCGCCGGGGCGCTTGATCCAGAGATAGGCGTCCAGCAGCTCGTTGCCGGTGTTGGTGGTGGGCGGTGAGCCGAGCGCCCGGCCCGGCGGGTTGCACCAGGCCTCGTCCCGGTTGCCCCGCAGCGGGCCCGCGCCGTTCCTGCTGGTGTCGATGGTGAAGTGGACATCGCCGAGCAGCCCCGAGAGCCGGGTGCCGTACGCCTTGACCACGTCGTTCGTCTGGAAGTTGGAGACATTGAGCGAGAAGCCGTCGGCCGCGGCGATCCCGGCCCGCCGAAGCGGCTCGGTGAGCCTGGCGGGGTCGGAGATCCAGTCCGGATTTCCGGCGTCCAGATAGACCCTGGTACGCGGCTGCCGCTTGAGCCTGTCGATGGCGTGGGCGAGCAGCTCGTACCGCTCGTCATGATGCTCCGCCGGGGTGCAGTCGTCCGTCAGGTGCGGGATGGCGTCCGGCTCCAGGATCACGATGGCCTCGGCGTCGCCGATGGCCTCGGCGAAGGCGCCGATCCAGTCGCGGTAGTACTGGGCGTCATGGGCGCCGCCCGCGGAGTAGAGCCCGCAGTCGCGGTGGGGGATGTTGTACGCGACGAGGACGGCCGTGCTCCTGGTGGCCTTCGCGCCGCGTACGACCCGGTCGATCCCGGGCTCGGGGTTGTCACCGGCCGGCCATTCGGCCACCGCGCGCTCGGAGATCCGCCGCAGGGCCTTCGCGTCGTCCGTACGTCCCTGTTTCTCCCACACCCTGACCTGGCGGGCCGCGTCGCTCTCCGGGTCGATCCAGAAAGGCGAGGACGTGGTGGGGTCGGTTTCGCCGCGGAGCGCGGAGGGGCCGGTCCGCCCGGCCCGGTCGGTCCGCTCGACGGAGTCCTCGCCGGTTTCGGGGGAGCAGCCGGTGGCCGTCAGCGCCAGCGCCGCCGCGAGGGCGGCGGAGGCGAGCGAGCGCGGGCGGCGGCGCGTTGCGTGCGGGCGGTGTGGTCCCCGGCTGGACATCCAGCCCCCTCGGAAGATGACTGGGCAGTGACAAGACCGGCATATCGTTACATAACACTGCGTCGACTGTGAGGTGCGACACCTGCCGAGGGCGGCCGGGCCGACCGAACGGACCGAAGTGCGAGACGGGGCCCGCCGTCAAGTGACCTCTCGGTAGGGTCGGAGCCGTGCCGAAACCGCTCAGCCTTCCCTTCGACCCCATCGCCCGCGCCGACGAACTCTGGCAGCAGCGCTGGGGGCCCATGCCGGCCATGGCGGCGATCACCTCGATCATGCGCGCGCAACAGATCCTGCTGGCGGGCGTGGACGCGGTGGTCAAGCCGTACGGGCTGACGTTCGCCCGGTATGAGGCGCTGGTGCTGCTCACCTTCTCCAAGGCGGGCGAGCTGCCGATGTCCAAGATCGGCGAGCGGCTGATGGTCCACCCGACGTCGGTCACCAATACCGTCGACCGGCTGGTGAAATCCGGTCTGGTCGACAAGCGGCCCAATCCGAACGACGGCCGCGGCACGCTCGCGTCCATCACCGACAAGGGCCGTGAGGTGGTGGAGGCGGCCACCCACGATCTGGTGGAGATGGACTTCGGGCTCGGGGCCTACGACACCGAGGAGTGCGCGGAGATCTTCGCGATGCTCCGCCCGCTGCGGGTGGCGGCCAGGGACTTCGACGACGCGGGCTGAGCCAGGGGGCTTCGACGACGCGGGCTGAGCCGGGGGGCCCGTCGGCGCCGGAAGGGCCCGGGATACGCTCGGGGCCATGAAACAGAGCGTGCTGTCCCGCTACCGGGTGATGGCGTACGTCACCGCCGTATGGCTGCTGGTCTTCACCGTGGCGATCATCCTGAAGTACGGATTCGACACCGGCGACACGATGCTGATCTCCCAGATCCACGGTGTGCTGTTCATCGTGTACGTCGTCTTCGCCTTCGATCTGGGCTCCAAGGCGAAGTGGCCCTTCGGCAAGCTCCTCTGGGTGCTGGCCGCGGGGTGCATCCCGGTCGCGTCGTTCTTCGTCGAGCCGAAGATCACCCGCGAGGCCCGGCCGCTGGTCACGGACCGCGAGCCCGCCACCGCCGAGGCCTGACGGCCCCGCCCGCACGAGCTGTGGGCGGTTTGGCATCGACATTTACTTGGACGTCCTAGTAAATTTGAAGGCATGGACGCCATGGAGGAGGGCCGCCTGCGCTGGCAGGCCCGGTACGACAAGGCCCGCAAGCGCGACGCGGATTTCAGCATGCTCTCCGGTGACCCGGTGGAGCCGGTCTACGGGCCCAGGCCCGGCGACACCTATGAGGGCTTCGAGCGGATCGGGTGGCCGGGGGAGTACCCCTTCACCCGGGGGCTGCACCCCACCGGCTACCGCGGCCGGACGTGGACGATCCGCCAGTTCGCCGGATTCGGCAACGCCCAGCAGACCAATGAGCGCTACAAGACGATCCTGGCCAACGGCGGCGGCGGCCTCTCCGTCGCCTTCGACATGCCGACGCTCATGGGCCGCGACTCCGACGATCCGCGCTCGCTCGGCGAGGTCGGCCACTGCGGGGTCGCCATCGACTCCGCCGCCGACATGGAGATCCTTTTCGGCGGAATCCCGCTCGGCGAGGTCACCACCTCGATGACCATCAGCGGCCCCGCGGTGCCGGTCTTCTGCATGTACTTGGTCGCGGCGGAGCGCCAGGGCGTCGATCCGGCCATACTCAACGGCACGCTCCAGACCGACATCTTCAAGGAGTACATCGCGCAGAAGGAGTGGCTGTTCCAGCCCGAGCCGCATCTGCGTCTGATCGGCGATCTGATGGAGCACTGCGCCACCTCCATCCCCGCGTACAAGCCGCTCTCCGTCTCCGGGTACCACATCCGCGAGGCCGGGGCGACGGCCGCGCAGGAGCTCGCGTACACCCTCGCGGACGGCTTCGGCTATGTGGAGCTGGGGCTGAGCCGGGGCCTGGACGTGGACACCTTCGCGCCCGGTCTCTCCTTCTTCTTCGACGCCCACCTCGACTTCTTCGAGGAGATCGCCAAGTTCCGCGCGGCCCGCCGGATCTGGGCGCGCTGGATGAAGGAGGTGTACGGCGCGCGGACCGACAAGGCCCAGTGGCTGCGCTTCCACACCCAGACGGCGGGTGTCTCCCTCACCGCGCAGCAGCCGTACAACAACGTCGTACGGACGGCGGTGGAGGCGCTGGCGGCCGTCCTCGGCGGTACGAACTCCCTGCACACCAACGCACTGGACGAGACCCTCGCCCTGCCGAGCGAGCAGGCCGCCGAGATCGCGCTCCGTACCCAGCAGGTGCTGATGGAGGAGACGGGCGTCGCGAACGTGGCCGACCCGCTGGGCGGCTCCTGGTTCATCGAGCAGCTGACCGACCGGATCGAGGCCGACGCCGAGAAGATCTTCGAACAGATCAAGGAGCGCGGTTTGCGCGCCCACCCGGACGGACAGCACCCGATCGGTCCCATCACCTCCGGCATCCTGCGGGGGATCGAGGACGGCTGGTTCACCGGCGAGATCGCCGAGTCCGCGTTCCGCTACCAGCGGTCGCTGGAGAAGGGCGACAAGCGGGTCGTCGGCGTCAATGTCCACCATGGCTCGGTCACCGGCGATCTGGAGATCCTGCGGGTCAGCCATGAGGTCGAGCGCGACCAGGTCCAGGTCCTGGCCGAGCGCAAGGGCGCCCGGGACGACGCCCGGGTCCGTACGGCCCTGGAGGCCATGCTGAGCGCCGCCCGCGACGGCTCGAACATGATCGCCCCGATGCTGGAGGCGGTACGGGCCGAGGCGTCGCTCGGCGAGATCTGCGGCGTGCTGCGCGAGGAGTGGGGGACGTACACGGAACCGCCCGGCTTCTGAGGCTCCCCGGCTTCTGATCCACTCGGCCCCTGTGGCCGCTTGGTTCCCTTCTCCTCTTCGCGAATACCTCTGAGTGAGAGCTAAAATGGTGGTATGACCACGGAGGAGTTCCCCGACTCGCTCGCGGTCGTCCTCGCGGGCGTCCAGCGGATGATCCGGCGGCGGCTGCGCGAGAGCTCGCCCGTGCCGCCGCTGCGCGGCGCGCAGATCGAGCTGCTGCGGCTGGTCGCGGCCCGTCCGGGGATCCGGGTGTCGGACGCCGCCAGGGAGCTGTTTCTCGCCGGCAACTCGGTCTCCACCCTGGTCAATCAGCTCAGCCGGGCCGGCTATCTGCTGCGCGAGACCGACCCGGACGACCGGCGTTCGGCGCGTCTGCTGCCCACCCCGGCGGCCGAGGCGCGGCTGAGCGAATGGGAATCGCGCCGGCGCGCGCTCCTGCGCGAGCAGGTGGAACATCTGTCGGACGAGGAGCGCGCGGCGCTGGTGGCGGCCCTGCCCGCACTGCGCGGGCTCGCCGAGAACCTGCACGACGGAGGCGCGCGAGCGGGGGCAGTGCGGGAATCGGGGGGAGTGAAAGCGGGGGGAGTGGGAGCGGGGGGACGGAGAACGGAGGGAACATGACCGACACACCGTTCACCGGCGACGCCGGGCCGGACGGCGTGGACCCCGCCGGGCCCGACGCCGTCAGCTGCCGCGGACTGGACTACGCGTTCGGCGAGACCAGGGCCGTCCAGAACCTCGACCTCTCGGTCCACGCGGGCGAGGTCTTCGGGCTGCTCGGTCCGAACGGCGCGGGCAAGACCACCGCGATCCGCTGCATCACCACCCTGCTGCCCGTACCGGCGGGCATGGTGCGGGTGTTCGGACACGACGCGGCGAAGGAGAAGATGGCGGTACGCCGCCTGCTGGGCTACGTACCCCAGCAACTGTCCGCCGACGCCGCGCTGACGGGCCGCGAGAACGTGACACTGTTCGCCCGGGTCTTCGACGTCCCGCGCCGCGAGCGCTCGCGACGGGTCGCCCAGGCGCTGGCCGCCGTCGATCTGACCGCCGCGGCCGACCGGATGGCCAAGACGTACTCCGGCGGCATGATCCGCCGGCTCGAACTCGCGCAGGCGCTGGTCAGCGCGCCGAGACTGCTCATGCTCGACGAGCCGACGATCGGCCTCGACCCGATCGCCCGCACCAGCGTCTGGGAGCGCATCAACGCCGTACGGCAAGCCACGGGCATGACCGTGCTGGTGACCACGCACTACATGGACGAGGCCGACCAGTACTGCGACCGCGTCGCACTGATGCACCACGGACGGATCCACGCGCTCGGCACCCCCGGTGAGCTGAGGGCCGAACTGCGCGAGCGCCGGGCGGCGTCGGGTGCCTCGGGCGCCTCGGGCGCCTCGGGTGCCTCGGGCTCGGGCGGGAAGGACGCCCTGCCGACGCTGGAGGATGTCTTCAGGGATGTGGCAGGCAGCGGTCTCGACGAGGAGGGAGGCGACTTCCGAGATGTCAGGAGCACCCGCCGCACCGCGTCCCGCGTCGGCTGAGGAGACCGGCCCCGGCCGGCTGGACCTGCTGCTCGTACCACCCCGTGCCCGCACCGGCTGGCGAGTGCTGACCGCCAGGGTCGTCGCGATGTGCGTGGTCGAGTTGCAGAAGCTGCGGCACGACCGTACCGAGCTGTACACCCGGGCCGTTCAGCCCGCGCTCTGGCTGCTGATCTTCGGTGAGACCTTCACCAGGATCAAGGCCATCCCCACCGGCGGCATTCCGTATATCGACTTTCTCGCGCCCGGCATCATCGCCCAGTCCGCGATGTTCATCGCGATTTTCTACGGCATCATGATCATCTGGGAGCGGGACGCCGGTATTCTGACCAAACTGCTGGTCACGCCAACCCCCAGGGCCGCGCTCATCAGTGGCAAGGCGTTCGCCTCCGGGGTGAAGGCGCTGATCCAGGCGGTGGTGGTGATCGTCATCGCCGCGGCCCTGGGCGTCGGTCTGACCTGGAACCC
Source organism: Streptomyces sp. NPDC094034 (assembly GCF_040303865.1). Lineage (NCBI taxonomy): Bacteria > Bacillati > Actinomycetota > Actinomycetes > Kitasatosporales > Streptomycetaceae > Streptomyces > Streptomyces sp. NPDC094034. The sequence goes on along the minus strand of NZ_JBEOUD010000018.1, from coordinate 69,905 downwards.
GCTGCGGCTGCTCGGGGTGGCCGTCGTGGTGGTCCTCGGCTCGGCGTTCTTCTCCTGTCTGTCGATGACGATCGCCGGGATCGTGCTGACGCGCGACCGGCTGATGGGTATCGGGCAGGCCATCACCATGCCGCTCTTCTTCGCCTCGAATGCCCTCTATCCGGTGGCGATCATGCCCGGCTGGCTCCAGGTGCTGAGCAAGATGAACCCGCTGAGCTACCAGGTCGACGCGTTGCGCGGGCTGTTGCTCGGTACGCCGTCCCATCTGCTGCTCGACTTCGGCGTACTGCTGGGGGCGGCGGCCGTGGGCATCGCGGCGGCCTCGTCGCTGCTGGGACGGCTGGCCCGCTGACGCGACACATACGCGAACCGCGGCGGAGCCGGTCCGGTACGGCGGTCGGCCCGGTGCGCCTGAGCCGGCCCGTACGCCTGAGCCGGCCTCTCGCCTGAGCCGGCCCGTACGCCCGAGCCGGCCCGTACGCCCGAGCCGGCCCCCTACGCCTGAGTCAGTCCTGTACCGCGGCCAGACCGCCGAGCAGCAGGGCCGTGAACATGCGCGCCCACTCCTCGTCGACCGGCACCGCGCTGACCAGGGTGCGATGGAACACCGCGCCGGCGATCACATCGAAGATCAGATCCGCCGTGCGGGCCGCCTTCACCTGGTCCGGCTCGCGGGGGAGTTCACCGCGGCTCTGGGCGCGCTCGCGGCCCAGCAGCACCAGCCTCTTCTGGCGGTCGACGATCGAGGCGCGGACACGGGCCCGCAGCGCCTCGTCCCGGGTGGCCTCCGCGACCACCGCCATCAGGGCCGTCTTGGTCTCGGGCCGTTCCAGCAGCGCCGCGAACTGGACCACCACGCCCTCGACATCGGCCGCCAGGCTGCCCCGGTCCGGCAGCTCCAGCTCGTCGAAGAGCACCGCGACCGCGTCCACGACCAGCGCGCTCTTGGCCGGCCACCGTCGGTAGAGCGTGGTCTTGGCGACGCCCGCCCGGGCCGCCACATCGCCCATCGTCAGCTTGGACCAGCCCAGCTCACCCAGCGCGGCCCGGGTCGCCTCCAGAATGGCGGAGTCGGCCTCGGCGCTGCGGGGGCGCCCTCTTCGACTGCACATGACGGCGACCATACCGGCCAGTAGCCCAGGCGCTGTGAGCCAGTTCACCGGATGGATCTTCCCTGCCACGCCACCCGGCCGTTACGCTACGGGGCGTAGCGAAAGCGGAGGCGGGCACGCCCGTCGCGCGGTGGTGGGCCTACCGCTTTTCAGAAGTGTGCGCGGAGGGGGGAGGATGTACTCATGCAGCCTAGGAACATGTCCATGAGCGGCGTCGTCGACCTTGCCGCGGTGAAGGCGGCCGGTGAGGCCAAGGCGAAGGCGGAGCAGGCCCGCGCGGAGGCGGCCCGCCAGGGCGGCACCGCTGCCGTACCCCCCTCCAGTCTGGTGATCGACGTCGATGAGGCGGGCTTCGAGCGCGATGTCCTCCAGCGTTCCACCGAGGTCCCGGTCGTCATCGACTTCTGGGCCGAGTGGTGCGAGCCCTGCAAGCAGCTCAGCCCGGTGCTCGAACGGCTGGCGCGTGAGTACAACGGCCGGTTCGTCCTCGCCAAGATCGATGTCGACGCCAATCAGATGCTGATGCAGCAGTTCGGGATCCAGGGCATCCCCGCGGTCTTCGCGGTGGTGGCGGGACAGGCGCTGCCGCTCTTCCAGGGCGCGGCCCCGGAGGCCCAGATCCGGGGGACCCTGGACCAGTTGATCCAGGTCGGCGAGGAGCGCTTCGGGCTGACCGGCATCGCGGTCGACCCCGGCGCGGAGACGGACGCGGCGGACGGCGCCGAGCAGGAGGCCGTCGAACCGGAGGGACCGTACGACGCCCTGCTGGAGGCGGCCGTACGCGCGCTGGACGCCAATGACTTCGCCGGCGCCTCGCGGGCGTACCGCGACGTCCTGGCCGACGACCCCGGCAACTCGGAGGCCAGGCTCGGCCTCGCCCAGGCCGAACTGCTCGCGCGCGTACAGGACATGGACCAGGCGCGGGTACGCAAGGACGCGGCGGACAAGCCGGGCGATGTCCAGGCGCAGATCGCGGCGGCCGACCTCGATCTGGTCGGCGGACATGTGGAGGACGCCTTCGGCCGGCTGGTCGAGGCCGTGCGCCGGACGGCCGGGGACGACCGGGAGGCGGCGCGGGTGCGGTTGCTGGAGCTGTTCGAAGTGATCGGTGGGGACGACTCCAGGGTGACGGCGGCGCGTTCGGCTCTGGCGAGGGTTCTTTTCTGATGCGTTGAGGTAGTTGAGGTATTCGCCGGATTCACGGTCGCCGACTCCGCGGTGTGCGCGCGGATTTGGTGACACGGCGACGACAGCGGTCGCGCTTTACCAAAACTTGGTAAAAGCGGCCGCTGTTACTCGCAGTAAATCGACCCCCTTGCCCTGTCCTGCTATGAGGGGCAATCGCCGTTTCTGTCGCACCGTTGGGTCACACCCTGTGTGGCCGCCCGATACCGCCGGGTCGCCCGCTGGTTATCGGGCCGTTACTAGCCAGTAACGAACCCCCTTGTGTCCCGGGCGCGAATGCACCACGATCGGCGACGCTCGGTCCAATTCCGCACCAGCACGGCAGCCAGCCGCGCCGTCGGTCCTGGGTCCCCACCGAGCGGACCGGCGGCAGCGTCCGCCGGCCCGGACAGGGGGGTTCCTGCCTACCCGGCAGGGCCTGTCCAGAGGTTGCGCGAAGGCGTGGCCAGTGGTTGTCGCTCGGGGGTGATCGCCGGTGGTTCCGGACGCGGTTGGCGCCTCGGGCACGGGCGCTCTCCTTACCGAGGACGTAGCACTTCTCCCATCCCAGGACGGGCTCCCACCCGATCCGGAGATGTACGTCCGAGAAGGAGGACATTCATGGAGTCCCAAGTTCGAGGCGGGACCAGATGGCGGCGGTTCGCCGTCGTCATGGTGCCGAGTGTGGCCGCGACCGCGGCGATAGGTGTCGCGCTCGCACAGGGGGCGCTGGCCGCGTCGTTCAGCGTGTCGGGGCAGAGTTTCAAGGTGCGGGCCGAGAAGCTGGTCGGCTACAACTTCGTGCAGTACGGCGGCGTTGCCGAGGGTGTCGACTCCAAGGGCAAGCCGGCCGCGCACCCGGTGGCCGTGTCCGGGTTCAAGACCGCCGACATCACGAACATGTGCCAGTCCGTGGTCACCCCGCTGCCGTGGGGCAGCCATGTGACGCTGGTGCTGAAGGCCGGCAACAAGGGCACGGACATCAAGGCGGAGAACCTCTACCTCGATGTCGAATCGCTCGACGCCGACGCGGAGTTCAAGAACATCGACATCGGTGTGGCGGCCGGCTCCACCAAGACCCCCGGCATCCAGCCGGGAACGAGGGCGGACCCGAACGGCTTCGCCCAGCAGGCCGATGAGGCCGTTCTGAGGGACGTGAGGCAGACCGCGTGGGCGACCACCGCGGGCACGTTCAAGCTTCCCGACCTCAATCTGAGGCTCAAGATCGGTGACCCCAAGAAATACGAGTGCTTCTAGTGCGCCTCCCGGCGCGCTCTGCCCGGTCGCGCGGCAGACATCGCCGGTCACGGCCGTAAGCACCGCCGACGAGTGGGCCGGGCGGTCCCCGGACTGTTCGGCCCGCTCGGCCCCCTGTCTTTGATCGCAATACCGCATACCGTTTTCCAGGGAGCTGTTTTTCATGAGCGCCGAGTCCACAGGTTCCCGCGGATTCACCTACTGGCGGCTTCGGTTCCGCGCCTGGCGAGGCTCCCGGCCGTTCTGGGCGGGCGTGTTCACCCTTCTCGGCGGGCTGCCGATCGCCTATTTCCCTTACGCCCAGCTCCATTTCGGCAATCTGACCCTGGCCATGTCCACCACGGCCGGCGCGGGTTCGCTGATCATCGGCGTACTGCTGGTGACCTTGGGTCTGACGATGTGGTTCCAGAGCGCCGTCCGGGTCTTCGCCGGTGTCGCCGCCATTCTGCTGGCGCTGGTATCGATCCCGGTCTCCAACATCGGCGGCTTCCTGCTGGGCTTCCTGCTCGCCATGCTCGGCGGCGCGCTCTCGATCTCCTGGGCACCCGACAAGTGGGTCAGGTCGGCCGCCGAACTCGACACCCCCCACGAGGCACCGGAGTCCGACGGCGACGGTGACCCTTTCTTCCCCGGTCCGCGCGACGGGGAGGACCCGAACGTGACGGATACGACTGCCCATGCCAACGGCGGGAGGAACAGTGCGGGGTGACAGCACACAGCGAGTCGCGGCCGGAGGCGATGATTCCCGGGTGAGAAAAGGGCCGCGGCACGCGGCCCCCAAGAAGTCGCTCCTGACCAAGCTCCAGATACCCGCCGGCAAGGCGATGGCGCTGGCGGCGATGCCGACGGCCGTCTTCGTGGGCATGGGGCTCACACCCCGGCTCGCGCTGGCCGACGACAGCAAGGACATCCCCTTCGCCCCCGGGCCGTGCGTGACCCGCTCGGACGAGCCGTCCGCCTCGGCGTCGGAGTCGCCCGGTCCCACGCCGTCGGCGTCGGAGTCGGCGTCGCCGAAGCCGGGTGAGTCACCGCCGGAGCCGGAGCCGGAGCCGGAGTCGCCTGAGCCGACGACGAGCGGGAGTTCAGCGCCGGAATCCGGGGATTCAGGTTCCTCGGACTCCGGATCGTCGGACTCCGGAACGTCGGACTCCGAGGCCTCGGACTCCAAGCGGCCCGCCGACGAGTCGTCAGGACCGGACTCGACCCCGGCCCCCACGGAGTCCAGGAACCCGCTGGACCCGCTGGGGCTGGGAGACGCGCTGGGAGACCTCCTCGGCGTACCGGACAAGGACAAGACGAGCAGCCCGGCGCCGAGCACCTCCGCCACACGGAAGCCGGACACCGAACCGACCACGAAGCCGACGTCCGAACCGGAGAGTTCCAGGACGGAGGGCCCGGCGGACGGCTCCACCGACGACAAGGGGACGAGCGACGGGCCGGCCGACCAGGCCGTCGACGGAACCAAGGACGCCATCAAGGACGCGGCGGACAAGGTCGGCGCCGAGGTCGAGGAACTGGACGAGGACGCGAAGGGGCTCGACGCCCGCAAGGACGACGACATCCCCGCGGGCGCGGACGGCAAGGAGCCCTTCCCCTGCCCGACGGCCGACCCCGAGGCCCTGGCCGCGGCCGAGCAGGAGCAGGGCATCCCGCTCCTGCCCGACCACCCATGGACGCTGCACAGTTCACTGCTGACGCTGCGTGGCCTGGACTACAAGGGGATCGTCGAGGTGAAGACGGGCAGCGGCAAGATCAAGAAGGCGCTGAAGTTCACCTCCACCTCGCTGGACATCAAGGACCTGCACCAGACCGTCGTCTACCCCCAGGGCAGGACGGGCCATGTGAAGGCGCGCGAGGGCTCCACTTCCACGATCCGCGACGGCGAGGTGACGATGTACACGGAACGGCTCAAGGGCAACCTCTTCGGCCTCATCCCGATCACCTTCAGCCCGGAGACCCCGCCCCCGCTGAACATCCCGTTCGCCTTCTTCACCGACGTCGAGGTGACCCAGGCGGGCCAGTTCGGCGGCACGCTCACGGTCCCCGGCCTCCAGAACTACATCACGAACTGATCCGAATCCCCGTGAGCCGCGGGAGAGATGTGGCTGTGGGCCGCGCCCCCTCAAGGGCGCGGCCCACAGCCGTACACGCTCGTCACCGCGTCGGGCATACGCCTCAGTCGCGGTCGCCGCCGCCCAAGTGGTGGACGCGGACCATGTTGGTGGTGCCGGGGACGCCGGGAGGGGAGCCGGCGGTGATGATCATGGCGTCGCCCTCGTTGTAGCGCTGGAGCTTCAGCAACTCCTCGTCCACCAGATCGACCATCGCGTCCGTGCTGCTCACCCAGGGCACGATGAAGGACTCCACGCCCCAGCTCAGGGTGAGCTGGTTACGGGTCGACTCGTCCGTCGTGAAGGCCAGGATCGGCTGGGCCGCGCGGTAGCGGGAGAGACGGCGGGCCGTGTCGCCGGACTGGGTGAAGGCGACCAGCGCCTTGCCGCCCAGGAAGTCCGCGATCTCACAGGCGGCGCGGGCCACCGAACCGCCCTGGGTACGCGGCTTCTTGCCCGGGACCAGCGGCTGGAGGCCCTTGGAGAGCAGTTCCTCCTCGGCCGCGACCACGATCTTCGACATCGTCTTGACCGTCTCGACCGGGTACGCGCCCACCGAGGACTCGGCGGAGAGCATGACCGCGTCCGCGCCGTCCAGGATCGCGTTCGCGACATCGGACGCCTCGGCGCGGGTGGGGCGGGAGTTGGTGATCATCGACTCCATCATCTGGGTCGCCACGATCACCGGCTTGGCGTTGCGGCGGCACAGCTCGATCAGCCGCTTCTGCACCATCGGGACCTTTTCGAGCGGGTACTCGACGGCCAGGTCACCGCGCGCCACCATCACGCTGTCGAAGGCCGCGACCACGGCCTCCATGTTGGCGACCGCCTGCGGCTTCTCGACCTTGGCGATGACGGGGACCCGGCGGCCCTCCTCGTCCATGATCTTGTGGACGTCCAGCACGTCGTGCGCGTCGCGGACGAACGAGAGCGCGATCATGTCGCAGCCCATCCGCAGACCGAAGCGCAGGTCCTCGATGTCCTTCTCGGACAGGGCGGGGACATTGACCGCCGCGCCCGGCAGGTTGATGCCCTTGTGGTCGGAGATCACCCCGCCCTCGATGACGATGGACTTGACCTGCGGGCCGTCGACCTCGACCACCCGCAGCTCGACATTGCCGTCGTTGATCAGGATCTGGTCGCCCTTGGAGACATCCCCGGGCAGGCCCTTGTAGGTGGTGCCGCAGATGGACTTGTCGCCGGCGACATCCTCGGTGGTGATGGTGAACTCGTCACCGCGCACCAGCTCGACCGGGCCCTCGGCGAAGGTCTCCAGACGGATCTTGGGGCCCTGGAGGTCGACGAGGACACCCACGGCGCGGCCGGTGTCCGCGGCCGCCTTCCGCACGCGGTTGTACCGCTCCTGGTGCTCCGGGTGGCTTCCGTGGCTCATGTTGAGTCGGGCCACATTCATACCGGCCTCGATGAGCGACTTCAGCTGCTCGTACGAGTCGACGGCGGGGCCCAGTGTGCAGACGATTTTGGAACGGCGCATGAGGCGGATCCTATCGGTTTGTTTCGATGCGGAATATTCCGTCTGGTGGAATGTACAAATGGGCGGGTGCCCGCTCAGGCGTCGACTGCCCGATCCTCGACGACCAGTGCGAAGGTCTGTCGCGCGATCTCCAGCTCCTCGTCCGTCGGGACCACGGCCACCACGGTCCCGGCGGACTCCGCCGAGATGATCCGCGGCTCGTCGGAACGTACGGTATTGCGCTCCGCGTCCACCGTCAGGCCAAGACTCTCCAGACCTGCGACGGCAGCTTCCCGCACCGACGCCGCGTTCTCGCCCACACCCGCCGTGAAGACCACGGCGTCCACTCGCCCGAGCACCGCGGTATAAGCGCCGATGTACTTCTTCAACCGGTGGATATAGATGTCGAAAGCGAGTGCCGCCCGCGCGTCGCCCTCGTCGACCCTGCGGCGGATCTCCCTCATGTCGTTGTCCCCGCAGAGGCCGACCAGACCACTCCTTTTGTTCAGAAGTTCATCGATCTCGTCAACGGACATTCCGGCGACACGCTTCAGATGGAAGGTGACCGCCGGATCGATGTCCCCGGACCGCGTCCCCATCACCAGCCCCTCCAACGGCGTCAGCCCCATCGAGGTGTCCACGCACCGGCCGCCCTCGACGGCCGACGCCGACGCGCCATTGCCGAGATGCAGCACGATCACATTCACCTCGGACGGATCCTTGCCGAGCAACTCGGCGGCCTTCCGGGAGACATACGCGTGCGACGTGCCGTGGAAGCCGTAGCGGCGGATTCGGTGCGCGTCGGCCGTCGCGGCGTCGATCGCGTACCGCGCGGCGTACTCCGGCATCGTCGTATGGAACGCGGTGTCGAAGACCGCCACCTGCGGCAGATCGGGACGGAGCTCGCGCGCCGTACGAATACCGATGAGATTCGCCGGATTGTGCAGCGGCGCCACCGGTACCAGCCGCTCGATCTCCTTCAGCACGGCGTCGTCGACGAGGGTCGGCTCGCTGAACTCCAGCCCGCCGTGGACGACGCGATGACCGATCGCCGCCAGATCGGGGGAGTCGAGCCCCAGCCCGTCGCGCGCCAGCTCGTCCGCGACCGCCTCAAGCGCCGCCGCGTGATCGGCGATCCTCCCCGTACGCTCGCGCTTTCCACCGAGTTCCCGGGCCGACGGGGTGTGCACCAGCCGTGAGGTCTCCTCACCGATGCGCTCCACCAGACCGACCGCGAGCCGGGAGCTGTCCCGCATCTCCAGCAGTTGGTACTTCAGCGACGACGAGCCGGAGTTGAGGACGAGGACACGGGTGGCGGGGGAGTGCGCGGTCACGGGCTGTCGGCCTTCTGTCGTAGTCATGGAGTCGTGGTCATCGTCGCGGGCGGCGGTGCTCACACGCCCTCGCCCTGCGCCTGGATGGCCGTGATGGCGACCGTATTCACAATGTCCTGCACGAGCGCCCCGCGCGAAAGGTCATTGACCGGCTTGCGCAGCCCCTGGAGCACCGGGCCCACGGCCACGGCTCCCGCCGAGCGCTGCACGGCCTTGTAGGTGTTGTTACCGGTGTTCAGGTCGGGAAAGACCAGCACCGTCGCCCGGCCCGCCACCTCCGACTCGGGCAGCTTGGTCGCCGCCACGGACGGCTCGACCGCCGCGTCGTACTGGATCGGCCCCTCGATCCGCAGATCCGGCCGCGCCGCGCGCACCAGCTCCGTGGCCTCGCGCACCTTGTCGACATCCGCGCCCGAGCCCGACGTACCCGTGGAGTACGAGAGCATCGCGATCCGCGGCTCGACCCCGAAACGGGCGGCGGTGGCGGCGGACTGGACGGCGATGTCCGCGAGCTGCGCCGCGTCAGGATCCGGGTTCACGGCACAGTCGCCGTACACCAGCACCTTGTCGGCCAGGCACATGAAGAAGACCGACGAGACGATGGAGGCGTCCGCCCGCGTCTTGATGATCTCGAAGGCCGGCCGGATGGTGGCGGCCGTGGAGTGCACGGAACCGGAGACCATGCCGTCGGCCAGCCCCTCCCGCACCATCAGCGTGCCGAAGTAATTGACGTCCGCCACCACGTCGTACGCCAGCTCCACCGACACGCCCCGATGGGCGCGCAGTTCCGCGTACCGCTCCGCGAAGGACCGGCGCAGCTCGGAGGTGGCCGGATCGATCAGCTGTGTCGCGGAGAGATCGATACCGAGGTCGGCCGCCTTCTTACGGATGACCTCCGGGTCGCCGAGCAGCGTCAGCTCGCACACATCGCGGCGCAGCAGCACATCGGCGGCGCGCAGCACACGTTCCTCCGCGCCCTCGGGCAGGACGACACGACGGCGGTGCGCGCGGGCCTGTTCGAGCAGTTCGTGCTCGAACATCATCGGCGTCACCCGGCCGCTGCGCGCCACCGACATCCGCGCCAGCAGCGCGGCGGTGTCCACATGCCGCTCGAACAGACCCAGCGCCGTCTCCGCCTTGCGTGGTGTCGCGGCGTTCAACTTCCCTTCCAGACCGAAGAGTTCGGTGGCCGTGGGGAAGGAGCGGCCGGGCACCGACACCACCGGCGTGCCGGGCGCGAGCCGCGCCGCCAGGGTCAGTATCGAGTCCTCGGGACGTTCGTCCAGCGTGAGCAGCACCCCCGCTATGGGCGGTGTCCCCGCGGAGTGGGCGGCGAGCGCCCCCACGACCAGATCGGCACGGTCCCCGGGGGTGACCACCATGCACCCGGGGGTCAGCGCGCCCAGGAAGTTCGGCAGCATCGCGCCGCCGAAGACGAAGTCCAGCGCGTCCCTGGCCAGGCCCGAGTCGTCGCCGAGCAGCACCGTGCCCCCCAGGGCCGCGGTGATCTGGGCCACCGTCGGGGCCGCCAGCGCCGGTTCGTCCGGCAGCACATAACAGGGCACCGGCAGCTGGGCCGCCAGCCCCTCGGCGATCGACTCGCGGTCCTCGGCGGCCACCCGGTTGACGACCATGGTCAGCACATCGCAGCCCAGCACCTGGTACGCGCGGTGGGCGTTGCGCGCCTCGGCCCGTACGGACTCGGCCGTCTGCCCCTTGCCGCCCACCACGGGTATCACCGACGCGCCGAACTCGTTGGCGAGCCGGGCGTTGAGCGCCAGCTCGTCGGGCAGCTGCGTCGCCGCGAAGTCCGTACCGAGCACGAGCACGACCTCGTACCCCCGCGCCACCCGGTGGAACCGCTCGACCAGCCGCGAGACCAACTCGTCGGTGCCCCGCTCGGCCTGGAGCGCGGACGCCTCGTGGTAGTCGAGCCCGTACACCGTCGCCGGATCCTGTGACAGCCGGTAGCGGGCGCGCAACAGATCGAAGAGCCGGTCGGGACCGTCATGGACCAGCGGACGGAAGACCCCCACCCGGTCCACCTGCCGGGTCAGTAGCTCCATGACCCCCAGCTCCACGACCTGGCGGCCGTCCCCGCGGTCGATCCCGGTCACGTACACGCTGCGCGTCACGCGTGCTCTCCCGTCCCTGTTCATGGGGACGTCCCACTCCGACGGGGTGGCCCCGCGGCCCGTAGGAGGTCCCGGCTCCTGTGATCAGCGATTCCCGTTAGGGTGGCAATGCCCTCTTGACAATACCTCCGGGGGTGGTTACGTCGCCCGGGGAGTACGAGACGCCGCCCGGCCCCGGAAAACCCCAGGTCGGACCGTTCCCGCCCGCCGAACGGACCCCCCTGACCGGACATCCGGGCACCGCCCGGCGAGACCGCCCGAGCCGCGGTCGCCGCCCGGGCGGTCGGCACGTGGCGTGGATCACCCGTGGGAGGATCGGACCGCTCAGCCCGGGGCCCTCCCTTCCCGGACAAGCACAGCACTGGCGAGCACTAGCGAGCAGGAGACACAGCACGATGCGTATCGGAGTTCTCACCGCAGGCGGCGACTGTCCGGGCCTCAACGCAGTGATCCGTTCGGTCGTGCACCGGGCCATGACCGGGCACGGAGATGAGGTCATCGGCTTCGAGGACGGCTTCAAGGGGCTGCTCGACGGCCACTTCCGGCCACTGGACCTGAACGCCGTCAGCGGCATCCTGGCGCGCGGCGGCACGATCCTCGGCTCGGCCCGCCTGGAGCGCGGCCGGCTCCGCGAAGCGGCGGAGAACTGCGCCGAGTTGGCCCGCCGGTACGGCATCGACGCGCTCATCCCGATCGGTGGCGAGGGCACGCTGACCGCGGCGCGACTGCTCTCCGACGCAGGGATGCCCGTGGTCGGCGTCCCCAAGACCATCGACAACGACATCTACTCCACGGACCGCACCTTCGGCTTCGACACGGCGGTCACGGTCGCCACGGAGGCGATCGACCGGCTCAAGACCACCGCCGAGTCCCACCAGCGGGTCATGGTCGTCGAGGTCATGGGCCGGCACGCGGGCTGGATCGCGCTGGAGTCCGGCATGGCGGGCGGCGCGCACGGGATCTGTCTGCCGGAGCGGCCCTTCGAGGTCGACAGCCTGGTCAAGATGGTCGAGGCGCGGTTCTCGCGGGGCAAGAAGTTCGCGGTCATCTGCGTCGCGGAGGGCGCGCATCCGGCGCAGGACTCCATGGAGTACGGCAAGGGCGAGATCGACCAGTTCGGGCACGAGCGCTTCCGGGGCATCGGCAACGTACTGGCGGCGGAGTTGGAGCGCCGCCTCGGCAAGGAGGCGCGGCCGGTGATCCTGGGCCATGTCCAGCGCGGGGGTACGCCGACGGCGTACGACCGGGTGCTGGCGACGCGGTTCGGCTGGCATGCGGTGGAGGCGGCGCACCGGGGGGAGTTCGGGCGGATGACGGCGCTGCGGGGGACGACGGTGGAGATGGTGCCGCTGGCGGAGGCGGTGACGCAGCTCAAGACGGTGCCGGAGAACCGGATGTTCGAAGCGGAATCCGTGTTCTGAGGCGGGCGGTGCGTTTCGGGCGGTCTGCGTTTTGGCTGGGGCCGGTTTCCGGGTGCGGGTTGTTGCCGGGGTGCGTTGCGGCTCGGGCCGGTGGTCGGGTGCGGGTTGTTGCCGGGGTGCGCTCCGGGTTCGCGTCCGGGACTGCATGATTTACGGCGCGTTCTGCCCGGTCGCTGGTTCGGGCGTTCGTGCGCCACACATCACGCTCTACGTCCCGGACACGATCCCTGCGCGCCCCCCTTCACCGCCCGTCACGGACTGGCCCGGCCGGGCACGAGCGCGCCCATGGACCCCCGCCGGAGGCGACCGTTATCCCTTCACCGCGCCGCCCAGCGCGAACCCCCCGCCCAGCCGTCGCGCTATCAGCACGTACAGGATCAGCACCGGCGCCGAGTACAAGATCGAGAACGCCGCCAACTGCCCGTAGATCACCGACCCGTAGTTGCCGAAGAACGTGAAGATCGAGACGGACGCGGGCAGTTGGTCCGGGCTCAGCAGCAGCATGAAGGGGACGAAGAAGTTGCCCCACAGCTGGATGAAGGTGTAGATCGTCACCACGGTCACCCCCGGTCCCATCAGCGGCAGCACCACCCGCGTCAGCGTCTGGAAGTTCGACGCACCGTCCGTCCAGGCCGCTTCTTCGAGGACCGTCGGTACCCCGTCCATGAAGTTCTTCATCAGCCAGATGGAGAAAGGAAGTTGGGACGTGGCGAGGAAGAGGGACGTGCCGTAGGTGGTGTCGATGAGGTCGACCTGGACGAACAGTCCGTACACCGGCACCATGATCGCCGTGATCGGGAGACAGGTCGTGAACAGGATCGTCAGCAGATACGGCCGGTTGAAGCGCGAGCGGTAGCGGGAGAGCGGGTACGCGGCCAGCGCCGCGCAGATCACGGTCAGGATCGTCGCGCTGCCGCACAGCAGCAGGCTGTTGAGCATCGGCGTGAAGGTGATCTCGTCGGTGAGGACCGCGCTGAAGTTGTCGCCGGTGAGTGACGAGGGCGCCCGTACGCGCAGATCCGCGTCGGCGTCGACCGACGCGAGTGCCAGCCAGAGCAGCGGAAGTGCGAACGCGGTCGCGGTCAGGAGCAGCGCGGCGTCGGCCGAGAGGCGGGTGCGGGTGTGGCGGGTCGGCACGTCAGACCTCCACCCTCATCAGGCGCAGATAGACGAGCGAGAAGAGCGAGCCGACCAGCAGAAGGAGCAGCGCGACCGCCGTTCCGTAGCCGATCAGGCTCTTCTGGAACGCCTGGTCGTACATGAAGACCGGGAGGGTCTGGCTGCGGTTGCCGGGGCCGCCGCGCGTCATCGCCCAGATCAGACCGAAGACGGAGAGGGTGGAGAGCGTGTTGAGCATCAGGTTCGTGCCGATGGAGCGGCGGATCATCGGCAGGGTGATGTGCCAGAGCCTGCGCACCCCGCTCGCGCCGTCGACCTGCGCCGCCTCCGTGATGTCCTTGGGTATCTCGGAGAGCGCGGCGGAGTAGATCAGCATCGAGAACGCGGTGCCGCGCCAGACGTTGGCGAAGGAGACGGCCAGGATCGGCAGGGTGTACAGCCAGTTCTGGGAGGGGAGTTGGAGCCAGTCCAGGATCGCGTTGAGGGTGCCCTCGCGGCGGAAGAAGGCGTAGAGCAGGAACGCCGCGACGATCTCCGGCAGTACCCAGGCGGCGATGACCAGGGCGCCGGTGAGCGTACGGACCGGCCGGGACGCGGCTCGCATCAGGCCGGCGAGGGCGAGTCCCAGGGTGTTCTGGCCGACGATGGAGGAGACGAAGGTGAAGACCAGCGTCAGCCAGACGGCGTTGCGGAAGTTCTCGTCGGCGAAGGCCCGGCGGAAGTTCGCCAGGCCCACGAAGTCCGTGGAGGACGAGCCGGTCAGTTGGGTGTTGGTGAAGGCGATCCAGACGCAGTAGGCGATGGGGCCGGCCAGGAAGAGCACCAGCAGGAGCGTGGCGGGGGCGAGTGGCATCCAGCGCCACAGCCGGCCCGGCCGGCGGCCCGCGTGCGCGGTGCTCACCTGCCGACCACCGCGCCGTCGGTGAGGGTCTTCAGCTGGTCGTCGTACTCCTTCGCCGCCTGCTCGGGTGAGCCGTCACCGGTGGTCACCGTCTCCATGGCCTCGCCGATCGCCGTGGAGACCTGCGGATAGACGGGCAGGGCCGGGCGGTAGTGGGTGAACTCGACCAGCCCGGTGAAGAATTCGATGCCCGGCATGGACTTCAGGTAGCGCGGATCGGCCGCCACATCCTTCCGTACGGCGATCTGCGCGCCGACGACGTCCCATTCGACCGCGTTCTCCTTGGTCTGCTGGGTCGTGATGAACTCCCAGGCGAGGTCGGGGTTCTTGGCCTTCGAGGGGATCGCCCACGTCCAGCCGCCCGACATCGACACCTTGCCCGGCGCCTGCCCGTGCTGTGTCGGCATGGGGGTCTGGGCGAGATCCTTTGACCAGTCCGGCCACTCCTTGGGGCCCTTGTTGATCCAGTTCTGGCCCATCCAGGATCCGTCCAGCGAGATCGCCAGCTTCCCTTCCGGGAACCATTCCGTGGCGACGCGGGTGCCGACGTTGGGGTCGAGGGCGTCGGAGACGTCCGGGCCGAGCTTCTCGCCGTACACCGTCTCCACGAAGCCCAGCGCGTCCCGGAAGCCCTGGCCGCCCGTCACCCATTTCTTGGCGGAGGCGTCGTAGAGCGGGTCGGCGCCCGTGCCGTACAGCAGCATCTCGAAGCCCTGCATCACGGCCGCCTCGCCGGGGCCCTTGCCGGTGTAGACATTGAGCGGGATGACCCCGGGGACCTTCCGCTTGACGGTACGGGCCGCGTCCAGGATCTCCGCCCAGTTCTTGGGCTGCCAGTCGGCGGGCAGCCCCGCCTTCGCGAAGATCTCCTTGTTGAACCAGAGGCCGCGGGTGTCGGTGCCGTCGGGGATTCCGTAGGTCTTGCCGTCCTCCGCCTTGGCCGCCGACTTCGCGGTGTCGACGAACTGGTCCCAGTCGGCCCATGCCGTCAAGTAGTCGTCCAGCGGGCGCAGATAGCCGGCCTTGATGTCGGAGTTGATGCGGAAGGTGTCCTCGTAGACCAGATCGGGGGCGGTCTTCGGGGAGCGCATCATCTGCTGCGCCTTGGTGGCGTAGTCGTTGTCCGGGGCCTGGATCGGGATGAGCTCGACCTTCTTGCCCGGATTCTCCTTCTCGAACTGCCGCTTCACGGACTCCAGATAGTTGTCCTTGAAGCGGATCTTGTTGTCCGTCGAGCGGTTGTAGGCGACCTTGACGGTGTCGGGATCGCTTCCTGAACCGCCGCCGCACGCCGTGAGAGAACCGGCGGCGAGCACGGCGACGAGGACCAGCGGGGCGGTGGGGCGCACGGGCACGACCTCCTCTGAGCCACAGTGGGCTGCCGCGACCGTAGGACTGGGCCATTACCAAGGTCAATCCCCGTGCAGGGGCGAGTGGTTGGCGCCCGGCGCCCGGTGACGGGGGTGGCTTCCGGTATGTCCCGCGCGGATCGCGGTCCGGTCAGTGGGCCGCGGGCAGCCAGCGGTACTGCAACTCGGGGCGCCCGACCTGGCCGTACTGCGGGCTGCGCTGGGCCCGTCCGTTGGTGACCAGATGTTCCAGATAGCGGCGCGCGGTGATCCGGGAGATCCCCACCTTGACTCCGGCCTCGGCGGCGGTGAGTCCTTCGGCCGACGCGCGCAGCGTCCGGGTCACCGCCTCCAGTGTCGGGGCGCTCAGCCCCTTCGGCAGCGAGGCGGGCTGCGGTGCCCGGAGCGCGCCGAGCGCCCGGTCCACCTCCTCCTGGCCGCTCGCCTCGCCGGCCGCCGCCCGGAACTCGGCGTACCGTACGAGCCGGTCACGGAGGGTCGCGAAGGTGAAGGGCTTCAGTACGTACTGGACGACACCGAGCGACACCCCTTCCCGTACCACCGCGAGATCGCGTGCCGAGGTGACCGCGATGACATCCGCGTGGTGCCCGCCGGCCCGCAGGCTGCGCAGGAGCTGGAGGCCGTGTCCGTCCGGGAGGTACAGGTCGAGGAGGATCAGATCGATGTCCGTACGCTCCAGCAGCCGGCCGGCCTCCACCCGGGAGTGGGCGACGCCCGCGACGGCGAAGCCGGGGACCCGGCCGACGTAGAGCTGATGGGCGTCCGCCGCGACCGGATCGTCCTCGACCACGAGCACGCGGATCGGCGTATCACCGGGGCCGGGGCCCTCGGGGCCCGCGGGGCCCGCCGGATCTGCGGTGCCGGGGCTCACCGGGCCGCCTCCATCCCGTCGTCGGCGGTCCTGGCGGCGACGACCGGGCCGCCGACCGGGCCGCCGACCGGTTCGCTGGTCGGCTCGTCGGCCGTCTCACCGGCCGGATCGGGTCCCGGCCGCCCCGCCAGCGGCAGCCGTACGGTGAACTCCGCCCCGCCCTCGGGGCCCTCCGCGAGCCTCACCGTCCCCCGCGCGCGATGCACCGCCTGCCGTACGAGTGCCAGGCCGAGACCGCGTCCGGGCCCCCGGGTCGACCAGCCGCGCCGGAACACCTCGTCCATGTCCCCGGGAGCGACCCCGGCGCCGGTGTCCCGAACGCCCAGCACCAGTTCGCCGTCCTCCACCAGGGCCGTCACGATGATCCGCGCGCCCTCGCCGCCCTGCGCCGCGTCCATCGCGTTGTCGATCAGATTGCCCAGGATGGTCACCAGATCGCGCGCCGGGAGCGTCGACGGGAGGACTCCGTCGTCGATCCGGCTGTTCTCGGCGAGCTCCAGCTCCACACCGCGCTCATTGGCCTGTGCCGCCTTCCCCAGCAGCAGGGCCGCGAGAACGGGCTCGCCGACCGCGCCCACCACCCGGTCGGTGAGCGCCTGCGCCAGCTCAAGCTCCGCCGTGGCGAACTCCACCGCCTGCTCCACCCGTCCCAGTTCGATCAGCGACACCACCGTGTGCAGCCGGTTGGCCGCCTCGTGCGCCTGCGAGCGCAGCGCCTGGGTGAAGCCGCGCTCCGAGTCCAACTCGCCCGACAGCGCCTGAAGTTCGGTGTGGTCGCGCAAGGTGACGACCGTACCGCGCTGCTCCCCGCCGACCACCGGCCGCGTGTTCACGACCACGATCCGGTCGGCGGTCATATGCACCTCGTCCACCCGGGGCTCCGAGGCCAGCAGCGCACCGGTGAGCGGGGCGGGCAGCCCCAGCTCGGCGATGGGACGGCCCACCGCGGAGTCGTCCAGACCGAGCAGCTCGCGCCCGCCGTCGTTCATCAGCGCGATCCTGCGTCCGCCGTCGAGCATCAGCAGCCCCTCGCTCACGGCGTGCAGCGCCGCCTCGTGGTAGTCGTGCATCCGGCTGAGCTCCGCCGCGTTCATCCCGTGGGTGTGCCGGCGCAGCCGCGCGTTGATCACATACGTACCCAGTCCGCCGAGCGCCAAGGCCGCGCCCGCCGCCAGGGCCAGCACCTTGACCTGCTCGGTGACCTCGCTGGAGATCCGGTCCACGGTGATCCCGACGCTGACCAGACCGGTGATCCGGTCGCCGTCCCGTACCGGGGTGACCGCCCGGACCGAGGGGCCGAGCGTGCCCGTGTAGGTCTCGGTGAAGGTCTCGCCGCGCAGCGCCGGTCCCCTGCGGCCCAGGAAGGGCATCCCGATCTGCGCCGGGTCGGGATGCGTCCAGCGGATCCCCTCCGGGTTCATGATCGTGATGAAGTCGGTTCCGGTGTCCCGCCGCACGCGCTCCGCGTACGGCTGGAGTGCGGCGCTCGGATCAGGGGTACGGATCGCCTCCCGTACCGACGGCGAGTCGGCGAGCGTGTACGCCGTGGCCAGAACCTGCTTGCGCGCGGTCTCGCCCGTATTGGCGCGACCGGTGACGAACGCGAAGACCGCGCACCCCGCGACGACGGCCGCGACCAGCACGACCTGCATCGCGAAGAGCTGCGCGGCGAGACTGCGGGGGAGCGGCAGATGCATGAAACAAGAATGCCTGGCCGGATTCATATGAACGAAATGAACGTAAGGGTGACCGGCGTCACACGGTGGTGGATAGTCACCGGGACCCCTCGGGACAGGGACGGGGGATTCGCAGGAGACGAGTCGAGGAGGACCCGTGGCCGCAAGGCGGGACCGTACCCACTATCTGTACATCGCGGTGATCGTCGCCGTCGCACTCGGCATTCTGGTGGGCTTCGCGGCTCCTGGCGTGGCCGTCGAACTGAAGCCGATCGGTACCGGCTTCGTGAACCTCATCAAGATGATGATCTCGCCCGTGATCTTCTGCACGATCGTGCTGGGAGTCGGGTCGGTCAGGAAAGCCGCCAAGGTCGGCGCGGTCGGCGGGCTCGCCCTCGGCTACTTCATCGCGATGTCGACCGTCGCCCTGGCCATCGGCCTGGTCGTCGGAAACATCCTGGAGCCCGGTTCGGGTCTCCACCTCACCGAGGCCACCCGTGAAGCGGGCGCCGCCCAGGCGACCGGTGCGAGCGAGTCCACCGCGGACTTCCTGCTCGGCATCATCCCGACGACGATCGTCTCGGCCTTCACCGAGGGCTCCGTCCTCCAGACGCTGATGGTCGCGCTGCTGGCGGGCTTCGCCCTCCAGGCCATGGGCTCCGCGGGCGAGCCGGTGCTGCGGGGTATCGGGCACATCCAGCGCCTGGTCTTCCGGATGCTCGCGATGATCATGTGGGCCGCTCCGGTCGGTGCCTTCGGCGCCATCGCGGCGGTGGTCGGTGAGACCGGTCTCGACGCGCTGAAGTCGCTCGCGATCATCATGATCGGCTTCTACATCACCTGCGCGCTCTTCGTCTTCGTCGTCCTCGGCGCGCTGCTGAGGCTGGTCGCGGGCGTGAACATCTTCACGCTGCTGAAGTACCTGGGCCGCGAGTTCCTGCTGATCCTGTCGACCTCCTCCTCCGAGTCGGCGCTGCCGCGGCTCATCGCGAAGATGGAGCACCTGGGTGTCAGCAAGCCCGTCGTCGGTATCACCGTCCCGACCGGCTACTCCTTCAACCTGGACGGCACGGCCATCTATCTGACGATGGCCTCGCTCTTCATCGCCGAGGGCATGGGCGACCCGCTCTCGATCGGTGAACAGGTCTCGCTGCTCCTCTTCATGATCATCGCCTCCAAGGGTGCGGCGGGTGTCACCGGCGCGGGCCTGGCGACGCTGGCCGGCGGTCTCCAGTCGCACCGGCCCGAGCTGGTCGACGGTGTCGGTCTGATCGTCGGTATCGACCGCTTCATGAGCGAGGCGCGTGCCATGACGAACTTCGCGGGCAACGCGGTCGCCACGGTCCTGGTCGGGACGTGGACCAAGGAGATCGACAAGCAGCGCGTGGACGAGGTGCTGGCCGGAAAGATCCCGTTCGACGAGAAGACCCTGGTGGACGACCACGCTCCGGTCAGCGACGCGGGGGACGAGACCCAGAGCGTGCCCGAGCAGCGCGGCCTGGAGAAGGCGGACAAGGCGGGGGTCTGATCCCCTTCGCACCATCTCGCACCATGATCCCGGCCGGGGGTCTCCCCCCCTCACCCCGGCCCCACGAAGACCGGCCGTACGGAGGCGCTTCCGTGCGGCCGGTCTGTCGTGTGCGGGGGTCGGTGACCGCGGTGCGTTGCCGGGCAGCCACGAAGTGACGAAAAGCACGGAGGCGGCGACGGAGGCGACCACCGAGGCGACACCCGGGACGCCTACGGCCGATCGGGACGTGGCCCTCGCGGTACCGCCCGCCGGACGGGCGTCCGTATCGCTGCCGTCCGTACCGATGTGATCGGGCACCGGTACGGACGGCAGCGACACGGACACACCGCCCGGCGGGCGATCCGGGGCCGGCGATCCGGAGGTCGGTCCGGGGCCGGCGATCCGGAGGCCGGGCAGGCCGGGGTCGGGCGGGCTGCCTACCAGGCCACCGGCAGCTCGTGCGGGAAGCGTCGGATCGTCTCCGTGTCCCAGCGCAGCTCCTCGGCCGGCACCGCGAGCCGCAGCCCCGGGAAGCGGTCCACCAGACGGCCGATGGTGGCCTCCAGCTCCGCCATGGCCAGGGGAGCCGCGATACAGCGGTGCCCGCCCCAGCCGAACGTCATGTGCGGAGTGGGCGGACGGTGCGGGTCGATGACATCGGGGTCGGGGAACCGCTCCGGATCGCGGTTCGCCGTCAGATACGACACATGGACGAAGTCACCGGCCCGGATCCGCACCCCGCCCATCTCCACGTCCTCCGTGGCGACGCGCGGAATGCCCACGCCCTTGCGGAACGGGATGTACCGCAGCAGCTCGTCCAGCACCTGCCTGAGCGATTCCGGCCGGCTCCGCACCAGGTCCATCAGCTCCGGGCGGGTGAGCAGGAGGAACGCGATATTGCTGATCTGGCAGGTCGCCGTGTCGTGACCGCTCAGCATGAGCGTCAGCGACATGACGGCCAGGTCCTTGTCGTCCAGGGCGTCGTCGCCGTCCTTGGCGGCGGCCAGCGTGCTGATCAGATCGTCCCCGGGCGCACGCCGCCGCTCCGCCACCAGCCCGCCGAAGTACTCGCGCAGCCGCGCCTTGGCGTCCGCGGCCGCCTGGCGCGAGTCGGGGGCCGTGGACAGCAGATGATGGGCGTACTCCTGCATCCGCGGCCTGTCCGGCGGCGCGATGCCCAGCAGCTCGCAGATGGTGTGCTGGGGGAGCTTGTCCGACAGATGCCCGACCAGATCGGCCGGCGGGCCGTCCGCGGCCATCTCGTCGAGCAGCTGATCGACGATGCCCTCGACGGCGGGCCGCATCCGGTCCACATGCCGCGGCGAGAACGCCTGCGAGGCCAGCCGCCGCAGCCGGCTGCTGATGGGCGGGTCCATCACATTGATCGACTCGGGGGAGACGATCGGCTCGGGAGTCATCCTGGGGTAGTTGTGGCTCATGATCCCCGCGCGGCTGAACCGGGGATCGGTCGTCACCTGCCGTACCCCGTCGAAGTTCGTGACGAGCCAGGCGTCCGCCTCACCGTAGAGCAGCCGGATCCGGGTGACGGGCCCCTGGGACATGAGGTCACCGAGCGAGGGATCGAAGTCCATGCCCTTGCTGAAGTCGAACGGACAGGTGGTCGTTTCCCCGATTTCGGTCATCGCGTACTCCAGGACGAGCGCGGACGTTGTGGGCGAGAGATAAGTACCTCGCCCATTTCGGGGATATGCCTACCGCACGGCAAATGGGTACGAGCCGTCCGGGGTGCATGGGGCGGCGGCGAGAAGACGCCAACGCCTGGTAGGGGAGCCTGGTGATCGCTTCAATGGTTGAGAGGTGATTCGGATGACTCGTGAGGGGAGCGTCTGTCAGTGGCCGAACAGGTGGGCGGGGGCAAGGACGGCGGGGACGATGAGAAGAAGGACAACCTTCCTGGTGAGCCATGGAAACCGATCCTGGAGCCGCATCCGGACGGCGGGTCGCCGGATGGCGATGGGAAGCACCGCAAGTGACAGCTGTATCTGAGCAGGAACGCCGCGCTGGTGAAGAACTGGCGCGGCATCTCCTCGACATCGGGGTCTTGACGCCTGAGTGGGCCGAGGCGCTCAGGGCCGTGCCACGATCCCTGTTCCTGCCGGATCCGTTCTGGGCCTATGACATGGCGACCAGCCTCAGCGTTCCCGTCTTCAGAAACGATGACCTCGCACGCTGGGCGAGAGCCGCGTACGAGAATGTCCCCTTGGTCACTCAATGGGATGACGGGCAGCACACGGGCGACAAGCCGGGATCGAAGGCAACCAGTTCGGCGAGCATGCCGTCGGTCGTTGTCTCCATGCTCCGTGATCTGGAGCTGAGCGACGGAATGCGGGTGCTGGAGGTGGGCACCGGCACCGGCTGGAACGCAGGGCTCCTCGCGCACCGTCTTGGTAACGGGAACGTGGTGAGCGTCGAGATCGACCCGGCGGTCGCGGCAAGCGCCTCGGCCGCGCTGACACGTGCCGGACTCGGTCCACGACTGGTCGAGGGCGACGGCCGGGAGGGCTGGCCCGTCGGGGCCCCGTACGACCGGGTGATCGTCACGGCGGGGGTACGGAACTTCCCTGCCAAGTGGCTGGAACAGACGCGACCTGGCGGGATCATCCTTGCTCCCTGGGGCACCCATTACAGCCATCAGGACGGGCTCGTTCGGCTGGCGGTGGGCGAGGACGGGCGCGCAGTCGGCCCGTTCGTTCGTTTGGTCGAGTTCATGAAGCTTCGAGACCAGCGTCTCGACTGGAACTTGTTCGGCGGACACGTGAAAGAGTTCCCTGGCAACGCCGAGGGTTCCAGAACTTCTCTCACCCTGGCGGACATCGGGAGTCGTTACGACGCGGCCGACTTCGTCGTCGGGCTCTGCGTGCCCGATTGCGCCCATGTCGTGAACGTCGGCGACTCGGGCGAAGAAGGCGACGCGAAGGCGTGGTTCTTCGACTTCCTCAGCCAGTCGTGGGCGGCTGTCGTCTTCAGCCCGGGAGCGCCGGACGCCACGGTCTACCAATCGGGCCCGCGTCGCCTCTGGGACGAAGTGGAACAGGCCCTGACCTGGTGGATCAGCCAGGGACGGCCCGCCGTCGACCGCTTCGGCCTGACCGTGGACCGGGACGGAACCACCCGTCCATGGCTGGACACCCCGGTCGGCGTCCTTCCGTCGTTTGGTGACGACAGACCTCGAAACGCTCGCGCAGGACTTTGATCAGGACTCTGATCAGGACTCTGACGTCGGCGGGCGGCTCCTCCAACCGCACGATGTCGTGGTCGCATACGGACCCCCGGGGGACATCGGGGAAAACGTTCTGGTGTACTGCCATCAACTCCCCCACCGGAATCGGCTCGAAGTGCCAGAAGGGGCATAGTGGTGGCAACGCTCTCAGCGATACGAGCCCTGTTGGGCGAACCCCGGTTCAACTGGTCGGACCCGGCGCCGTGGATCGAACTGGAGCAGGAACTCGGTCTCGAATTCCCTGCGGACTTCCGTGAGATCGTCGACGCCTACGGCTCGATCGAGATCAACGGGCAGTTGTATCTGAAGCACCCCGCCGGGCATCTTCTGCACAGCCTCGGCAAGATGATCAGGCAGGATCTGGAACTCTGGCGCGACGAGGACATGACGGAATTCCTGCCGAACTCTGTGGGCGCGAACCCCGGTGAATTGATGCCGGTGGCGACGGCCACGACGGGCGAGGCGGTTTTCCTGCGCGTTCCGGACGACGACTCGTCGCCCTGGCGCGTCGTGATCCAGGAGTTCGACAGTCCGGCATGGACGCTCTACGAGATGACGTTCGGCGAGTGGTTGCTGGCGTATCTCCAGGGCAGAGACGTGACGTTGTGTTCTCGCAACACCGCGCCCGACGGACCGTTCTACGCATTCCTTCCCTGAGCGATGAGCGATGAGCGCGGTGTGCGGTGGTACCCGCTGTCCTGGCGGCAGGGGGTATCACCGCGTGCGTCTCCCCCCTGGTACGGCGCCGCGTCACGGCGCGACGCACCAGGGCGTATGTCGGAAGGATTCTTATGCCGGAACGGCCTTTTGAGGCGGGCCGCCTCAGAGGCGAGTACTGGTACGTGACGGTGTGAAGATCTGACCATTTAGCTCGATCGGGGACTGTAGGTCCAGTTCCTCAGCGATAACACGCGGGCCGTGCGGATGATCTTGGACGAGATGCACTTCCGGCCTGGGGCGCGTTCCGGCCCTGGGCTTCTCTTATCGATCCTGGAGGATCCATGCGACACCCTTTCTCGCGCCTGCGAACGAGCGTGCTGGCCGTGGGGCTCGCGCTGGCGGCATCCGTTGTTCTGCCCTCGGGCGCTGCTAGTGCGGCTGATCAGTACGAGTGGGCCGCGCTGGGCGACTCGTACACGGCCGGCGGTTTCGTCGGGGACCCGCAGCCCGCGCTCGGCGATCCTTCGCGGGACGGCTGCGACCGCACCAGCGACGCCTACCCGGGCGTTGTCGACCGCGAGCTCGCCGAGTTCCCGCCGGGCAAGCCCGTCAGCCTGACCAACGTCAGCTGCGGCAACGCCACTATCGCCGACATCGCCAACAAAAAGCAGACGCCGATCAGCCCGGTCCAGCCACCCGCGGACGGCTGGACCGCGGTGGACCCGCAGATCCAGCGGGCCAAGCTGGGCGACCAGACCGACGTCATCACCATCGGCGTCGGCGGCAACAGCCTGCCCTTCGGCGGCATGCTCCTCAAGTGCCTCGAACAGGGCGCGGTCGGCAAGTCCTGCCGCGACCACTACACCAACCCGCCCGAGGGAGAGGAAAGCATCCAGGACAAGCTCGCCCGGGTCCAGGACGAGTACATCGAGATGCTGGCGCAGGTGCATCAGGCCGCACCCAACGCCAAGGTGATCACCGTCGGCTACCCGGCCGTCCTGCCCGAGGACGCCAGCACCTGCAACCGCGCTTCCCTCACCGAACTCGGCTCGATCACCCACGCCGACATCAACTGGCTCCGTGACGACGTCCTCAAGCCGCTGAACAGCACGATCCAGCGGGTCTCGAACTTCTTCGGCGACCGTTACGTCGACGTCTACTCCTCCAGCGTGGGCCACGACGCCTGCCAGCCTGCCGGCACCAAGTGGGTCGAGGGAATCTGCGGCGACGCCGAGGACTACTGGCCTGCCAAGCTCCAAGGCACCCTGCTGAACTGTGGTCTCATCGGCAAGCGCGTCACCCTGGTCCACCCCAACGCCGCAGGACACGCCAACACCGCCGCCCACGTCGAACGAGCCATCCGCATCGCCCTCCTCGAACGCTGACCGGCATACCACTCCGGCGAGTTGGAGCACCGGCCCCGGGCGAAACCACGCCCGGGGCCTTCCCGTCGAGCGATGCCCGGAAGGCCGCCCCTGGGCCCGACCGCGTGACGCTCGCGGGAGTCGGCCGGGGCGAAGTGCGGGGGCCGGCCGCCGCGGGAGCCGAGCTTCGTGCGGTTACGCGCCTGGTCGGCCTTGTCCGGGATGGCGCGGCGGATCCCGCGCCGACGCACCTTCCGCGTCGGCCAGGGACTGGAGCCAGGTGAGGATCTAGTGCCACGTGCCGTCCGCTGCCAGCGCCGAAAAGGGTCGTAGACCCGGCCCCACGGCCCGTATTCGACGGGCACGTCCCGCCAAGCACCAACACAAGGTCACTTTCGATACAGCCCTAGCAGCCGCGCCAGAGCGCCAGGAGGATCGAGCCGCCGACGGCGGTGATCGCGACGACGTACAGGGCCTGGGCCGTGACGGGGCTCACCGGCCGTGTTCCCGCGCCGATTGGCGCAGTTGGTAGAGAACGGCGAACGAACGCGTGGTACCGGCCAGGGCGCGCATCAACTCGTACGCGTGCAGGGGCGGGAGCGGTGGCGCGGAGGGGGAGCAGAGGCCGAGCAGCCGCCGGGCGTCCTCGCGCAGGGCCCCCACGAGCGGGCCGGAACCACCCAGGTCCTCGCGCAGCAGGAGTTCCAGGTTCGCGCGGAGCTTGAGAATGGTGATGTCCACCCAGGCGCGCTCGGGGAGAGTGACACGCAGGGCGAGAGCCGCGAGCACGGTGCGGGAGATGGTCACGATGTCGACGGGAAGGCCGACGTGGCCCTCGGACTGCCGCTCATGACGGACCTGGTGGCGCAGGGCGGTCAGAAGACGCCGATGCGCCTCGGCGTCGGTGGCGAAGACCAGGGGGCGCGGGCGCCAGTGAGCGCCGGGGGTGCGGCGAGTCAGTGTCATGGGGCGCACACCTCCCGCGTGGCGACCACACACCACGTGCGGGTACCGCGCCTGCCCCATGCCCAGGACAGCTCGTCCACCAGGAACAGGCCCCGCCCACTCTCCTCGTCGGGCCCCGGCCGCCGTACGGTGACCGGCGCGGGGGAGTGATCGTCCACCTCGATCCGCACGAACCCGCTCCGCCCGTATGCCAACGAGAACCGGACCCGCTCGCCCCGTCCGTGCACCACCGCGTTGGTGACGATCTCACTGACCAGGAGTTGTACGGTCTCGATGGCATCGGTGCCCAGGTCGTCCTGGCGAAGGAGCGCGCCCGCGATGCGGCGGAGATGCTCGACGCGGCGGGCGTGGGGCGCGAACGACATGTTCAGGCGCACGGCGTCCTGTCTGTCGACTGCGGTGGGTGGGGCGGGAGTTGCGCTGTGCGTGATGGGAGGCATCGCGAGTCCTTGTCGTCGCTCTCCTGAGACTGCTGCATGGATCCAGCGTGCTCACTCAAAGCGTCGAATCGACTGCACTGGGTGAGCTGTCGGTATAGCGTCGCATCAGATGCGTTACGGCTGGAACGCTCCAGCCGAATTCTGCGTGCGGGAATCGCAGTGAATCGCCCCTCTGGTGAGGGGTGTTCACCCGGGTACGCGGTGGCTCCCGCTATGACGCAGAAAGTTCCTTGCGGAGGCGGAAGCAACGTCGACACACTGGACAGTGCTCTGAGAGGACGGCAGATGATCACGGACATCGAGTCGGCAACCCCGGCTCTGTGCCGCTTGCACTTGGGCAACGAGCTTCGTCATCTCCGGCAGAAGGCCGGGATGACCTCAACTCAGGTTGTCCGGAAGCTCTATTGGAGTCCGTCGAAACTGACACGGCTGGAGACTGGTGAGAACTCGGTCGTCGAACCGGTCGATGTCATGGCCCTCTGCCAGATCTTCGAGGCCGACGCGGAGACCACGGAACTGCTGAAGGGATACGCGGCGGTCACCAAACGGAAGCGGGACTGGTGGCAGTCGACGGAGTACCGCCCGGTCATCGCTCCCGGCTTCCGGGCGTACCTGGGCCTGGAGGCCACGGCCGTGGCGCTGCACAACTACGAGTCCGAATTCGTCCCCGGCCTGCTCCAGACCGAGGCGTACGTGCGCGCGACTCACGAGAGCGCGCATCAAGGGCTCAGCGAAGAGGACATCGCGCGCATGGTCGCGGTGCGGATGACACGGCAGGAGGCGCTGCGCCGGGAGTCGCCGCTGAAATTCTCGGCGATCATCAGCGAGGCCGTGCTACACCGACGGGTGGGAGGGGCCGAAGTGATGCGGGCACAGCTGGCCCATATCGCCGAGGTGACCTCCCTGCCCAACGTCAGGGTCCAGGTGGTGCCCTTCAAGGCCGGTGCTCATCCAGGGATGAACGGTGCCTTCCATACGCTCCAGTTCCACGACCGCGACGCTCTGAAGCCGATCATCTACTTTGAGAACCTGGCCGACGCCTGGGTGAGTCGGCGTGAGTCGGACGTGGAGCTTCACGAAGAAGCATTCACCGAACTGCAAGCGATCGCTCTCGGACCGCAGGAATCCCTGAGCTTGATCAAGAAGGCAATGAAGGAGCTTTGATTCCGATGACGACCATGGCTGACGCGCTGACTGGCGCCGACTGGTTCAAGTCGAGCTACAGCAACGATCACGGTGGCGCGTGCGTCGAGGGCGCCCGTCTTGCCGACGGCGCCATGGCCGTACGCGACTCCAAGTACCCGCACGGTCCGGCGCTTGTCGTCGCCGGCGGCGCCTGGGCCACCTTCGTCGAGGCGCTTGACGGCGGGCGCTTCTAGCGACGGCGCGGGCGGTTAGAGCGACGGCGTGGCCCGCTTCCCGTACCGGGCCCGGCGGACGGGCGCGCCGGAGTGCACGCTTTGGCAAGCACTCGTGCACTACACGTCAAAGACAGTACCGGCGGCGTCGAACATCCTTGTTGTGCAGCCGACAGTCGTGCTGTCGAGTGCCGGCCTCCGTGGCCGCCGTCCACGGGGGAGACGGCGGCCACGTGCGTGTCGGCTACGTCGTGGAGGCGAGGGCCCGGTGGCGGTAGTCCCGGGGCGGGAGGTCATAGGCGGCGCGGAAGGCGCGGGTGAAGGTGGCGTGGTCGGGGAAGCCCCAGCGGGCCGCGATCCGGTGGACGGGTACGGTCCGCAGTGTGCCGTCGGTGAGGTCACGGCGGGCGTGTTCGAGGCGTTGGTCGCGGATCCAGGCTGCGACCGTGCTGTCGCGCGTGCGGAAGAGGCGGTGCAGATAGCTGACGGAGATGTGGTGCGCGGCGGCGATGGCGCCGGGTGACAACTCGGGATCGTGCAGATGCCGCTGTACGAACGCCTCGATGTGCAGCAGCAGCGCACGCTGCCGGGAGTCCTCCGGCACGCGCGCGTCGGCTTCGAGGTGGTGGGCGAGCACCGCGGTCAGCAGATCGAGGGCGACCGTACCCAGCCGGGGGGCGTCGGCCGGCCGGTAGGCGGCGGAGTCGGTCGTCAGGCTGGTGAGGAACTGGGTGAGCAGCGCCCCCATGCCGTCGCGACCCGGGAGCGGCACCGCCATCAGCGCCGCGCTCCGGTCGGCGGGCAGGGGCAGCAGCGCGCGGGGTACATGGGCGCGTACGAGCGCCGCTGTCCCGCGGTCGCCGACGATCTTCACGTCGAAGGGTCGCGAGCTGTCGTACAGCGCGAAGTCGAACGGTCCCAACTCCGCCTCGCGGGCGTCCTGGACGACACCGAGCCGACCGCGCAGGGCGAAGACGACCGAGTACAGCTCGGGATCGCACTGCCGGATCAGCCGCGGGGTGCGCCGTACGTCCGAGGGCGAGCAGGTCAGCTCGACGACATTCACCGCCGCGAGGTCCAGCGCACGCGCCGTGGCACTGAACCGCGCCGGTTCACCGCTTTCCACCCGCATCGGGTGCGGACTGTCGACCTGAAACGCGTCGAAGCGGGCCAGCCGCTCCGTCGGCGGAAGGTCTTCGCTGTGAAAGACCGTCTCCATCATGGTGCCTCCTCCCTCCGGCGATACCGTAGCCGCCAGAACCGACAGCGGGCACGACGAAAGACCCCCTTCCAGCCACCCACCTGCCGGTACGTTACCGAGCCCCGTCCGGGACGCGGACGCCCGGCGTCGGCCCGCCGGCGCGCTTCGCCACGTACAACGAGAAACCGTGGGCTGTGTCGGTGCGCGTGAATCCCGCCTTCAGGAGCACCCTGCCGGAGGCCGGAGGCACGCTTCCGGCAGGGTGCTTGGCGTGTACGGAAGTTGAGGAGTAGTCGCCGGTGTTTCCCGCATCGCTCACGGCGCTGGATGCCGGGCGTAGCGTGCCAAGTCCTCCGAGCATGCGAGAACGGCCGTCCGAGCCCGACCGACCGAGGCGCCCGCGCCCGCGGAGAGGGAGAGTTCCGTCATCCCCGGGCTTTCTGCCGAGTGCCCCGTGCGTACGGCGCAGCTGACGGAGGACAGCGGGGCGGCGGTGTCCTGCGGGGCGCTCACGGTCACCTTGAGTTCGGCGCCCCGCGTCGTGACACCCTCGGCCTTGATCAGCGCCTCCATACTGGCCGCGAGGGGCGCCGCGCTCTCTTCCAGCGAGCCGCCCGGCAGCGGGACCGTATGCTCCAGCGCCTCCGCGCCGATGCCGCGCAGCGCCGTGACGGTCAGTCGCAGGTCGCGGGCGCTGAACACGTGATGGTGGTGCAGGACGTACAGGGCCACCAGTGAGGTACGTACGGCGTTGACGAGAGGCTGTCCATCAGCCGTCGACGGTGCGGTCCAGGCCCACCGTTGAGCGGCGATCCTGTGCGGGGTACGTCCTTCCGTCAGCCTGGCAAGGCCCTCACGCACGGTGTCGCCGAGCTGCCAACGCCCACCGTGATCAATGGAGAAGAGGCGCCCTTCCTCGTCGACCGCGAGCAGCGCGTCCACGTCCGTACGGCCGAACGGGAACAGTCGGGAGCCCGTGGACTCACCGAGAAGTGCGAACGGGCGCAGAGCATGCCGGGCTTCCGTAGGATCGATCACGCATCCCGTGGCCGCCACGTCATGACCGGGTCCGGCCGCTTCTACGCGCAGTCCGTGGAATTCGCGCAATGCCCGCTCGGCAGCCGGGAACAGCACCCAGGTCGCTCCATCGGCCACTGGCTCGATGAGTGCGACGGTTCGGAGGATGGCTGAGAGAGCTTCGTTCCTGACGTCACGGCCGTTGTGCCAGCCGGCGGATACCAGCGCGTCCTCGCCTCGTGTCATGAGCCGATGACGTGGATGCCGAGCCGGTCGAGCAGCGCCGAGCAGGAGCGGCAGACCTGAGCCGCGCTGCCGTGTTCGGGGTCGCCATGGCCACGGATCTTCTTCGCGACGAGGGCGGAGCCGGTGAAATGACCGACGGCCTCCTTGAGGGGCGTCGTCCCCCCGTCGGTGCGCCTGCGGTCCAGTCCCCACAACTGGTCCGAGATCAGTGCGGACTCAGCGCAGTATCCGATGAAGGACTCCCGCTGCTCCACGGGCAATGCGTCGAAGAACTCCCGCACGGCGGGGTGAAGATCGGGCTGTTCGTCGCCGCCGAGACTCGTGTGGCTGAAGATCTGGCCGTGGACGAGCAGTGACGCGGCCACGCCGGGAACGAGGTCAGACAAAGTAGTCCTCCGCATCTTCCATTTCGCTGCTCATGAGGTTCATCAGTGCCTCGTACTTTTCGCGCCCAAGGTAATATGCCCCGGTGTGGTGCGAAAAAAAGAAACGACCGGTTTCGTCCATGAGGATGGTCGAGCCGTCGTATGTGTCGTATCCGACGGGGAAGAGCTTCGTGCCGAGATCTCCGGCCAGTTCAGAGATCTCCTCGGCATCTCCCTTGAAGACGAGATGCGGCGTGAATATCGCGAAGTTCTCCGGAGCGGTGTCGATGACGGCTCGAAGGAACGCGTGCTCCCGGATGAAAGCGAGGGCAGACGGGGAAGGCTCGATGTCCACGCCGTAAGAGCGGTACCGCTCGACCACGGCGGCGACCGCTTCGGAGGCTTCCTCCCCGACATCGCGTTCCGGGTGCCATCCGGCTTCTGTCAGCCACGCATCCACTTCTTCGGCTGTGGAAAGTATCGGCATCGTCGTCCTCATTCTAACTGTGTGCCGTGACACCGATCAACGGCAGAATTCTTGAGCAAGACCGACACGGTTCTTTGTAATCGCCGTGATTCTTGAACCCGGTGGGGGAGTCCTGTTCTCCGATTTGCAGGGAGTAGACGAGCGCTCCGCTCATCACTCTACGAATGTCTTCCGGTGTGCGGATCGCTGTGTGATCCCTTTCTTCTATACCATGGAGTCGGTCGGATACAAGCGCGATCTCGGCGCACTTGCCGTGCCCGGCGCCCGGGTTCTCATTGTCCGCTCGGATCTCCTTCTCCACTTGATCCAGGACGCTCTTGAGCGCGGGGTGGGTGTCGAGAAGCGTCTGACCGTGCCGTTTCGTGGAGCTTGAGTGGCTCGTCAGCGTTCCCTCGTGCAGCAGACCTCCGGCACACGACTTCACCAGTCGGTCCTTGCCGGGCGGATTGTGCCCTGCTTCTTGGTCGCGGGCGTCGTCGGCAAGGCTGCGTGTTTCTCGGACGAGGGCATCCCGTTGTTGCTCCTCGCTGAGATGATTGACGTCAAGTGCGTCGCGTCGATGGTGTTTCATCTTGCCGGCGCTCTGCCCGTGCCACCCCGGCTGCGGCTTGATCGGCTTCCCGTTGGGGCCTCCGCCGGGCGTGCCGCCTCCTCCGCCACCGTTTCCTCCGCCTCCGCCTCCGCCTCCGAGGCCTCCCTCGTCCTTGTCGGCCGCGGAATCGATCTTCTTGATCTTTTCGCGGATGTCCTGGTCGTTTTCCTTGTGGGTCTTCGAACTCTTGCTGATGGAGTTGGGCAGGGTCTCGCCGACGTGGTCGCCGAGGTCCTTCAATGCCTTGCCGAGTTTCTCCGTGACGCCTTCGATGGTGGTGTCGAGGACAGCGGTCAGGGAGTCCTTGCCCTTGGCGCGGCCGTGGTGCCCCTTGGCCTTGGTGAGCTTGCCGCCGGTTTTCTCGCGCATGGAGACCTGTACGCCGGCCAGGTGTAAGCCCGTCTTGCCGTGCGTGTCGTGGTCGATGATCGGGCCACCGCCGGGCCCTGGACCGACCGGCCCCGGAGCGGAGTTGAGCTGGAGCCCGTCCTTGCCGGCCTGGACCGTCTGATCGGTGTTGATCCCGTCCTGTACACCGGCGACGTTCAGAGCGGTCTGGATGGCCAGGTCCGCCACGACGTTCTCGATCGCGGCGACCGCGGGTTCCGTGAGTGCGGCGACGATCTCGGCGACGGCTGCCTCCGCCATCTCCTTGAGGATTCTCTTGAACGCGATACGGGTGGCCGCGATCTTCGCCCCTGCCAGGAGCGTCGACAGACCAGCCGTCACGGGGGCGAACGCGAGCGTGATGCCCACCGTGGCGCAGAGATCCGCGAGTTCACCGACAGCGGCGATCTTCCGGGCCACGATGAGGTCCGCGACGCGGTCGAGTGCGGCTGCGATGACCCGAGCCGCTTTCGCCAGGTCCTTGTGCTTGCCCTGCACCTTGGACCAGTGCGTGTCCAGAGCGGTCAGTGATTCGCTCTGCCCGCTGGAGAGCAGACGCTGAATGTGCTGATGCGCGGCGTGTCCGTCGTCGTCCGCGTCATCCGCGAACTCCCTCAACGCGTCCGCCATGTCGCGGTACGCGTCCTCGTCGACGTTGGGCCAGCCCACGCCGACCACGTCGAGCATCGTGTCGACGCCCTCAGGAATGGTGTAACCCACGATGCGACAGCCCCCATCCCACCACGACCGGATCGGTCACGGACACCAACTCATCTTGACATGAGACGCACTTGGCATCCCAAGCAGTTCAGGGCCGGGACTCGTCCACCGTCCGCCCCGCACCCGATGGGGTGGTTGTTGCGCGTTCCGCCGCGCGTGGTGGTGGTGTCTGCCACTCTCGGCCCAACAAGCCTTCATTCGCAACGAGTTCAGGAGTGGGCCGGAGTGGCTCATGGCCCGGGGAACGGCATGTCGTCGAAGCAGCAATTGGTTCAGGGGTTCGCGCTCGTCGTGATGGGCGTGGGGAATTTCGTCATGGACGCGCCGATGTGGCTGTCGGTGTGGACCGTCGCGTTGGGCGGGTTCACCGTTCTCTTCGGGGCTTCCCAGTGGATGAAGGGGCAGTGATGGCGGCCCGAGCGGAGGCGTGGCTTCCTGGCCGGTCGTCGGCCCGGCTCGGACGGGGTGCGTAAGGCGGGGAGTGCAGGGGGAGCACAGGGGGGAGGGGAGCAAGGATGGGTGTGTTGGACTCGCGGCCGGCCTCGGACCGGGAGCCGCCCGCAGCGGACGTGCAGGGCTTGGGGTGTCTGAGCCTTCTGGCCGGGCCTGCCCGAGGTGTCGTGATTCTGTCGCCGCTTGTGCTGATCCCCTCGGTGGGCGACGTTCCGGAGGCAGTACGTGGGCTTCTGCTGCTCTCTGCCGGGCTGCTGATGGTCCTCGGGCTGGTACGGAGCGACGCCGGCCGGCACCTGCCGCCGTTCGGGCGCGATGTCCATCGACTCGCGCTGGCCGGGCCGCTCGTGGGCGTGGTCGTGCTCGCGCACAGCCCCGCCGGCGAGTGGCTGGTGGCGCAGTGGCTGGGGAGGCCCTGGCTCACCGGCTGGACTGGCGGGCTGCTGCTGGCCGGGCTGACCATTCAGGCCGCCCTCGTGGCACCGCAGGACTTGGGGCTCGCCACCATGCTCTGGCCGCAGCCGGCGGCCGGTGCCCGGTTCGGTCGGAGCGGGTGCGTGGTCGTGGCCACCGTCCTTCTGCTGCCCGTTCAGCTGGTGCGCGGCCTCTGCTGCGCCGGTACGCTCCCGCTGTTGCTGG
The DNA here is from genome assembly GCF_040303865.1 of Streptomyces sp. NPDC094034. Lineage (NCBI taxonomy): Bacteria > Bacillati > Actinomycetota > Actinomycetes > Kitasatosporales > Streptomycetaceae > Streptomyces > Streptomyces sp. NPDC094034. The sequence goes on along the minus strand of NZ_JBEOUD010000018.1, from coordinate 36,314 downwards.
CAGGTGTCGCCGCACCGCGGCCCGAGCTGGTCCAGGCCGCGCTGGTGGTGATTCTCGCCGAACTGGTCGTCGCGCTCACGGTTCGGTGGTGGCTGAACGACTTCGGACAGCTGATGCTTCACTCGGCGACGATGCCGAGGAAGTGGGCCTCGCTCGGGGACGCGCTGGTCCGGTCCTGGGTGCACGACCGGCTCATCACCAGGATCCGCGGGACTCACACGTCAGGGGAGCCCGGCACGCCCGACTACACCCTGCTGATCCTGCTGGCGGCTCAGGCCACCGCCGCGCCCGATACCCGCGGCGGCCGTCGCAACGCCCCCGGCTATCTGCGGCTGTGCGACTCCATGCTGCTCACGGCGGAGGCCGCCTACCGCGCGGAACCGGGCATCGGAGAGCAGCGCCGCGAGGAACTGTGGCGACTGCATCGGGCAGCACGCGGCACGGTCTCGTTCGCGTTCGCCGCGGTCGCCGACGGGGAGGGCGCCGTGGAAGACGCCCTCGCGCGGAGCGCCGCGGCAGTCGAGGACCTGGAGGCGGCCGGATATCCCGATTTCGCCGCCGTGGCGCGGCTCCAGTGGGCGGGGAGGCTGCGCAACGACTACCCCGCCGTCCGCGATGTGCTGCGCCCCCTCACCGACGGCAGCCGGGACGCGGCCTGGATGTCACCGTTCGCCCATCGATTCCTGGCGAACGCCGCGCGCTCCGGCGCACCCGAACGGGTCGCGTTCCACGAGCGGGCCGAGGCCGCCGAAACGCTCGCCGCGGAAGGGAGCTTCCAGTGGCGCGCGGAGGGGCGGGGGTGGTTTCCACGGGCTGTCGTACCGGCGGTACCCGACGCGGCGGTGAGGCGCTTCGAGAGCATGAGTTGGCGCGTCCACCAGCAGATGTTCGAGTCCGGTGAGCTGATCCGTACGTGGACGCGGGCCCCCGGCACGGGGTCGGACGAGGCTTCGGGCGCGGTCGACCGGCCGGGGCTCAATGTCGACGGCATCAACTACTACGGCGAATCCGTCGCCAGTATCGGCACCGCCTGGAAGATGGTGTGGCACGCCCAACTCCTCGCCCCCGTACGCCGTTTCCGTACAGCGCGGTGGCTGCTGGAGCGGGCACGGAAGAAGTCCGGTGACATCGCCCTCCACATGGAGGCACTGAAGCTGCTCGCCTCGATCGACGAGGAGGAGAAGGACTGGCCCGCCGCCTACGCGCGCTGGAGCGAACTCGTCCGGCTGGAGGAATCGCGCCGCGGCGCCATCACCGACGGCGGCCGGCGCATCGACTATCAGGCCTCCCACTACAACCGCCTGATCCTCCTCCTCACCGGGCCCGAGCGCGGGCACATCCCCGGTCTGCCCGCGCCGCAGTGGGCGGTGGCCTTCGACCACAGCGAACAGGACCGTTCGCGCGTGCTGCTGGAACTGCTGCGCCCTGACCAGGTGACCGGCGCCGGCTCCTCGGCGACCGTCGACTACGCCGAACTGACCGCCGTGCTGGCGGAGTTCGAGCGGAGCGGCGGACGGAGCGGCGGACGGCGCGGTCTCCTTGTCAGCTACTACGTGTTCAACGCCCGGGTCGTCGTCTTCCTCGTCCGTGCCGGTACCTCATCGCCCGTGGTCGAGGAGGGCGAACTGCCTCCCGAGCTGGTGCGGCCCAGTGCCCAGCACAGCTTCGGGCGGTTGACATCGGCCGCGGCCTTCGATCAGGAAGGGTTGGATACGGACTTCGGCCCGCTGGTCGAGGCGGTGACGCGCCACAGCCGGCCGGGGGAGCCGGTGTGCCTGGTGCCGCACGGCGTGCTGCACGAGATCCCACTCCACGCGGTGGCCACCGGCGGGGTGCCGCTGGCCGCTCGCAACCCCGTGCATGTGGTGCAGAGCGCCTCCCTCCTCGCGGATCTGTACCGGGACACCGCCCCGCCCGCCCCGAGCGGCCTGTGCGTCTTCGCCGACTCACGCTCCGGTCAGCCGCTCGTTCACGCGCGCGCGGAGGCCCGCTCCCTGGCCGGAGCGTTCGGTGAGCGCGCCGAAGTCTTCCACGGCGACCGGGTCACCCGGCAGACGGTCCTGGACCGGCTCGTCCACTCGGGGGCGACGGCGGTGCACTTCGCCTGCCATGGTGTGCTGGCCCCCGACGACATCGCCGGCAGCGCGATCAGCTGCGCGGACGGACCGCTGACCATGGACGATCTGCTCGGGCTGCGTATCCGAGCGGATCTGGTGACCCTCAGCGCCTGCCGGAGCGGGGAGAGCAGAGCGCGCCCCGGTGATGAACGGCTCGGTCTCGCACGGGCGTTCCTCATCGCCGGGGCCAAGTCTGTCCTGGTCACGCAGTGGCAGGTGGACGATCTGTCCACCGCGCTGTTCATGGAGCGCTTCTACGGCCTGCTGGTGGCGGGGGCGCCGCGCGGCCGGGCCCTGCATGAGGCGCGGGCGACGGTACGCGGGATGACCACCGAGGCCGCCGTGCGATGGTGCGAGGACGCTCTCGCCCGGACCGATGCCCGGACCGATGCCCGGACCGACGTACTGGCCGATGTTCAGGCCGACGTTCGGGCCGGTGTACGGGCCGACGATGCTCACGTCCCCGATCACGACGCCGCCCGAGCCGCCGAGCGGACCGCGTACGAGGCGGCGCTGCTCCGGCTGATCTGCGAGTCCGGTGATCTCTCCGCCGCGAAGCGGAAGTTCGCGCTGCTCAAGGAGCGCACCCCGAGCGGCAGCCCGCAGCGGAGGGAGCTGATGCTGCTCTGGTCACGGCTGATCGCCAGCGCCGAGGCGAGAGGTGGCATGGGTTCCGGAGCCCGCCCCTTCGAGCACCCTTACTTCTGGGCCCCGTTCGTCCTGGTAGGAGACGCCCGATGACCGTGGGACGCCCGATGACCGTGAAAGGCCCGATGACCGTGGGGGGCTCGATGACTATGGGAGGCCCGATGGCAGCGTTCCCGGCGCACATCCCGCTGGCAGACCTGGCCAGTTCCGATTTCGTCGTGACCTACGAAGGCCCTGGCGTCGTGGGCGGTCAGGACCGTCGTTACCGGATCGGGCTCTCGGCCGACGGAACGCCTCTCACTCTCGCCGTGCGCGCTCCGAGCACGGCTCCTCGGCGCATGCCCGCCGTGGTGGTTTCCGGCTCCGCGACCCTTCAGGACGTGGTCGAAGGGTCGGCCCTGCTCCATCTGCTCGAACTCAGCCCCGACGCCGCCGTGGTGATGGACCACGCGAGCGGCACGGTCACCGGCGTACTGGAACGCGCCACCGTCGACGCGTATCTCCGGCAGGACCGTTTCCCCGGCGGCCCCGTACGCGCGGGCGGGGGTGCGGTCACCGGCGACGACGGCTGTCTGTGCGGCACACACCGCACTCCGCATGCCCATGTGGTCTGCGCGTTCGGCGGCTGCGGCCGCGTCAACGCGCTGCACTTCTACGATCCCGAGGATCCCCCGGAGTGCCCCGGGCCAGGCGAGGCGGTGTCCGGCGAGGCAGGGCCGGGCGGCGCGCGGTTCGGCGAGGCAGGGCCCGGCGGCGCGGTGCCCGCGCATCCGTTGACCCTTTCCCCAAGAGGGTGATGACGTGATCGCGGACGTGTTCCGGGACGCGCTGACGGGTACGAGCCGGCGCCTGCTTTTCACCTCGGCCATCCCCGCCCTCGTCTTCTCGACCGTCCTCCTCGGGATCACCCTCGAAGCGGCCACAGTCGCCGGCGCGGGTGCCGAGACCGCCCCCGGCAGTGGCTTCGGCTCGGGGCTCGGCAGGGCCGTAGCCACCTGGAGCGACCGGCCCGCGAGTGTGCGTACCGTCCACGCGGCGGGCTTCGTCCTCGCCGTCACCCTCCTCACCGCCCTGCTGGCGGCCCATCGGGTGACCCTGTCGCGCTGGGCGGAGGGGTACTGGCCGGGGCGTCCCGGCAGATGGCTCGGGGCGCGACGCGCGAGCCGTCACGAACGAGCCCGCGCCGAGCTGCGCGGCGACGTGAGGGCGGGCAGCCCGGACGCGTACGAGACGCTCTATCTGCACTACCCGCTGCCCGGCGCGCCCGTACTGCCGACGCGCCTCGGCAATGTCCTGCGCGGGGCCGAGGATTACCCCCGTACCCGGTACGGAATCGACGCCGTGCTCGTCTGGCCCCGGCTGTTCCCGCTCCTGCCCGCCCCGTTCACCGGCACGTTCGCGTCGAGCCGGGCACGTCTGGACGCCTCACTCGCCGCCGCCGCGCTGTCCGTGGTGTTCACCGTCGCCGCGCCGGTCTGCACGGTGGCGGTGGGCGGCTCGCCGTGGCTCGCCGTCGTCTGTCTCGTCATCGGCGCGCTCAGCGCGCTGACCGGCTACCGGACCGCGCTCGCCACCGCCGTGGTGCACGGGCAGCAGATCCGTGTCGCCTTCGACCTCTACCGGGGGTTGCTGCTGGACACGGCCCGGCACGGCGGTCGGCCACCTCTGCCGGAGGCGGGACCCGCGGAACGGCAGCAGCACCAGCCGCCGCCCGCGCCCGCGCCCGACACGCTCAGCAGCGCGGCCGAACGCGAGCTCTGGGAAGGGCTGTGCGGCTTCTGGTACCGGAACATCCCGATCGAGGCGCGGATCACCGCCCCGCGATCGGGCGGCTGAGTCCGGTTGGTCCTGCCGGTCCTGTCGCGCGCGCCCGGCCGGTACGGACACGACGGTCCGTACCGGCCTGCGGGCCTGCGGGCCTACGCGTGACACACCTGCCCTCTCGTGCCGCGTCGACCGGTGTCGCGTCGACCGATGTCGCGTCGTGTCAGGCGAACGGGATCCGGATCACCGACTGGTTGCCGATCCCCAGCGTGCTCGCGCCGGTGCCGATCGCGCTCCAGACCTCGATCCGCACCTTTCCGTTGACCAGGTCGCCATGCGACCCGGTGGCCGACTTCAGACCTCTTGCCTGTGTGTAGTGCTCATAGCCCGGCACCGGATCGGTCGCGAAGTACTCGTAGGTCTCCGTACGGTCCCAGGTGCCGTCGCCCGTACGGTCGTAACTCACCCTCACCTGCTGGCCGTTGCCGACCGACGTCCCCGCGTCCACGAACAGGTCGAACTGGGTGGCGCCGCCGTTGTATTTACGGGTGATGCCGCCGGAGGTGAAGACCTGCGGGGTGTGGGGCGTGCCGTCGTAGTTGGCGCCGCCCGCCGTGGCGAGGGTGGCCGACGCGGCCGAGCCGGTGGAGTCACCGAGCCCGGCGCCCGTCCGCGCGTACAGCGTCGAGGAGCCCGACGGCGGCGGGTCGGTCGGGGGATCCGTCGGGGGCGTGCCGCCACGGGTCCAGACGGCCACGTAGTCGACGAGCATGGGGCGGCCCGGGACGGTCGCCGCGGTCGGGGTCCGGCCGCCGAGCGCGTCGGGGAACGCGCCGCCGATCGCCACGTTGAGGAGGATGAAGTACCCGGCGTGCTCGGTCATATTGGCCCAGGTGCCGGCGTCCATCTGGTTCTGCCGCACGGTGTGGTAGAGCTGGTCGTCCACGTACCAGCGCAGTTCGTTGGGCGTGACCGCGCGGTCCCACTCGAAGCGGTAGGTGTGGAACGCGGACTGACAACTGGCCCCGGGGCAGGTGCGGCTGGCGCCGACTCCGGTGGTCTCGTTGCAGGGGCCGCCCGGGTTCACCCCGCAGTGCAGCACGCCCCAGACGGAGTTGATCCCGTTGACGTTCTCCATGATGTCGAACTCACCGATGCCCGGCCAGTTCCAGTAGTTGCCCCGGTACGGCGAGCCGAGGGCCCAGAAGGCGGGCCAGTAGCCGAGCGCCGCCTCGCCCGTCACGTTCGGCATCTGGATACGGCCCTCGATACGGAGGGTGCCGCCCGCCGGAGCCTTGAAGTCGGCGCGCCGGGTCTCGACCCGGGCCGAGGTCCAGTTGCCCGCGCCGTCCCTGAGCGGGGTGATACGGAGGTTTCCGTTGCCGTCGAGGCTCAGATTGTCCGGGCTCGCGGTGTAGTTCTGGATCTCGCCGGTACCCCAGTTGCCCGGCCCGCCGGGGTAGCCGTGGCCGGTGTCGGTCTGCCAGTTGGCGGCGGAGGGCGGGGTACGGTCCGCGCCGTTGAAGTCGTCGCTCCACTGGAGGTTCCAGCCGGGAGCGGGCGGTATCGCGCCTTGGGCGGTGCCGGCGCCGGTGACGCCGATGAACCCGGCCAGCGCGACGGTCATGGCGAGGATCGCGGCGATGAGGGGCGTGCGAGGGGTGCGCGCGGCGCGGGGCGTGCGCGGGGTGTGCGGGGTGCGGGGAGTGGCTCTGACGGGACTCGTTCTCAAGGAACACCTCCGGTGCGGATGGTGCCGAGGGGACTGAGAAGACGGTGCTGAGAGCGCTCTCAGCGCGCCCTCAGTACGTCTTGTAGCGGCGCGCGGGCACAGCGTCAATGCCTTTCTCCTTGCCTTGACCTCGGCGTCAAGGATTACGGTCGAAGACATGCGAATCGGCGAGCTGGCGGAGAGGGCGGGGACGACCACGCGGACTCTGCGGTACTACGAGTCACGCGGGCTGCTGCCCGCCCGGCGGGCGGTGAACGGCTACCGCACCTACGACGAGAGCGATCTGCGCCTCCTCCGGCAGATCAGGACCCTTCAGGACTTCGGGTTCGACCTGGAGGAGACGCGGCCGTTCGTGGAGTGTCTGCGCGCCGGGCATCCGGCCGGGGACTCCTGTCCCGCCTCGCTCGCCGTCTACCGCCGCAAACTCGGCGAGCTGGACGGACTGATCGGTGAGCTTCAGTCCGTACGGGCCCAGGTCGGGGCGCAGCTCGCGCAGGCAGAGGCGGCGCGGGCCGGGCTGGCGGCCGACGCGGCGGTGCCCGGCGGTCCTGAACCGCGGTGCGAACTGACGCCGCACGCATCCTTGCCCGCACCCGCACCCGCACCCGCACCCTCACCCGCACCCGCCCCAGCCCCCGCGTCCATATCCGCACCCAAACGATCCGCACACGAAGGCGCGCACGCGTTCAGTCACGGAGATCGAGGAGAGACAGAGAAATGATCGCGATAGACGGTGTCGACGCCGTGACGGACACGGACTTCGACAACGAGGTACTCAAGGCCGGAGTCCCGGTCCTCGTGGAATTCACCGCCGACTGGTGCGGCCCGTGCCGACAGCTCGCGCCGGTGCTGAGCGCCGTGGCCGGGGAGCAGGCCGACCGGCTCAAGGTGGTGCAGCTCGATGTGGACACCAACCCCGAGGTCACGGCGCGGTACGGGGTCCTCGCCATGCCGACGCTGATGGTGTTCCGCGCGGGCGAACCGGTGAAGTCCATGGTCGGCGCCCGCCCGAAGCGCAAGCTGCTCCAGGAACTGGAAGAAGTGGTCTGACGCGTCGGGGAGATCGCGTCGGGGGATACCGTACGGCCGACAGCCCCGCGGCGTCCGGCCGCGGGGCACCCCGGACTGCCATCCGGCGCCTCGCCGTACGTCCCGTGCCGTACGTCCCCCGCCATACGGCCCGGCCCACCCCGTCTCAGCCGATGGGCGCCGGCATCCGCACCACGTCATAAGCCAGCTCGATCACGTCCCCCGTCGCCGGGTCGCCCAGCTCGACCCGCCAGTGGTCGGCGAACTGGTCCACGCCCTCGGCCATGGGGATGGTGCCTGAGATCAGCACCGTACCGGGCACCAGATCGCCCCGTTCCCGCAGCACCTCGGCCCAGTACCCGGGCGTGAGCAGCTCCGCCAGCGTGCCGTCCTGGATAAGGGTCGCCTCCCCTGAGCCGGTGTGGGTCACCCACGCCCGCAGGGTCAACGCGTCAAGCCGGTCCTGTACGTCGGCCAGCCGCCAGGCGCGCCGGGCGAGGACGTCCGGGCCCGCGTTCTTGCTCCACGCCACACCGTGCACCTCCAGCTCGCGGTCGGTGTGGTCGCAGGCGGCCGTCAGCAGCAGCTCCCCGTCGCCGTCCACGACCAGGGCCCATTCCGCCTCGCCCGAGGTACGCGCGTGCTGGACGCTGACCCGGTCGGTGTGCTGGGCCAGATACGGGGCGACCGGGTAGAGGGCGGGCGTCACGGACGGCGCCGGTACCCCCAGCTCGGCGAGCTCCGCCACATGCGCGGCGACATCGTCCTGGCTGCGGCCGGCGTATCCGGCGTTGAGCACCTGGACGACATCGACGCGCCTGGTGGTGCCGTCGGGCAGTTCGAAGGTCAGCAGCGCCATGGGGTTCTCCACATCGATCGCGGTATCAGCGAGGTTAACTTTGCGCGGAAGGCTTGCGCATACGACCTGTATACAAGAAGTATGCCGGAAGGTCGATAGCGCACCTCAGCAAGGACGGACATCGTGAAGAACAGCACGAACATGGACACGAGCAGGGGTAAGGGAATGGAAACGCAATCGCTGGGCGGGTCCGCGGTCCGCCGCGCCTTCTTCGCCAGCCTCACCGGGACCGCCCTGGAGTGGTACGACTTCGCCATCTACTCCGTGGCCGCCGCGCTGGTCTTCGGCGATGTCTTCTTCCCTTCCGAGGACCCCGCCACCGGCACGCTCCTCGCCTTCTCCACCTACGCCGTCGGCTATGTCTCCCGGCCCCTCGGCGGCTTCGTCTTCGGCCGGCTCGGCGACAAGATCGGCCGCAAGAAGGTCCTCATCGCGACCCTCGTACTCATCGGGGCCGCGACACTCCTGATCGGGCTGCTCCCCTCCTACGCCACGATCGGCGTGGCCGCGCCCATCGCGCTCGTCATCCTCCGCTTCGCCCAGGGCGTCGGTGTCGGCGGCGAGTGGGGCGGGGCCGTCCTGCTCTCCAGCGAGTTCGGCGATCCGCGCCGGCGCGGCTTCTACGCCTCGGCCGCCCAGATCGGCCCGCCCGCCGGCAACCTGATGGCCAATGGTGTACTCGCCGCCCTCGGTGCCATGCTGACGGAGGCTCAGTTCACCAGCTGGGGCTGGCGTGTGGCCTTCCTGCTCTCCGGCGTGCTGGTCGTCTTCGGGCTGTGGATCCGCGCGAAGCTTGAGGAGACCCCCGTCTTCAAGGCGATGGAGGCCGAGCAGAAGCGCCCCGAGGCACCGATCCGCGAGGTCTTCACCACGCATCCCCGCGCGCTCACGGCCGCGATCCTCAGCCGGGTCGCCCCGGATGTGCTGTACGCGCTGTTCACCGTCTTCGTACTGACCTACGCGACCGGCGAACTCGACATGTCCCGCGGCTCCGCGCTGGCCGCCGTCCTCATCGGCTCGTCGTTCCAGGTCTTCCTGATCCCGCTGGCCGGGGCGCTCTCCGACCGGATGAACCGGCGTCTGCTGTACGGCGTCTCCGCCGTGGCCGCGGGCGTCTGGCCGTTCCTGTTCTTCCCGATGACCAGCGGCGGCAACTGGCCGCTCCTCGCGCTCGGGGTCGTGGTGGCGCTGGCCATCCACTCACTGATGTACGGGCCGCAGGCGGCCTTCATCGCCGAGCAGTTCTCGCCGCGTCTGCGCTACACCGGCTCCTCACTCGCGTACACGCTGGCCGGGGTCATCGGCGGAGCCGTCGCGCCGCTGTTGTTCACCGCGCTGCTCGACGCGTACGACTCCTGGATCCCGCTGGCCCTCTATGTCGCGCTGACCGCCGTGGTCACGGTCGTCGGCCTGTCCCTGGGCCGCGACGGGAACCCGGCCGACGACGAGGATCTGAGCGGTACGGAACAGCCCGTCCGCGTACAGGCGTGAGCGGTACGCCGTACCCGAGACCCGAGACCCGAGACCCGAGCCCGGCACCCGACACCCGACACCCGAGCCCCGCACCTGAGCGCCCCGCACCCGCCCCCGCACCCGCCCCCGAGCCCGAGCCCGAGCCCGAGCCCGAGCCCGACCCCCGAGCCTTCGAGCCACGCGCCCCGAGAAGGGAACCACCTCATGCGCATCGCGCTGAGCCAGCTCACCACCGGCCCCGACCCCGAGCGGAACCTCGAACTCCTGCGCACCGAGGCCCACCGCGCCGCGGCGGAGAACGCCCGCGTCATCGTCTTCCCCGAGGCCGCGATGGCCTGCTTCGGCACGCCCCTGGCGCCGCTCGCGCAGCCGCTCGACGGCCCCTGGGCGACGGCGGTGCGGCGGCTCGCGCAGGAGACGGGACTCGTCGTGGTCGCGGGCATGTTCACCCCGGCGCCGGACGGCAAGGTGGCCAACACCCTGCTCGCCACCGGTCCCGGCGTCGAGGCGGCCTACGACAAGATCCATCTCTACGACGCCTTCGGCTTCGCCGAGTCCGACACCGTGGCGGCGGGCTCCGAGGTGGTGACCATCGAGGTGGACGGTGTCCGGATCGGCCTGGCCACCTGCTACGACGTCCGCTTCCCCGAACTGTTCCGGGCGCACGCCGACGCCGGAGCGGTGCTCTCGCTGCTCCCCGCCTCCTGGGGCGCCGGTCCCGGCAAGCGTGAACAGTGGGAACTGCTCATCCGCGCACGGGCGTTGGACGCCACCCTCTGGCTCGCCGCCGTGGGCCAGGCCGATCCCGCCGCCTCCGATCCCGCGGTATCCGCCACGAAGTCGACCGCCCCCACCGGGATCGGCCACAGCGCCCTCGTCGGTCCCGACGGGACCGTACGGCAGCGGCTCGGCGCCGGCCCCGGGACACTGCTCGTGGACGTGGACCTGGACGAGGTCGCCGCGGTCCGCCGTGCCGTTCCCGTCCTGGCCAACCGCAGGCTGACCTGATCAGCCTCCCCCCGAGCCGACTGACCCGATCGCCGCTTCCCGAGTTGACGAAGCCCGAGTGGGGCGACGACCGAGTGGGGCGACGACCGAGTTGAGCCGAAGCGGTAGGCGCCCGCCTACCCGCTTCGGCTCAACTCGGTTTTCCTCAGCCGCACTTCGGCCCGCTTCACTTCGGCGTCCTCTGCCGTCACACTTCACTCAGCGTGTAACTCCGGTCTGCTTCACCCCCCTCCGTATTGGCTGACCCTTCATCGCTCCGACATCCGGCGATGCTCGACGTGTCAACGAGGGCGGGCGAATCTGATCCGAGCATGTCAACCGGACCGCGTACCCCCCACCTCGCGGCCGATCAGGAGGACGCAGTGAAGAAAAGCTCGCGCATCCGCAAGGTCTCGCTCATCCTCGGCAGCGCCATCGCGCTGGTCATCGCTGTGCCGGGCAGCGCGCTCGCCGATCCCCCCAAGGCTCTGCCCGGCAACGCGGACGGCCTGGAGCAGACGTTCCAGCCGGCCTTCGACTACGACACGGACGGCTGCTACCCCACCCCCGCCATCGGCCCCGACGGAACCATCGCCCCCGGCCTCAACACGACCGGGGCCGTCAACGGTTCGTGCCGCGACTCGTGGGACCTCGACAACACCAACGGATACGCGCGCTCCAAGTGCAACAACGGCTGGTGCGCGATCATTTACGGCCTCTACTTCGAGAAGGACCAGGCCGTGGCCGGCAGCGGGCTCGGCGGGCACCGCCACGACTGGGAGCATGTCGTGGTGTGGACGCAGAACAACGTGGCCCAGTACGTCTCCACGTCCGCCCACGGCAACTTCAACATCCACACCCGTGACCAGATCCGCTGGGACGGTACACACCCGAAGGTCGTCTACCACAAGGACGGCATCGGCACCCACTGCTTCCGTGCCGCGAACAACAACGACGAGCCGCCGGAGAACCACAAGGGCGCCTGGCAGTTCCCGACGCTGGTCGGCTGGAACGGCTACCCCGCGGGTCTCCGCGACAAGCTGAGCCAGGCCAACTTCGGCAGCGCCGTCTTCGGCCTCAAGGACGGCAACTTCAACAGCCATCTCCAGAAGGCGAAGCCGGTCGGCATCCCGTTCGACCCCAACGCCTGACCCGCACGCCTGACCCGCACGTCTGATCCGCACGCCTGACAGCAACCGGTCGGCGCGTACGTGCCCGCCCGTCAGCGCGTACGCGTCCACCCGGACAGGGCCTAGGTCCTAACCGGCGAGCAGGACCTTGAGCGTCGTCTCCAGGTGACCGTCGATCGCGCTGTGCGCGGCCGACCGGTCACCGGAGGCGATCGCCGCCAGGATCGCGCGGTGCTCGGTCAGTACGGACTCCTGCCGCCCCTGCTGGTTGTAGAGCGCCACCACCCCGGCCCGGATCTGCCGGCTGCGCAGCCCGTCGTAGTGCCGGTTGAGCAGCGAGTTGCCCGCCGCGGCCACGATCGTGGCGTGGAAGAGATGGTCCACCGCGATGAACTCCTTGGCGTGCTCGGGCCCGCTCAGGGTCCGCTGGCGCTCCAGGAGCCCGGTCAGCTCGGCCACCAGTCCGTCCCGGTCTCCCGGGATGACCTGCTCTGCCGCGTACCGCTCGACGATGCCGCGCAGCTCCATCAGTTCGGTGATCTCCCGCCCCGACAGCGGTACGATCTGCGCCCCCCGCTTGGGGACCAGCCGTACGAGATCCTCGGCGGCGAGCAGGAGCAGCGCCTCTCGGATGGGGGTACGGGAGACCCCTATGCGGTTCGCCAGCTCCTGCTCGGAGAGGAACTCGCCCTGTCTGTCCGGGTCGGTGAGCACGTTCTCCTTGAGGAACGCGTACGCCTTCTCCCTGCCCGACGTCATGACTTCCCCCACAGCGAAGGTTGCATACAACGAGTATACGGGCAGCGATCCGCCCGAGGGTGCGCCGAGGCGGCACCGAGGGGGCGCGCGCTGACGGTCGATATGTGTGAGAAAGGTGTGGAACATAAAAAGACCCCGGATCGAATTGACGACCGGGGTGTTCCTCTGCGTATATTGACTGTTTCCATGTCTTCAATGAATAACGGCATGGGCCAGGTCACTGGAAAGCAGCGTATCGGACAGGGGCTGAATTGTCAACCGAGGAATTGCGAAATGAGCAGCAATTCGTCTCCCTCCTCTATGAGCGTCTCGATGCCTTGAGGGAGCAGGCGGAGACCGCCGTGGAGGCGTCGATCGGCCAGGTCACCACCGTGCGGCAGGCCCGTGTCGAGCGCGATATCAGCGTCGCGGAACACTCGGGCCGGGTGTCCGCGCTGAATGCGGTGGAATCCGGGCTGTGTTTCGGCCGGATCGATCTCAGCGACGGGACGACCCACCACATCGGGCGCATCGGAATGCGACAGGACGACCCGGAACGCACCCCGCTGCTGATCGACTGGCGGGCCCCTGTGGCACGTCCCTTTTATCTCGCCACCGGCCATTCCCCGATGGGGCTGCGCAGACGACGCCACCTCACCACCCACGGGCGTCGTGTCACCGACCTCCATGACGAGATCATGGACCTCACCGACACCACACGCACCGGATACGAGGACCCGGACGGCGACGCCGTACTGCTCTCCGCGCTGAACTCCGCGCGTACCGGCCGGATGAGCGACATCGTGCAGACCATCCAGGCCGAGCAGGACCGCATCATCCGCGCGCCGCACCGCGGTGTGCTGGTGGTGGAGGGCGGCCCCGGCACCGGCAAGACCGCCGTCGCGCTGCACCGGGCGGCGTATCTGCTCTACGCGTACCGCGAGCAACTGGCCCGCCGCGCCGTGCTGATCGTCGGCCCCAACCCCGCCTTCCTCGGCTATATCGGCGAGGTGCTGCCCTCGCTCGGTGAGACCGGTGTGCTGCTGGCGACCGTGGGGGAGCTGTTCCCGGGCGTACGGGCCACCGGCACGGACACTCCCGAGGCTGCCGAGGTCAAGGGCCGGGCCGACATGGCGCGCGTACTGGCCGAGGAGTTGCGCGGCCGGCAGTCGCTGCCCCGCCCCGTCCTGGAGATCGCGCACGCCGAGTACGGCACGCTGGTGCTCGACCGCGACACCGTCCACGAGGCACGGCAGCGCGCCCGGGACACAGGACTGCCGCACAACCCCGCCCGGCCGACCTTCGCCTTCCGGATCATCGACGCGCTCACCGAACAGCTCGCGGACCGGATCGGCGCCGATCCGCTCGGCGGTCCCAACCTCCTCGACCCGACGGACATCGCCCAGCTCGGCAAGGAGATCGCCACCAGTCCCGAGGTACAGGCGGCGATCGACACGCTGTGGCCGAGGCTCACCCCGCAGCAACTCGTCGCCGACTTCCTGGCGGATCCGGGCGCCCTGCTCGGCTCGCGCGACGCCGCCGCCGTACGCCGCAGCGGGCCCCGGACCGGCGCCGACGCCAGGATCGACTGGACCCCGGCCGATGTACCGCTGCTCGACGAGGCGGCCGAGCTGCTCGGTGAGGACGACAGCGCCGCCCGCGCCGCCGCCGCGCTGGAGCGCCAGGAGCGGATCGCCTACGCGCAGGGTGTGCTTGAGCTGTCCTACGGCTCCCGTACGCAGGAGTTCGAGGACAAGGACGACGAGGATTCGGAGGTCCTGGCCGCGCACGACGTCATCGACGCCGAGCGGTTCGCGGAGCGGCACGAGGAGACCGACACCCGCAGCGCCGCCGAGCGGGCCGCGGCCGACCGCACCTGGGCCTTCGGTCATATCGTCGTGGACGAGGCACAGGAACTCTCCGCGATGGCCTGGCGGTTGCTGATGCGCCGCTGCCCGAGCCGGTCCATGACCCTGGTCGGCGACCCCGCCCAGACCGGGGACGCGGCGGGCTGCGACTCCTGGCAGCAGATCCTGGAGCCGTACGTACAGCGGCGCTGGGAGCTGTCCAAGCTGGGCGTCAACTACCGTACGCCCGCCGAGATCATGGAGGTCGCGGCCGAGGTGCGGCGGCTGGCGGACCCGCTCTTCGAGCCGCCGAGGTCCGTGCGCGCGACGGGCGAGGGGCCGCTCGTACGCTCGGCCAAGCCGGGTGATCTGGCCCGTACGGCCGCCGCGATGGCGATCGAGCACCCGGGCGAGGGCCGGCTCGCGGTGATCGCCACGGCCGCGCTGCTGCCGCGACTCGCCGCCGAACTGCCCGACGCCTCCTGGGGCATCACGCCCGATCTGACGCGGCCCGTCGTGCTGCTCACCGCACGGCAGGCGAAGGGCCTGGAGTTCGACACGGTGATCGTCGTGGACCCGGAGGGGATCATGGACGCCTCGCCGCGCGGCACCAACGATCTGTATGTGGCGCTGACCCGGGCGACCCAGCGGCTCGGGATCGTCCGCGACGCGGAGGTTCCGTCCCGGCTGAAGACGGCCACGCCGTAGGCCGTATCCGTGAAGCCCCGCCCAGGACGCGGGCGGACCGCGCGTAACCCGGGCGCGCGGTCCGCCCGCGCGGTCGGAGTCCGATTCCGGTCGGCACGACGACCATCGGGATCAACGCTCCGGAGCCGAGCCGAGCAAATACCCTGATCGGTATGCGGATACTTTTCTCAAGCACCCCCGCCCATGGCCATCTGCTCCCCCAACTCCCCCTCGCCCGCGCGTTCCGAGAGCGAGGTGACGACGTGGTGTTCCTGACCGCGGGTGAGCTCACTCCCTTACTGGCGCGGGAGGGTTTCGAGGTACTGCCGGCGGGACCGGCCATCGATGTGCTGATGGCGGAAGCCGCCCGCAGGACCGGCGCGGACCCGAAGGGCGAGCCGACCCCGGACGTGGTCGCCGAGTTCTTCGCCGGGGCCAGGGTCGACCTCACCGCGGACGAGGCGCTGGTCGCGGCCCGCGACTGGCGGCCCGAGCTGATCGTCTCCGAACCGTGCGACTTCGTGGGCCCGTTGGCCGCGGCCGACCTCGAAGTGCCGGTGGCGACGGTCGCGTTCGGCCCCGCCCTGCCGCCCGAGTTCATCGAGCCCATGGACGCGGTCGCCGCCGTCCGCTACGCCGAGCGCGGTCTGACCCCACGCCCCGCCGCCCACTACCTGGACACCTGCCCGCCCGCGATGCAGCAGGACGGCTGGCAGCCCCCCTCTGGCCGGCTGCCGCTGCGCCCGGAGCCCCACGGGCAGCGCGGACAGCGGCCGTCGGAGCCGGCCGTGGCGCCGGTCGATGCTGATCGGCGGCCTCCGCGCGTACTGGTGACCTTCGGCACGGTCTTCTCCGCGCCCGAAGTGCTCAGCCCGATTCTGCGCGAACTGTCCCAGACGGACATGGAGTTGCGGGTCACGCTCGGACTGAGCGCGTCCGCCGAGGACTTCGACGTCGACCACGACCGGGTGACCTTCGTCGGCTTCACCCCGCTGAGTGAACTGCTGCGCGATACGGACCTGGTGGTGACCCACGGCGGCGCGGGCACCACGCTGGGCACGCTCGCCGCGGGCGTTCCGATGGTGATCGCTCCGCAGGGCGCCGACCAGTTCATCCAGGCCGACCGTGTGGCCGCGGCGGGCGCCGGACTGGGCCTCCCGCCGGGCACGGCCACCCCCGAGGGGGTCGCCAAGGCCGCGTCCGCCGTACTGGCCGACCAGGGCTTCCGGGCCGCGGCCCGGATGGTCGCCGACCAGATCGCCGCGATGCCGGCCCCCTCCGAGGTGGCCGCGACGCTGGCGGCGGAGCATGCGCCGGCGGCCTGAGCCACAGCCCCGGCGGAGCCACAGCCCGGCTCTTGAGCCTCGGATCCTGAGCCCCGGCTCCTGATCTCGGAACGACGAGGTGGCGCCGCCCAGGACTCGGGCGGCGCCACCTCCTCACACGCGGGAGAGACCTCCGTATCAGACCGGTCGCAGCCAGACCGTCGCCAGCGGCGGCAGCGTCAGCTGGATCGACACCGGCCGGCCGTGCGCCGCCACCGACTCGGGCTTCACCGGGTCCGCGTTGAGCACATCGCCGCCGCCGTAGCGCGCCGCGTCCGTGTTCAGGACCTCCGTCCAGGCGGAGAACTCCTCGGGCACACCGAGCCGGTACTCATGGCGCACCACCGGCGAGAAGTGCGAGACCGCCAGCAGCGGCGAGCCGTCCGCGTCGAAGCGCAGGAACGCGAAGACATTGTCCTCACCCGCGTCGCCGTCCACCCAGGCGAAGCCCTCGGGGACCGTGTCCCGCTGCCAGAGCGCGGGCGTCGCGCCGTACACGGTGTTGAGATCGCGGACCAGATCCCGCACGCCCCGGTGGTCGGGCTCGGCCGCGTACGACGGATCGAGCAGCCACCAGTCCGGGCCGTGCCCCTCCGACCACTCCGCTCCCTGGGCGAACTCCTGCCCCATGAACAGGAGTTGCTTGCCCGGGTGGGCCCACATGAAGCCGAGATACGCGCGTTCGTTGGCGCGCTGCTGCCACCAGTCACCGGGCATCTTGGAGACCAGCGCCCGCTTGCCGTGCACCACCTCGTCGTGCGAGATCGGCAGCACGTAGTTCTCGCTGTACGCGTACACCATGGAGAAGGTCATCTCACCGTGGTGGTACTTGCGGTGGACGGGCTCCTTGGAGACATAGTCCAGGGAGTCGTGCATCCAGCCCATGTTCCACTTCAGGCCGAAACCGAGCCCGCCGAAGCCGTCGGGCCCGACATAGTGGGTGGCGCGTGTGACCCCGTTCCAGGCGGTGGACTCCTCGGCGATGGTCACCGCGCCGGGACAGCGCCGGTAGACGGTGGCGTTCATCTCCTGGAGGAAGGCGACGGCGTCCGGGTTCTCCCGGCCGCCGTGCTCGTTGGGGGTCCACTGCCCCTCCTCGCGCGAGTAGTCGAGGTAGAGCATCGAGGCGACCGCGTCGACCCGCAGCCCGTCGACATGGAACTCCTCGCACCAGTAGACGGCGTTGGCGACCAGGAAGTTACGGACCTCCGTACGGCCGTAGTCGAACTCCAGGGTGCCCCAGTCGGGGTGCTCGGCCCGTTGCGGGTCGGCGTGCTCGTACAGCGGCCGGCCGTCGAACCGGGCCAGTGCCCAGTCGTCCTTGGGGAAGTGGGCGGGCACCCAGTCGACGAGCACCCCGATGCCCGCGCGGTGCAGGGCGTCCACGAGATACCGGAAGTCGTCCGGGGTGCCCATCCGGGCCGTCGGCGCGTAGTAGCCGGTGACCTGATAGCCCCAGGAGCCGCCGAAGGGATGCTCGGCGATCGGCATCAGCTCGACATGGGTGAAGCCGAGGTCCTTGACGTACGCGGGCAGCTGCGAGGCGAGCTGACGGTATGTCAGGCCGGGACGCCAGGACGCCAGATGGACCTCGTACACCGAGAACGGCGACTCGTGCACGGGACGGTCGGCGCGGTGCGCCATCCACTCCTCGTCGCGCCAGACATGGTGGGACTCGGTGACGACGGACGCGGTCGCGGGCGGTACTTCCGTGCGCCGCGCCATCGGGTCGGCGCGCAGGGTGTGCGAACCGTCGGGGCGTGTGATGTCGAACTTGTAGAGCGCGCCCTCACCGACCCCCGGCACGAACAGCTCCCACACCCCGGTGGAGCCCAGCGAGCGCATCGGGAGGCTCGTACCGTCCCAGTAGTTGAAGTCACCGGCGACCCGGACGCCTTGGGCGTTGGGCGCCCAGACGGTGAAGCGGGTGCCCTCGGCGCCCTGGTGGGTCATGATCCGGGCGCCGAGGGCTGTCCACAGCTCCTCGTGTCTGCCCTCGCCGATCAGATGCAGATCGAGATCACCGAGGGCGGGCAGAAAGCCGTACGGATCCCGGATCTCGATCTCGTTCAGCTCCTGCGTGGCGTCGCTGTAGCGGACGCGGAGCGTGTACGCGGGCACCGCGCGCAGCGGCAGCACCCCGGAGAAGAAGCCGTCGCCGTCGTCGTTCAGCAAGGCCGGGAGCGTCAGCCCGTCGGCGACGACGGTGACGGCACGGGCGTACGGCCGCAGCGCCCGGAAGAGGACACCGTCCTTCACGGGATGCGCCCCCAGCAGCCCGTGCGGATCGTGGTGCGCACCGGAGAGCAGCCGCTCCCGGTCGCCGACGCCCAGTGGTCGCGCGGCCCGCACCCGACGGCCGCCACCCCGCTGCCCGCGCGGCCGGGGCGCCGTGGGAGCCACCGCCGGGGCCCCGGCCGTGGCGGCCGATTCCGCCAGGGCGGGCGGGGCCGCCTGGGGCGGCGGTGCCTTGCGGCGCGCGGTCTTCTTCCCCTTCTTGGCGGTGGCCTTGCCCGCAGCCGCAGCCGGACGCGCGGTCGGGGTGGCGGGCGCCGGAACCGGGAGCGAGGCGGTGGGAAGCTCGGGCTGGGACGTGCTGTCGGACGAACGGTCGGACGGCGTGCGGGCGGTCACGGGTGCTGCCTCCTCGGCTGGGCTTCGCTGCTGGACGGTCGAACGGGGTGGGGAGCGGGGCCGGACAGGTCGGTATGGGGAACAGGGCGACCGGCCTCCGGCCGGATGTGTCAGGCGCCCGCGGCCAGCCGGCGGATCGCCGCCATCGGGACCGGGAGCCAGTCGGGGCGGTGCCTCGCCTCGTACAGGACCTCGTAGATCGCCTTGTCCGTCTCGTACGCGCGCAGCAGCTCGGGCTCCGCGCGCGGGTCGGTGCCGGCCGACGCGTACCCCTCGCAGTACGCCTCCCGGCAGCGCGCCGCCCAGTCAGGGCGCCATGGCTCGTGGGAGCGGGCCGCGTAGTCGAAGGAGCGGAGCATGCCCGCCACATCGCGGACCGGTGGCTGCGGGCGGCGGCGCTCCGCGAGCGGTCTGGCGGGCTCGCCCTCGAAGTCGATGACCGACCAGCGGCCGTCCGGCGTCCGCAGGGTCTGGCCCAGATGCAGATCGCCATGGACCCGCTGCGCGGGCCGGCCGCGTCCGGCCTCGTCGAGACCGGCGAGCGCGTCGAAGGCGGTACGCAGCCCGGCGGCGTACGGCATGAGCGAGGGCACCGCGCGGGCCGCCGACTCCAGGCGTTCCGCCATCCCGTCGGCCAACTGCGCGGTCTGTCTGCGGCCCAGGGTCACGGTCGGCAGCGCGGCGGCGAGCGCGGTGTGCACCTCGGCGGTGGCCCGCCCCAGCGCGTGGGCCTCCGTGATGAACTCCCTGCCGTGGGCCAGCGAGGAGAGCGCCAGCTGCCAGCCGTCCTGCGAGCCGCGCAGATAGGGCTGGAGGACGCCGAGGGTGAGGGAGTCCCCGCTGCCCGAGGGGTCGGCGGCCTCGAACCAGCCGACCGGCGCCGGCACCCGCTCACACCCCTCGGCGGCCAGCGCGAGCGGCAGTTCCAGATCGGGGTGCGGGCCGGGGTAGACCCGGCGCAGGATCTTCAGGATGTAGGCGTCCCCGTAGACCAGGGAGGAGTTGGACTGCTCGGCGTCGAGCAGTCGGCCGGTCAGCCCGGCGGGTACGGCGCTCGCGCGGTCGAATCGCAGCGGGCCCAGCGCGCCGGGGGAGCGCAGCCGCTCCAGCAGCGGTTCGGCCAGATGGGGGTCGTGCAGGGCCTCGTAGACAGTACGGCCGGCCAGCGGCCCCTGCGTGGTGTGGCCGATCAGCGCGGAGGCGAGGCGCGGCGGCAGTGCCTTCCGTACCCCGAGCAGCAGCTGATAGCAGTCACCGGCGGGCGAGGAGACACCGGAGGGGGTGGCGGAGGGGGACGACGGAATCGACCGCGAGGGACCGGAGGTGCCGCGCTGCTCGACGCGTACGAGTAGATGCAGCAGACCCGGACCAGCCGCGTCCACGGGCAGCAGTTCGGTGACCGTCACCGGCACGAAGCCGGTGACGGGACGGCCCTTGCCCGCGAACCAGCGCTGGCGGGGCAGCCAGTCGTGGAGCAGCGGAGCGAGCGAGCCGACCAGCGTTCTCGCGTCGGCGGGCGACAGGGCCGGTGACACGGGCGGCGCGACGGACGGGGCGACGGGCGAAGCAGTTGCGGGGCGCGGCGTGATCCGGGTGGATGCAGCCTTCGACATGGCATCGCGTCCTTTCCCCGGGCACACCACAGGATGCGCAGAGTGTCCCGGATTGCGGCAATGGCTGTCCGGCTGTGCGGGACGTGTCGGGTGAGGATGATCCGTACGGATCGATTCCGTACGAACTCGATACGAATTTGATCGAATCGATCGAACTGGATGTGGAGGAGCGTGCCCCGTGCGAGGCGGTGGAAACCGCCCGGCACGGGAGCACGGGCAACACCGCGTGAACGAGTGAGCGGTGTTGAGGGGTGTCGAGCGGCGCTGTCAGGCCGCGGGATCCTTGCGCAGCCGGAACCAGTAGAAGCCGTGGCCGGCCAGGGTGAGCAGATAGGGCCACTCACCGATCGCGGGGAACCGCACACCGCCGATCAGCTCGACCGGACAGCGCCCGCTGAACTCCTTCAGATCCAGCTCCGTGGGCTGCGCGAAGCGGGAGAAGTTGTGCACACACAACACCAGATCGTCGCCCTCCCCCTGTTCGGAGGGCGCCTCACGGAGGAAGGCGAGCACGGCCGGGTTCGACGACGGCAGCTCCCTGTACGAGCCGAGGCCGAAGGCCGGGTTCTGCTTGCGGATCTCGATCATCCGCCGCGTCCAGTGCAGCAGCGAGGACGGCGACGCCATCGCCGCCTCCACATTGGTGACCTGGTAGCCATAGACCGGGTCCATGATCGTCGGCAGATAGAGCCGGCCGGGGTCGCTGGACGAGAACCCCGCGTTCCGGTCGGGCGTCCACTGCATCGGCGTCCGTACGCCGTCCCGGTCGCCCAGCCAGATGTTGTCGCCCATCCCGATCTCGTCCCCGTAGTAGAGGATCGGGGATCCGGGCAGCGACAGCAGCAGGGCGGTGAACAGCTCGATCTGGTTGCGGTCGTTGTCCAGCAGCGGGGCGAGCCGGCGCCGGATGCCGATGTTGGCCCGCATCCGCGGATCCTTGGCGTACTCCGCGTACATGTAGTCGCGCTCTTCGTCCGTGACCATTTCGAGCGTCAGCTCGTCGTGGTTGCGCAGGAAGATGCCCCACTGGCAGCCGGTCGGGATCGCCGGGGTCTTCGCCAGGATTTCCGAGACCGGGTAGCGGGACTCGCGCCGTACGGCCATGAAGATCCGCGGCATCACCGGGAAGTGGAACGCCATATGGCATTCGTCGCCGCCCGCCCCGTAGTCGCCGAAGTAGTCGACGACATCCTCCGGCCACTGGTTCGCCTCGGCGAGGATCACCGTGTCCGGATAGTTGGCGTCGATCTCCTTCCGTACCCGCTTGAGGAACTCGTGGGTGGCCGGGAGGTTCTCGCAGTTGGTGTTCTCCTGCTGGTACAGATACGGCACGGCGTCCAGCCGGAAGCCGTCGATGCCCAGGTCCAGCCAGAAGCGCAGCGCGGAGATGATCTCCTCCTGCACCGCCGGGTTCTCGTAGTTGAGATCCGGCTGGTGGGAGAAGAAGCGGTGCCAGTAGTACTGCTTGCGCACCGGGTCGAAGGTCCAGTTGGACGTCTCCGTGTCGACGAAGATGATCCGGGCGTCCTGGTACTGCTTGTCGTCGTCGGCCCAGACGTAGTAGTCGCCGTACGGCCCGTCGGGGTCCTTGCGGGACTCCTGGAACCAGTCGTGCTGATCACTCGTGTGGTTCATGACGAAGTCGATGATCACGCGCATGCCGCGCTGGTGCGCGGCGTCGACGAACTCCACGAAGTCGGCGAGGTCCCCGAATTCGGGGAGCACCGCCGTGTAGTCCGAGACGTCGTAGCCGCCGTCGCGCAGCGGTGACTTGAAGAACGGCGGCAGCCAGAGGCAGTCCACTCCGAGCCACTGGAGATAGTCCAGCTTGGCCGTGATGCCCTTGAGGTCGCCGATGCCGTCGCCGTTGCTGTCCTGGAACGAGCGCACCAGGACCTCGTAGAAGACAGCACGCTTGAACCAGTCGGGATCGCGGTCCTTGGCCGGGGTGTCCTCGAACGTGTCGTGGACGGGCTCATTGACGATCATGATGTGGGTGACCCTCCGATCGGCGGGGACGGTCGCAGAACCACGACGTGCGCGGGCGTGACGCCCGGCTCTAGGCGCACGTAGGTGGCACTGCCCCAGTGATAGGTCTCGCCGGTGAGCTCGTCGCGCACCGGGACGGTCTCGTGCCGGTCGAGGCCGAGCCGCTCCATGTCCAACGAGACCGTCGCCTCCTGGGTGTGGTGCGGGTCGAGGTTGACAACCACCAGAATGATGTTCGTACCCGACCGCTTGCTGTACGCGATGACCGCGTCGTTGTCGGCGTGATGGAAGTGGATGTCGCGCAGCTGTCGCAGCGCGGGGTGGCGCCGTCTGATCCGGTTGAGCGTGGTGATCAGCGGGGCGATCGTGCGGCCCTCGCGCTCGGCCGCTTCCCAGTCCCGGGGCCGCAGCTGGTATTTCTCGGAGTCGAGGTACTCCTCGCTGCCGGGCTTCGCGGGGGTGTTCTCACAGAGTTCGTAGCCCGCGTAGACACCCCAGGTGGGTGCCGACGTGGCGGCCAGTACCGCCCGTACCTCGAAGGCCGGCCGGCCGCCCTCCTGAAGATAGGCGTGCAGGATGTCGGGCGTGTTGACGAAGAGATTCGGCCGCATGTACGCGGCCGCCTCACCCGACAGCTCCGTCAGATAGTCGGTCAGCTCCTGCTTCGTGTTGCGCCAGGTGAAGTACGTGTACGACTGCTGGAAGCCGATCGCGCCGAGCGTGTGCATCATCGCGGGCCGGGTGAACGCCTCGGCCAGGAAGATGACATCGGGGTCGGTGCGGTTGATGTTCGCGATGACCTTCTCCCAGAAGAGCACCGGCTTCGTGTGCGGATTGTCGACGCGGAAGATCCGTACGCCGTGGGCCATCCAGTAGCGCAGGATCCGGCAGCTCTCCCGGACCAGACCGCGCAGATCGCTGTCGAAGGCGATCGGATAGATGTCCTGGTACTTCTTCGGCGGGTTCTCCGCGTACGCGATGGAGCCGTCCGCGCGGTGGTGGAACCACTCGGGGTGCTTCGTGACCCAGGGGTGGTCGGGGGAGCACTGGAGCGCGAAGTCGAGCGCGACCTCCATGCGCAGGGTGCGGGCCGTCTCCACGAAGTGGTCGAAGTCCTCGATCGTGCCGAGATCGGGGTGGATCGCGTCATGGCCGCCGTCGGCCGAGCCGATCGCCCAGGGCACACCGACATCCCCGGCGGCGGGGGTGAGAGTGTTGTTGGGGCCCTTGCGGTGCGTGGTGCCGATGGGGTGGACCGGCGGGAGATACACGACGTCGAAGCCCATCGCGGCGACGGCGGGCAGCCGTTCGGCGGCCGTCCTGAACGTGCCGCTCACCGGCGGCTCGTCCTTCTTGACGACCGCGCCCTCCGAGCGCGGGAACAGCTCGTACCAGGAGCCGAAGAGTGCCCGCACGCGCTCCACCAGCAGGGGAGCGGGGCGCGAGGAGCTGATCAGATCGCGCAGCGGATGGCGGGAGAGGGCGGCGTCGACCTCGGGGGCGAGCGCGGCGTCGAGCCGGGCCCGCGCGGGCAGCGTCTCGTCGCGCAGGGTGTCCGCGGCGGCGAGCACGGCCTCCCGGCCGTCGCGTTTCGGTACGCCGTCGGCGGCCCGCTCGTACAGCGCGGCGCCCTCCGCGAGGACGAGGGCGATGTCGTGGTCGATGTCGTGGTCGTCGGCGGCCGCCGGGATCTTGATGCGGGCGGCGTGGCGCCAGGTGGCGACCGGGTCGCTCCACGCCTCGACGGTGTAGGTCCAGCGGCCTTCCTCGGTGGGGGTGACCTCCGCGCCCCAGCGGTCGGTGCCGGGGGCGAGTTCACGCATCGGGGTCCAGGGGCCGGGGCGGCCACTGGGGTCCATGAGGACGACATTGGCCGCGACGGCGTCATGACCCTCCCGGAAGACGGTCGCGGTGACCAGGAAGGACTCACCGCTCACCGCCTTCGCGGGGCGTCTGCCGCAGTCGACGAGCGGGCGTACGTCCAGGACGGGAATGCGACCAATCAGCGGTTTCACTGGATCACCTGAGGGCTGTGCGGGCGTGACAGGCAGGGCGGGTGGAGCTGACCGATCGGACCGACCGGGCGGTGCGGACGCGTCGGGTGGTGCGGGATCGGAGGAACTGCTGCCCTCCGAAGATCTGCTGTTTTTGCGAGGTTTTGATGTTCTTTGTAGCTGCTCGGTAGACGACTGGGAGGCTGCGGGCATGGCCGCTCCTGTCCGCGTTCACTCGAATAGCGCTGGATTCGTCCTCAATTGTGTAGGGACGCGCTCGTGTGCGGTGCGATGAACATGCGTACGTGCCGGGTGTACCGGGGGAGCCTTCCCACTCTTTTCGGGTGGGCAATCCGGCGGATTGTTAACTACTGCGGCGTACAGGAACAGTGGGAGCGCACGGTCACTAACGGCAAGGTTCGGGCCATGAATTGGGGAGCAGGGCGCGGACACCCCCGGGTGAGTGCGCGTGTGCGCCGTGGTTGCGGAGGGTGAGGTGGGGCTACCGTCAAAGAGACGGCGGGTCGCACAACGTGGTGCGTCCCCTGTGGCTCGTATGTCCCCTGCGAAGGTGGAACACGTGAAGGCAATCCGTCGGTTCACCGTCCGCCCCGTCCTGCCCGAACCACTCCAACCGCTCAGCGACCTCGCCCGCAATCTGCGCTGGTCCTGGCATACCGAGACCCGTGAACTCTTCGAATCCATCGACCCCGCCGGCTGGCGGGCCACCGGCCGCGACCCCGTACGGCTGCTCGGAGCGGTGTCCGCCGCGCGCCTCGCCGAGCTGGCCGGGGACCGTCCCTTCCTCGACCGGCTGGCCGCCGCGGCGGCCGGTCTCGACACCTATCTGCGCGGCGAGCGCTGGTACCAGGAACGCGACGAGGAGGGCGCCGAGCTGCCCGCCGCCATCGGCTATTTCTCGCCGGAGTTCGGGGTCACCGCCGCCCTGCCGCAGTACTCCGGCGGCCTCGGCATCCTCGCCGGTGACCATCTCAAGGCCGCCAGCGATCTCGGCGTACCGCTGATCGGCGTCGGGCTGCTCTACCGGCACGGCTACTTCCGCCAGTCGCTCTCCCGGGACGGCTGGCAGCAGGAGCAGTATCCGCTCCTCGATCCCGACGAACTCCCGGTGACACTGCTGCGCGAGCCGGACGGCACCCCCGCCCAGATCGTCCTCACCCTGCCGGGCGACCGCTCGCTGCGCGCCTGCGTCTGGCAGGCGCAGGTCGGGCGGGTCCCGCTGCTGATGCTCGACTCGGACGTCGAGGAGAACGGTCCGGGCGAACGCGAGGTCACCGACCGGCTGTACGGCGGCGGCAGCGAACACCGCCTCCTCCAGGAGATGCTGCTCGGCATCGGCGGGGTCCGGGCGGTCCGTACGTACTGCCGGCTCACCGGCCACCCCGAGCCCGAGGTGTTCCACACCAACGAGGGCCATGCCGGATTCCTCGGCCTGGAGCGCATCCGCGAGCTGATGGCGGGCGGTCTCGGCTTCGAGGCGTCCCTGGAAGCCGTCCGGGCCGGTACGGTCTTCACCACCCACACCCCGGTGCCCGCCGGGATCGACCGCTTCGACCGCGAACTGGTGGCCCGCCACTTCGGGGACGACGGCGAGCTGCCCGGTGTGCCCGCCGAGCGCGTCCTCGGGCTCGGCATGGAGACGTACCCGGGCGGCGAGCCGAACCTCTTCAACATGGCCGCGATGGGCCTGCGGCTCGCCCAGCGCGCCAATGGCGTATCCACCCTGCACGGCGCCGTCAGCCGCCGGATGTTCGCCGGGCTGTGGCCCGGCTTCGACCCCTCGGAGGTGCCCATCACCTCCGTGACCAACGGGGTGCACGCACCGACCTGGGTGGCCCCCGAGATGGCCCGCCTCGGCGACGCCGAGGGCGTCCCCGACGCCGACGTCTGGGCCGTACGGCGCGCCCTGCGCGAGCAGTTGGTGACCGAGGTGCGCGCGCGCCTGCACGCCTCCTGGCGCCAGCGCGGCGCCGAGGCCGCCGAGCTGGGCTGGATCGACGGCGTCCTCGATCCGGACATCCTCACCATCGGCTTCGCCCGCCGGGTCCCCTCGTACAAGCGCCTCACGCTCATGCTGCGGGACCCCGAGCGGCTGACCGAGCTGCTGCTGCACCCCGAGCGGCCGATCCAGATCGTCGTCGCGGGCAAGGCCCATCCGGCGGACGACGGCGGCAAGCGGCTGGTGCGGGAGCTCGTGCGGTTCGCCGACGATCCGAGGGTGCGGCACCGCATCGTCTTCCTGCCCGACTACGGGATGGGCATGGCCCAGAAGCTCTACCCCGGCTGCGACGTCTGGCTGAACAACCCGCTGCGGCCCCTGGAGGCGTGCGGCACCAGCGGAATGAAGGCCGCGCTCAACGGCTGTCTCAACCTGTCCGTCCTGGACGGCTGGTGGGACGAGTGGTTCGAGCCGGACTTCGGCTGGGCCATCCCCACCGCCGACGGCTCGTCCGCCGACGAGAACCGCCGGGACGAACTGGAGGCGAACGCGCTCTACGAACTGATCGAGGACCGCGTCGCGCCCCGCTTCTACGACCGCGGCGGAAACGGACTGCCGGACCGCTGGATCGAGATGGTCCGGCGCACGCTGGTGTCGCTCGGGCCGAAGGTGCTCGCGGGACGGATGGTGCGCGAGTACGTGGAGCGGCTGTACGCCCCGGCGGCCGTCGCCCATCGCGCGCTGGACGCCGAGACCGCCTCGGAGCTGGCGTCCTGGAAGTACCGCACACGCACACTCTGGCCGTACGTGTCGGTCGACCATGTCGAGACGGTCGCGGCGACCGGCGTCGGGGGCGGCGCGGGCGGCGGCGCCGAGCTGGGCGCGACGCTCTCGCTACGGGTGAGCGTCGGCCTCGGTGAACTGCGCCCGGAGGATGTGGAGGTGCAGGCGGTCGCCGGGCGGGTGGGCTCCGACGACACGATCGTGGACGCCCAGACCTTCCCGCTCAAGCCGGCCGGCGGACCCGATCTGGAGGGCCGCTGGGTGTACGAGGGCCCGCTCGCCCTGGACCGTACGGGCCCGTACGGATATACGGTCCGGGTGCTGCCGGCCCATCCGCTGCTCGCCACCAGCGCGGATCTGGGGCTGGTCGCGCTGCCGACGGAGGCGACGGGGGAGGGCGCGGGTGTGCTGCTGAGGTGAGGGCTGGTCTCGCCGATCACGCCGGATCCCGTCGGCCGCAGCGAGTCACGCCGGATCCCGTCGGCCGCACCGGTCACGCCGGATCACGCCGGATCACGCCGAGTCACGAGGGGCCGGACATCTTCGGATGTCCGGCCCCTCCCGATGGCCAACCGTCTTGTGCGGCCCAACCGCCCTGCGTTGCCCAATGGTCCAGACCTTGACGTGTCCATGGGATGGTTCTACGTTCCTCACTCAACAACCGGTTCACAACTCAATCCCGCATTCATGTGGGTGAATCGAGTTGAGGACGTCCAGCGACCGGAAGGCACCCCCACATGCGCCCCGGATCCATCCCCCGAGTCCTCGGACTCGCCACAGCTCTCGCCGGCGTGCTCGCCGCCGCCTTCATGACACCCGCCTCGGCCGAGAAGGCGCCGGACGCCGCACCGGCCAAGCCCGCCACCGCCGCGGTCGCCGCCGCGCCGGCCGCCTTCACCCACCCCGGGGTGAACCTCAACACCGCCCAACTCGACTTCATCCGCGCCAAGGTGCAGGCCGGGGCGCAGCCCTGGAAGAGCGCCTACGACCAGATGATGGCCAGCAAGTACGCCAGTCTCACGCGGGCGCCCAAGCCGCGCGCGATCGTCGAGTGCGGCTCGTACTCCAACCCCAACAACGGCTGTACCGACGAGCGCGAGGACGCGATCGCCGCGTACACCGACGCCCTCGCCTGGTACATCACCCGCGACGACCGCTACGCGCAGAAGGCGATCCAGCTCATGGACGCCTGGTCCAACTCCATCCAGGACCACACCAACAGCAACGCCCCGCTCCAGACCGGATGGGCCGGATCCTCGTGGCCCAAGGCCGCCGAGATCATCAAGCATGTGTACGGGAACTGGCCGAACGCCGGACGGTTCAGCACGATGCTGCGCAATGTCTATCTGCCCGAGATCATCAACGGCTCCAACTCCAACGGCAACTGGGAGCTGACGATGATGGAGGCGGCGGTCAGCATCTCCGTCTTCCTCGATGACGGCGCCAGCTACGACAGGGCGATCGGCAAGTACCTCGTCCGCGTGCCCGCCTACATCTATCTCGCCTCGGACGGCGCGCTGCCCAAGACCGTCCCGAGCCAGAACCTCAACACCCGCGACAAGATCGTCAGTTACTGGCAGGGCCAGGGAACCTTCATGACCGGGCTGACCCAGGAGACCTGCCGCGACTTCGTGCACACCGGCTACGGCATCTCGTCCGTCGGCCATGTCTACGAGACCGCGCGCCTCCAGGGCCAGGACCTGTTCCCGCAGGTCGGCGAGCGGCTGCGGCAGGCGCTCGGCTTCCAGGCGAAGTACGAGATCCAGGCCGAGCCCGTACCGTCCTCGCTCTGCGGCGGCAGTGTGCAGCGCGGCCTCGGACCGATCACCGAGGTGGGCTTCAACGCGCTCAACACGCGGCTGGGCTACGCGATGACCAACACCCAGCGGCTCACGGAGCAGCAGCGGCCGGCGGGGACGAACAACCTGTTCGTGGCCTGGGAGACACTGACGAACGCCAGTAACCCGAACTAGGTCCTGTCCGGTCGGACAGGACCTAGCCGCAGCCGAATCCTGGGCGAGGAGGGCGTGCGCCGGCGGGCGCGCGCCCTCCTCGACGCGGCGGCGGGCGCGCGCCCTGGGGATCCGTGGGCCCCGATGAGGCGGACGGGTGAGGGACCGGGTGAACGGTGCCGGGATGCGGGCCGCTGAGGGCCACGGATAATTGGCTTCGTAGGCGTAGGGGAAGGCGGGGCGGGACCGTCGGTGCCCCATCCCTTCCGCGCCACCGCACTCTCGGACGGAAGTGCACGCCATGATCAAGGGCGGCGGAATCTCCGGTGACGGGCGGCCCCTGTCACCACGGGAACGGGCGGACAGGGGCAGGGCAGCCCGCAAGAGAACTCCCAGGTCCAGCCACGCCGAGTACACCCCGGCCAAGGGACGGCCGGACCCGGTGGATGTGATCGAGGAGCAGTCGGCCGTGCGCGTGCCCGACCTCGTCCCGATCCGGTACGGACGTATGACGGAGTCGCCGTTCCGCTTCTACCGGGGCGCTGCCGCGATCATGGCCGGTGATCTGGCCTCCACTCCGGTCTCCGGCATCAGGACTCAGCTGTGCGGGGACGCGCATCTGCTGAACTTCCGGCTGCTCGGCTCTCCCGAGCGGCGCTTGGTGTTCGACATCAACGACTTCGACGAGACCCTGCCCGGCCCCTGGGAATGGGATGTCAAACGGCTGGCCGCGAGCCTGGTGATCGCGGGACGCGAGAACGGCTACTCGGCGAAGCAGCGGGCGGGGATCGTCCGGGCCGCCGTACGGTCGTACCGCGAGCGGATGCGGCTCTACGCGGGCATGGGAAATCTTGAGGTGTGGTACGACAGCGCCGACACCGCGCAGCTCCAGAAGGTCATGGACCGGCGGCTGAGCGCGCGAGGCCGGGGGCGGGTGTCGCAGGTCATGGCGAAGGCGCGTACCAAGGACAGCCTTCAGGCATTCGCGAAACTGACCCGACTCCGCGACGGTGAACGCCGGTTCGTGGCCGACCCGCCGTTGGTCGTGCCGATCGACGACATGTCGGTGGGGAGCGAGCGGGACCGGATCTCCCGTGAACTCCACGCGCTCGTCGAACGGTACGGTCGGAGCCTGTCCACGGAGCGGGCGCATCTGCTCCGGCAGTACCGGGTGGCCGACATCGCACGCAAGGTCGTCGGGGTGGGCAGCGTCGGAACCCGCTGCTGGATTCTGCTGCTGCTGGGCAAGGACGACGAGGACCCCCTGATCCTCCAGGCCAAGGAGGCCGACCACTCGGTGCTCGCCGCGCATGTCGGCGAGAGCGCGTACGACAACCAGGGACAGCGCGTGGTCGCGGGACAGCGGCTCATGCAGGCCGTCGGCGATGTCTTCCTGGGCTGGGACCGGGTGAAGGGGATCGACGGCCGTCGACGGGACTTCTATGTACGCCAGTTGCGTGACTGGAAGGGCATCATGGTGCCGCAGATCATGGTGCCGAGGGGGATGCGGGTATTCGGCGAACTCTGCGGAGAAACCCTGGCCCGCGCCCACGCCCGGTCGGGTGACCGCATCGCCATCGCCGCGTATCTGGGGGCGGGGGAGGCGTTCGATGCCGCGCTGACGGAGTTCGCCGAGAGCTACGCGGACCAGAACGAACGCGATCACCAGGCGCTGGTGGACGCGGTGCGGAAGGGGAGGGTGAGGGCGCGGGCGGGGTGAGGGTGGTGGGCGGTCGGCGTCAGCCCTTCGGCTGGGCGAACGTCAGCCCTTCGGCTCGGTGAAGCGGATGTTGTTGCCGAACGGGTCACGGAGGCCGCAGTCGATTCCGTACGGGCGTTCGGTGGGCTCGTCGGTGAACTCGACGCCCCGGGCCAGTAGCGTCTCGTACGTCGTGCGGCAGTTGTCCGTGCTGAAGATGAGCGAGCCGCCCGTCGCGCCCTTGGTCACCAGCTCGCGCACCTGTTCCGCCGTCTCCTCGGACATCGCCGGCGGGCCCGGCCTCTCCAGCAGGATCTGACGGTCCGGGTGGCCCGGGACGTTCACGGTCAGCCAGCGCATGAAGCCCAGGTCGACATCGGCGTTGACTTCCAGGCCGAGCTTGCCGACGTAGAAGTCGAGAGCCTCGTCCTGGTCGAGTACGTAAATCTGTGAGTGCGTGATCGCGTTGAACATGTGCATCACGCTACCGAGCCACATCGACGAAAACTTATCCAAAACTGCTCAGCCGGTGAACACGCGGCGCGGGTGGTCAGTCGCTCGGCCGCGTCCACGCCCTCGTGAAGCACGTCGGTACGTTCGTGGCCGTCGCCTCCTTGCGGTATGCCCTCGGCGACCGGCCGACGATGTCGCGGAACGTGCGGCTGAAGGTTCCCGGACTGCCGAAGCCGACCTGGAAGCAGATGTCCGTCACACTGCGGTCGGTCTCCCTCAGCAGGTACATCGCGCGCTCGACACGGCGGCGCTGTAGATAGCGGTGCGGCGTCTCGCCGAACGTGGCCCGGAAGGTGCGGGTGAAGTGTGCCGCCGAGACATGGGCGATCCGGGCCAGGGCCGGGACATCGAGTGGCTGCGCGTAGGCGCGGTCCATCGCGTCCCGTGCCCGCAGCATGCGGCGGTTGGACTCCTCGGCGGCGTGGCTCACAGCCCCATCACACCACGGTCGCCCACCGGCCCCACCGGCCGGTCACCCCCGCACTCAGCTGTCCCCTTCACCCGAGCCCGCCGGCTCATCCGCTCCCGCCAGCGACCCCACATCCGTGTTCGCCCCGCACAGCACCACGCAGATCCGCTCGCCCTTCTCGGGGCGGTAGCCATACCCCTCGCGCCCCACGGTCAGCGCGGCGAGAGCCGTCGCCGCGGCGTGTTCGACCGCGAGGCGGTGGTCCGTCCACAGCATGCGGCGGGCGCGGGTGATCTCCGGGTCCGGGACCAGGACGGAGCGCACATCGTCGTGGCCGGCGGCGCGCAGGGCGAGCGTCGAGGCGCGGGAGGCGCCGAGGGAGTCGGCGGCCACGGAGTCGACCGGGACGTCGACCACCCGGCCGGCTTCGAGCGCGGCGTTCAGGGCGCGGCAGTTCTCCGGCTCGACCGCCACCGTCCGGATGCCGTGGTGCCGTGCGGCGGTGGCCACCCCGGTGAAGAGCCCGCCGCCGCCCACCGAGACCACGACCGTGTCCAGATCCGGGATCCGCTGGTGGATCTCCTCCAGCAGGGTGCCCGCGCCCGCGGCGATCAGCGGGTTGTCGTACGCGTGCGAGGCGAGCGCTCCGCTTGTCGCGGCGAAGTCCTGGCACGCGGCCAGCGCCTCGGCGTACGACGCACCGGTCAGCCGTACGTCGGCGCCGTACGAGCGCAGCCGCGCGACCTTCACCGGCGGCGCGGTCTGCGGGAGGAACACCGTGGCGGTCACGTTCTGCCGGCGGGCGGCCCACGCGCAGGCGAGTCCGGCGTTGCCGCCCGACGCGATGGTCACGCCCGCGTCGGGGAGGGTGCCCTCCTCGCGATGGGCGCGCAGGAAGTTCTGGGCGCCCCTGGCCTTGAAGCTGCCGGTGTGCTGAAGGTGTTCCAGGGCCAGCCAGAGCTGGGCGGCGCCGGAGTCGGCGGGCGCCACCGCCACGGGGCGTACGAGTCCCGCGATGCGGTCGGTGGCCTGTTTGATGTCGTCGTAGCTGAGATCTCGCACCGGCTGCTCCTCGTTTCGATACGGTGTACCGTACGCTGGCTCGCATGCCTCGGCAATCCGCTTCCCTCGACTCCGCCACCCCCGGCCGCATCGCCGCGACGGCTCTCGCGCTGGTCGACGAGGAGGGGCCCGGATCCCTCAGCTTCCGTACGCTGGCCGCCCGCCTCGGTGTCGCCCACGCCACCGTCCAGCGCCGCTGCACGGATTTCGCCGGGCTGCTCGACCTTTGCGCCGACCACCTCGCGGCCGATCTGCCGGACATCCCGCCCGGCACCGACTGGGCCCATGCCACCGAGGTCCGCTTCCGCCGGCTCTACGAATCGCTGACCGCTCATCCGGGGCTGCTCGCCCTGCGCGGCGGCCGGCCGTGGCTCGGGCCGCAGCTGCTGGGGCGGCTGGTGGAGCCGCAGCTCGCCGACAGCATCCGGGCGGGCATGACCCCCGGGGAGGCGATCGTCGCGTACCGCCGGATGTATCTGCTCACCCTCGGCAGCGCGACCTTCGTCGATCACCGTGACCCGAAGTCCTCGCTGGCGGTGACCCGGAGCGCGCTGGCGGCGCTGGACCCGGCGGAGTTCCCCGTGCTGACCGGGCATCTCGCCGCCATCCTGCCCGCCGTCGTGGACCACGAGGTCTTCTACGGCGCGCTGCGCCAGCTCGTCCGCGCCGCCGACCCGGGGGCCTGACCAGCTCCCCCTTCTCGTCCCCGCGATGGCCGACCACGGCCGTGCCACCTGCCCGACGGCGGTCCTCGGCGCGGACATGGAACCGCCCGGGGTGTCGTCACACCCCGGGCGGTCCGCCGATCGTAGGGTCCCGCGGCTCAGCTCGTCGGGAAGGTGAGCTTGAAGCTGTTGATACGGCCCGTGTCCTGCGCCGCGACATCCTGGACCTTCAGCTGCCAGGTGCCGTTGGCCACCTCGGAGGAGGCGTTCACGGAGAAGGTCTCCACGACATCGTCCGCGGAGTCGCTGCCGCTGGAGTTCTTCAGCCGGTACGCGGTGCCGTCCGGCGCGATCAGGTCGATGACCAGGTCACCGCGCCAGGTGTGCGTGATGTCCACGCCGACCAGGAGGTTGGTCGGGGCGTTGCCCGTGACGCCGGTGACGTTGACCGACGAGGTCACCGCCGCGCCGTTGTCCGGGATGGCGACCGCCGCGGTGTTCTCGAAGACCGTGCCGCCCCCGCCGCCGCCACCGGGGCGGGTGCCGACCGCGATACCCGCCCAGGCGTTCGCGACCGCGGTGTACTCGGGGCTGGTGGTGCCGTACAGCTCACCGGCGACCGCGAGCGTGCCGGTGCGGGCCGCCGCGTAGTTGGTCGTCGAGGTGAACTTCGTGGTGAGCGCCTTGAACCAGATCTGCTCGGCCTTCGCCCGGCCGATGCCGGTCACCGGCAGACCGTCGGAGGTCGGGGAGTCGTACGAGACACCGTTGATGACCTTGGCGCCGCTGCCCTCGGAGAGCAGGTAGAACCAGTGGTTCGCCGGGCCCGAGGAGTAGTGGACGTCGATGCCGCCGATGCCGGAGTACCAGTAGTCCTTGGACGCGCCGTCCTTGCTCGGCTTGTCCATGTAGCGCAGCGGGGTGCCGTTGCCGTTGATGTCGATCTTCTCGCCGACCAGGTAGTCGCCCGGGTCCTGCGGGCTGTTGGCGTAGAACTCGACCGCCGCGGCGAAGATGTCGGAGGTGGCCTCGTTCAGACCGCCGGACTCGCCGCTGTAGATCAGACCGGCGGTGGCGGCGGTGACGCCGTGGGACATCTCGTGCGCGGCCACGTCGATGGAGGTCAGCGGCTTGGCGTTGCCCGATCCGTCGCCGTACGTCATGCAGAAGCAGCTGTCCTGCCAGAACGCGTTGACGTAGTTGTTGCCGTAGTGGACCCGGGAGTACGCGCCGACGCCGTCACCGCGGATGCCGCTGCGGCCGTGCACGTTCTTGAAGTAGTCCCAGGTCTCCCCGGCGCCGTAGGCGGCGTCGGCGCCCGCGGTCTCCAGGTTGGACGGGGTGCCGTTGCCCCAGGTGTCGGTGGAGTTCGAGAAGAGCGTGCCGGTGCCCGAGGTGCCGCGGTTCAGGTTGTACGTCCTGTGGTTGCCGCGACCGGCGTCCGTCAGGTTGTACGTCGTACCCGACTGGGTGGAGCCAAGGGTGACCTGACCGCTGTACTGGGTGTTGCCGACACCGTTGTTGACGGCCTGCCACTCGTACAGCTTCTTGCCGGTGGCGGCGTCGGTGACGACATGCAGCTCGTTCGGGGTGCCGTCGTGCTGGAGTCCGCCGACGACGGTCTCGTAAGCGAGCGTCGGTGAACCCTGCGCCATCCAGACCACCTTGCGCGGCGCGCGCTCGGCCTCGGTCTTCTTCGAACCGTCCGCGGCGGCGGCGCCGAGCGCCTGCTTCTCGGCGACGGCCGGCGCGACATCGGCCGTGGTGGCGACGTTCTTCAGCGCGGCCGCGGACGCCTTGCTGACGGACTGGGTCGTGCCCGCCTTCGTCGCCGCGACGACGAGGTCACCACCGAGGACCGGAAGGCCCTGGTAGGTGCGCTCGTACCGGGTGTGCGTGGTGCCGTCGACGTCCTGGACGACATCGCGGACGACGAGCTTCTCCTGTGCGCCGAGGCCGAGTTCCTTGGCGGTGGCCGCCTTGGACGCGTCGGCCTCGCGTATCAGCGCGGTGCGCTGGGCGGGGGAGAGGGCGCGCGGCAGCGCTCCGGGGTCGGCCTGGCCGGCGGCGGGCGCGGCGGGCGCGCTGTCCGGCTGGGCGCTGGCGGTGCCGGCCTGGACACCGACGGTGAGAAGAGCTGCTGCGGCGATCAGAGCGCCGGTCGCGGTGGCGCGGCGGCTGAGCGTGGGTCTCACGCGAACTCCT
Organism: Streptomyces sp. NPDC094034; assembly: GCF_040303865.1. Lineage (NCBI taxonomy): Bacteria > Bacillati > Actinomycetota > Actinomycetes > Kitasatosporales > Streptomycetaceae > Streptomyces > Streptomyces sp. NPDC094034. The sequence goes on along the minus strand of NZ_JBEOUD010000018.1, from coordinate 500 downwards.
TCTGCGAGGGGGGTACCGGGCAGCTCGGTGGGCCGTCCGGACAGTGCACGCGGAGCAAGGTGGTGCGGAGAACGGGGGAAGAGTGGCAGGCGTGACGGCTGGCTGTCAGGAGCGCGTCAATAAGTTGGCCGGAATTCGTTCGCTGCCCGAAGGGCCTTGTTCGTTAAGCGGACGTTTCGTCGATCATTGCGGTGGTGTTTCCGGGGGTTCGCGGTAACCGGATCCGGACAGGGTGCGGAGATCCGGCGGGCGGCTCGCGCTGTTGTGGATTGTGAACGGGGTGTGGTGCGGGGGGCCGATGTGCCGTGACGCGATCACCCCGGATTGTGGCTCGTTTCGTACCATCGGTTGTACGGGGCGGACGCGGCCCGTGGGCGCGCCTCCCGCCGCCGGACAGGACCTAGGTGTATTGATCACGAGCGTTGTTGACACGTGCCGGTGCTTGATCATGGCGAAGACCTCCGGTGTGGTGGAGCTGTCTAGGACTGCACCGCACGGAG
>NZ_JBEOUD010000017.1:0-160153 GCF_040303865.1 Streptomyces sp. NPDC094034 | reverse complement strand
CCTCAAAGCAGCACTTGCGGTGGAGGGTTGGGCGTCAAGGGAGGAGCGCAGCGCAATCGGCGCAGCCGACGCGACGAAGGAGCGCCCTTGACGCCCAACCCGCAACCGCGAAACTGAAACCCAGGGGCGGCCCCCACCCGAGCCCAAACCCCCCGGCCCACCCCGACTACCCCTCGGCCCTCACCCGACGCCAACCCCACCCCAACTACCCCCCACTGTTGCGGGCCAGCTCCAAGGCGTAATTCGGGTACCAGTCCCCGGCCTTGGGGCCGCCCTTGCAGTCGCCGTCCGACTCTCCCGGGCGCTTGATCCACAGGTATGCCTTGACCAGCGGGTCCCCGGTCTTCGTGGTCGGTTGTTCGCCGAGCGCGCGGCCGGGCGGGTTGCACCAGTTCTCGCTCGGATCGCCCTGGGTGTAAGGGCCGTTGCCGTTGCGGCTGGTGTCGACCACGAAGGGCTTGCCGCCGACCTTGGCGGACAGCCGTTTGCCGAAGTCCTTGCTCGCCGCCGTCGGATAGAAGTTGGACACGTTGACCGAGAACCCGTCCGCGTCGGCGATGCCCGCCCGCTGGAGCGGTTCGAAGAGCGCGTCGGGTGTCTGCCAGCCGGCGTTGCCCGCGTCCAGGTAGACCGAGGTCGCCGGCTGCTGCTTGAGCCGCTGGATGGCGCCCTTGAGCAGGTCGTAGCGCTCCTCGTGGAACTGGCCTGGGGTACAGCCGTCCACCAGGTGCAGTAGGGCGTCGGGCTCCAGGATCACGGTCGCGCGGCGGTCGCCGATGCCCTTCGCGACCTGGTCGACCCACGCGCGGTACGCGTTGCCGTCCGAGGCGCCGCCCTTGGAGAACTGGCCGCAGTCGCGGTGCGGGATGTTGTAGAGGACGAGCAGTGCGTCGCGGTCGGCCTTCTTCGCCGCTTCCGTGAAGCCCTTGGTCTGTGCCTCGGGGGTGTCGGCGCCGATCCACTCGGCGACCGGTTGTTCGGCGATCTTCCGGATCAGCGCGGCGTTCTCGGTGGCGCCCGCGCTGTCGTACGCGGCGACCTGACGGGCCGCCCTGCCCTCGGGGTTGACCCAGTACGGCGCTTCCGCCTTGGGCCGCTGGCCGATCGGCGACGCCTTCGTACCACCGTCGGCGTCGTCACCGTCGCCGTCGGACGAACAGCCCGCGAGCAGCAGCACGGCCCCCGCCGTCGCCACACCGGCCCGTACGCGTCCGGCCCCGGCGCCGCGGCCGCGGCCGGAATACCTGCCGTACATTCACTCCCCCTTGGTGCACGATCACTGTGTCCTGGGTCCGGGGCCGCTCTCCCCCGGCCGCCCCGAGCGAGCCGGCCCGGTCGTCGCCAATCCTGGCATACCGGCCCTGGGCCGGGCGGCGTCCCCGTCGGCTGTCGCGGTCAGCTGTCGCGCGGCTCGTTCACTCCCGTCAGATACGCCGAGACCACCACGTTCGCTGTGTAGGAGCCCGTCGCACGGTCGAAGGTTCCGCCGCAGGTGATCAGCCGCAGCTCCGCACGGGACCTTCTGTGCGGCCCATAGGCCTTGTGCGCGTCGAAGCGGTCCGTGCCGAAGACCCGTACGTCGTCGACGGTGAACTCGGCGGTCTTCCCGTCCGCCCGGGTCACCAGGATCTTCGCGCCACGCCGGGCCGCGCTCAGCCCGTGGAACACCGCCGGTTCCGTCGTGGTGTCGGCATGGCCGACGAAGAGCGCGGCGCCCTCCGCGCCCGGCTTGACCCCGCCGCCGTACCAGCCGACCACGCGCGGTGTCGCGAACGGCGGCGGGTCGATCGCCCCGGTGCCATCGAGCCCGCGGGCCACGACGGGCGCGTCGATCCCCATCGCCGGCATCTCCACGCGCCGCGGCTCGGCCGGCTCCAGCGGGGTACGGGCCGGTGGCAGCGCCACCCTCAGCGGGCGGCCGACCGCCGCGACATCGCCGGTGGTGAGCGCGGACCATCCACCGGGCCCTTCGCCGATGTCACGGCCCCAGACCCAGAGCCCCAGCAGCAGGACGGCCCAGGTCACTCCGGCCAGCAGTCTCCCGATGCCCGGGGCGGCGCTCCGGCCGGACATATCAGTCCGAGTCCCGCTCGGAGTGGCGCGAGCGCCGTGCGCTCCTGAGGGCCACGGCGACCGCGGCGACACCGGCCAGGACCAGGCCGATCACCGCGTGCGGCATACCGGGCCCGGTGGCCTCGGCGGCGGACCGTGAATCCGTGTCCACGTCACCCATGTCATCCACGTCACCCACGCGGCGCGCGTCTCGTGTCCCCTGTACGTCTACGTCACCCGCGTCCGCGGCCAGGGGCGCCGCGCCACCGCCGCCCGCGCGGACCGGTGCGACGGGACTGGCGTGGTGACCTGGCCGGTCGTGCCCGGCGGGGGCGACGACATCGAAGCTGCCCGCGCCCGCGTGACCATGACCGTCGCAGCGCACATCGATCTCGTATCTGCCCTCCTTGACGGAGGATCCGATGACGGTGGATCCGGTCAACGCGCCGCCCGCGCCGCCTTTCAGTTCCGCCTCGGCGGCGAACACCCGCGACACGGCGGCAGCGGAAGTGCTCGCGCAGCCCTCGGCTCTGATCTCGATCGCACCGCCCGGGGCGACCGCGGACGGCGTGACCATGAGCTGTACGGAGTCATGGGCCCGCGCGTCGGCGGCGCCGAGGACGGGCGTGGCCATCAGTACGGTGACCACCCCCGCGGCACGGAGAGCGAGCAACCCTGAACGCATCGTGAACCTCCTGGTACACGACAGACTCACGCGCGCCGCGGGATTTCGCATCCGCAGCGCGCGGTCACTCGCTCATACGCCGCACGGACACACTCAGACGCGGTCGATCAGATCGGCGATCGAGTCGACGATCCTCGACGGGCGGAACGGATAGCGGTCCACATCGTTGGGGGTCGTCACGCCGGTCAGCACCAGGAAGGTCTCCATCCCTGCCTCCAGCCCGGCCAGCACATCGGTGTCCATCCGGTCACCGATCATCGCGCTGGTCTCGGAGTGCGCGCCGATGGCGTTGAGCCCGGTCCGCATCATGAGGGGGTTGGGCTTGCCCGCGAAGTACGGGGCCTTGCCCGTGGCCTTGGTGATCAGCGCGGCGACGGCGCCGGTCGCGGGCAGCGGCCCCTCGGTCGAGGGACCGGTCTCGTCGGGGTTCGTGCAGATGAACCGCGCGCCGCCGTTGATCAGCCGGATCGCCCGGGTCAGCGCCTCGAAGCTGTACGTACGGGTCTCGCCGAGCACCACATAGTCCGGCTCGTGGTCGGTGAGGATATAGCCGATGTCATGCAGGGCCGTGGTCATCCCGGCCTCGCCGATGACATAGGCCGTACCGCCGGGCCGCTGGTCGTCCAGGAACTTGGCGGTGGCGAGCGCCGAGGTCCAGATGTTGTCCACGGGCACATCGAGCCCCATCCGGGCCAGCCGCGCCTGGAGGTCGCGCGGGGTGTAGATGGAGTTGTTGGTGAGGACGAGGAACGGCTTGCCCGACTCCCGCAGTCGCTTGATGAACTCGGCGGCGCCGGGGATCGGGACACCCTCGTGGATGAGGACGCCGTCCATGTCGGTGAGCCAGGACTCGATCGGCTTGCGCTCTGCCACTGGACTGTTCTCCGCTCTGCGGTGGCCAATAATGCACGGTCCGACACGCTCAGCCTAACCAGCGCGTGCGGTGGACGGCACGGGGTCCCGTCCACCGCACAGACGACCAGGACGGCGGCCGGGATCGCGGCCGGCCGAGGAGGTCCGTCAGCTGCCGGTGGCCGACTTCCATGCGTCTATGTACGTGTCGAGGTTCTTCTCGATGTCCTTCCAGTCCGGCTCGAAGATCTCCACGCCGTCGATCAGCTTCGAGAGCGCGACGGCGTTCGCGTCGGTGGGCTTGATGTCACTACGGGCCGGAAAGCCGCCGCCGATCTCGCTGACCTGCCCCTGCGCCCGCTCGGCGAGCATGAAGTCGAGGAGCTTCTTGCCGTTCTCGCTGTGCGGGGCCTTGCTGACCAGTCCGGCCGCGTAGGGCAGGGCGAAGGTGGTGGGCTTGCCGCCGTCCTTCGCCGGGAACCAGATGCCCAGGTTCGGCATGGACCTGGCCTGCGCGAAGTTCATCTGAACGTCTCCGTTGGCCACCAGGATCTCGCCCTTGTCGACCTTGGGCGCGAGCTTGGAGGTGGAGGACGACGGGCCGACGTTGTTGGCCTGAAGCTTCTTGAGATAGGCCATCGCCGGCTCCTTTCCGCCGAAGTCGTGCATGGCCTTGATGACCACGGCCGTGCCGTCGCCCGCGACGCCGGGCGTCGAGTACTGGAGCTTGTTCTTGTACGCCGGGTCGAGCAGGTCCTCCCAGGTCGTGGGCGCCTGCTTCAGCTCCTTGGTGTTCCGGATGAAGCCGAAGTAGTTGTTGACGACCGTGGTCCACGTGGAGTCGGCCGACTTGCCGGCCGCGTCGATCCGCTCGGCGCCGCTCGGCTCGTACGGCTGGAGCAGACCCTTGGCGTCGGCCTGCTGGATGAACGGCGGGAGGGTGACGAGGACATCGGCCTGGGTGTTGGACTTCTCCCGGACGGCGCGCTGCACGACCTCGCCGGATCCGCCCTCGACGTAGTTGACCTTGATGCCGGTCTCCTTCTCGAAGTCCTTGAAGACCTGGTCGTACCAGCCGTCGCCGTTCTCGCCCTTGAGTCCGTCGGCGCTGTAGACGGTGACGGACTTCTCGTCCGAGGCGGTGGAGGAGCCGCCACAGCCGGTGAGGGAGAGCGCGAGGACGACTCCGCCCGCGATCAAGGGCAGGACGGATGCCCGCAGGACGGGCTTGTGCGGGGCGGGCTTGTGCGGGGCGGACGTCCGCGGGGTGGGGAACGGCCGGCGAGTGAAGGCGCGCATAACGTGGTCTTCTCCTAGCGGAAAGTGGCTTTGGTGCGGATACGGGAGAGGGCGAGCAGCACCAGCAGCGTCGTGCCCATCAGGACGACGGCGACGGCGGAGCCGGTGAAGAGGGAGCCGCGGTCAGTGGCGGTGAAGATCCGTACCGGCAGTGGCATCCAGTCGGGCGGATAGAGCATCATCGTGGCGCTCAACTCGCCCATGGACAGGGCGAAGCAGAGGCCGGCGGCCGCGTTGAGCGAAGGCAGCAGGAGCGGAATCCGCACCCGCCACAGCACATAGGAGGGGCGGGCGCCGAGCGACGCCGCCGCCTGTTCGTACATCGGGTCCAGCCGCCGGAGGGCCGCCGCCACCGACTGGTGGGCGAACGCCGTGACCAGCACGGTGTGCGCCAGGATCACGATCCAGCGCGTGCCGTTCAGCAGCAGGGGCGGCCGGCTGAACGCGACCAGTACGGCGAGCCCCACGACCACCGACGGCACGGCCACGGGCAGCATGAACAGCGCTTCGAGGACGCGCCGTCCGCGCCTTCCCAGCGCCGCTCCGGCCAGCGCGGCCCAGGTCCCGATGGTCAGCGCCAGCAGGCTGGCGGTGACGGCCGTGATCAGGCTGGTCAGCAGGGCCTGGAGGGATTCACCGCGTACGGCGGCGCTGTAGTGCCCGGCGGTCGGCCCGGAGGGAAGCGCGCCCGACCAGTTGGTGGCGAACGACGCGGCGACCACGACGAGCAGCGGCAGCGCGAAGAGCGGAACGAAGAGGACGAGGAAGCCGCCCCAGGCGGCCCACCGTCCCGTACGGCTATGCACCAGCACGGCGAGCCACCATTCGGTAGACGGCGTACAGCCCGACGGAGAGCGCGACATTGACGACGGCGACCACGCAGGCGGCCGGATAGTCGGATTCGAGGATCGCCTTGCTGTAGACGAGCGTCGGCAGGGTCGTGACGCCCTTGGCGCCGGTGAAGAGCACGATCCCGAACTCGTTGAGACAGAGGACGAGAACGAGACTGCCCCCGGCGGCGAGCGCGGGCAGCGCCTCGGGCAGGATCACCCGCCGCACGATCCTGGCCGGCCGGGCACCCAGCGAGGACGCCACTTCGATCTGCGCGGTGTCGAGCTGGGAGAAGGCGGCGAGCAGCGGGCGCATCACGAAGGGCGTGAAGTACGTGATCTCGGCGAGGAGCACGCCCCAGGGGGTGGTCAGGAATTGGACCGGCCCGGACGCGGCGCCCGTGAGGTCCGTCCAGGCGCCGTTGACCATGCCGACCGTGCCATAGATGAACAGCAGCGCGAGCGTGATCAGGAAGGACGGGAAGGAGAGGAAGACATCGATGAAACGGGCGACCGCCCGGCTGCCGGGGAACGGTACGAAGGCGATGACGAGCGCGAGTGCGAAGCCGAGGACCAGACACCCGGCGGTCGAACCGACCGCCAGCCAGACCGTGGTGGTAAGCGCCTCGCGGAAGGCCGCGGAGGCGAAGACCTCGGTGTACGGCTCGATCGAGGTGCCGCCCGAGTCGGGCGAGAAGGACTGCTCGACGACCAACGCGAGCGGATAGAGGAAGAAGAGCGCGAGGGCGGCGACGGGCGGCAGCGCCCACAGAAGCCTCCGGTGGCGCCGGGCCCCACGGGTCTTCAGCGGCTCAGGATCCTGCCCCGGCGTACGGTCCTTACGCGGCTCGCCTTCCTTCCACATCCCGCTTCCGGGTCGTCGCACGGCCTCCTTCGCCGCCCCGGCGCCGGACACGGCGCTAGACATCGGGTCCACCGCCAGCCGCGCCGGCGGGCAGCAGCACCGCGTCCTCGGGCGCGAAGTGCACGGTCACCTCGTCGCCGAGGGCCGGGGCCTCGCGCAGCTCCCGAACATCCGCCTTGAGCCGGTGGCCGGCCACCTCCACGTACAGCCGGTGGGTGGAGCCGCGCCACTGCACCTCGGCGACCGTGCCGCGCAGGGCGTTGGGCCCGGCACCGAGACCGACGAGATGCGGGCGTACGCAGAGGGTGGCCGTGGCGCCCCGCGCCGCGTCGCCGGTCGCGACCTCGATCTCCGTACCCGCGAAGGCGACCCCGGCCGCGGCGACCGTGACGGGCAGCAGATTCGCGTTGCCGACGAACGACGCCGTGAACTCGGAACGCGGACTGCGGTACAGCTCGCGCGGGGTGCCGCAGTCTGTCAGCCGCGCCCGGTCCATGACGGCGATCCGGTCCGCCAGGGTGAGCGCCTCGACCTGGTCATGGGTGACGTACAGGACGGAGACATCGGGCAACTCGCGGTGCAGCCGGGCCAGTTCCGTGAGCATTCCGGAACGCAGCCGCGCGTCGAGCGCGGACAGCGGCTCGTCGAGGAGCAGCACCCGGGGGCGGATGGCCAGCGCGCGGGCGATGGCGACGCGCTGCTGCTGGCCGCCGGAGAGTTCGCGCGGGTAGCGCCGGGCGTACGCGGCCATGCCGGTCAGCCCGAGCGCCTCGGCGACCCGGCCGGGGATCTCGCTCCTGGGGACCTTCGGGTCCCGCTGCGCCTTGAGCCCGAAGGCGACGTTCTCCTCGACCCGCAGATGCGGGAAGAGCGCGTACTGCTGGACGACCATCCCGATGCCGCGTCGGTACGGCGGCAGGTCGGTGACGTCCCTGTCGCCGATGAACACCCGTCCGGCGGCCGGCCTGACGAATCCGGCGACGGCGCGCAGCGCGGTCGTCTTGCCGGAGCCGGAGGGGCCGAGGAGCGCCATGAACTCCCCCGGCTCGACGGTCAGATCGAGGGAATCGAGGACGGTGGTCCCGTCGTACGCGACCGACACGCCGTCGAAGCGGATGCCACTGCGCGGGGGCGAGTGCGAGGCCCCGGCTTCGGGCGCGGTGTTCCTGACCGTGGAGCGGGTCATCACTCCGCCTCCGCCGCGGCGAGGGCGGCCGGCAGACCGGCGACCGACGCGAGGACATGCGTCGCGCCGCTCGCCTCCAGCGCGTCCCGGCCATGGGCGCCGGTGAGCACGCCCGCGACGACTCGCGCGCCGGACCGAACCCCGCTGAGCATGTCGTACGACGTGTCACCCACGACCGCGATCTCCCGGACCCCGTCGGCCGCGCCGGTGCGCAGGAAGGCCGCGAGCACCATGTCCGGGTACGGACGCCCGCGCCCGCCCGCGTCGGCCGGGCAGAGGGTGAGTCCCACCAGGTCCCGCCAGCCCAGCGCGGCCAGGATCGCGTCCTGGGTGACGCGGGCGAAGCCCGTGGTCAGTACTACCGTCCGGCCTTCGGCGCGCAGTTCCTCGATGGCTTCGCGCGCACCGGGTACGGGCGCGATGTGCCCGGCGGCGACCAGCTCCCCGTAGGCCGCCTCGAAGGCCGTGTTCGCCTGCTGGGCCTTCGCCTCGTCCCCGAAGAGATGCCGGAAGACGGAGATCTTGGACTCGCCCATGGTGGCGCGCACATGAGCGAGCATCGACTCCGGCTCGGCGCCCATCCGACGGACCGCGACCGAGAACGCGCGCTCGACCAGTCCGCCGTCGGCGACCGTGGTGCCCGCCATGTCCAGCACGACCAGCTTGATCGCGTCGGCCCGGCCGTTGGTGCCGTCGGCCGGCTTCCCCGACACAGTCGGTTTGTCCGCCTCGCCCACCACAGTCGCCTCGCTCGCCTCCATCGCCTCGCTCGCCTCCATCGCCTCGCTCGCCTCCATCGCCTCGCTCGCCTCCATCGCCTTGCTCGCCTCCGACGCCTTGCTCGCCTCCGTCGCCTTGCCCACCTCAGTCACCTTGCTCGCGTCATTCACCCTGCTCACCAGTCCAGTTCGTTCGCGGTCGTCTCGGCGATGGCGGGCGAGCAGGTCATCCCGCGCCCGCCCGGCCCCGTCACCAGCCACACCCCGTCCCGCACCCGCTCCCGGTGCACGACCCGGGTGGTGTCGACGCACTGCGCGTACACCCCGGCCCAGCGGCGCCTGATCCGCGGCAGCGGCCGGCCGAGGAAGGACTCGACGACGGCGGAGAGATGCGCGTACGGGTCGTCCAGCAGGTCGAAGGCGAAGGGGTGCGCGTACTCATGGGTGTCGCCGATGGTCAGCCCGCCGTCCCGGCGCTGCACCATCAGCAGCTGCATCCGGTGTTCGGCGGCGACGGGGTCCTGTGCCTGGCCCGCGTTGAGCGCGTCCAGCGCCGCGCTCGCGTAGGCCGGGTAGTAGCGGAAGCTGTCGGCGTCCGCGACCGAGGTGGTGAGGTCCTCGCCGAGGGGATCGGTCTGCATCATCTGGAGGCGCACGCGGCGCACCGGCAGATCGGGCACCAGCTCACGGACGAGCCCGCTCAGCGCGGCGCCCGTGCAGAGGATGACGGCGTCGCCGGTGTGCGTCTCGCCGTGGTCGTCACGGACGGCGTGCTCACCGACGACCTCGCGGACCTCGCGCCCGCCGACGTAGGCGTAACGCCCGGAGGCCAGCAGCTCCCGCTTGAGGGCGAGTTGGGCCGTACGCGGCTCGACGGCCGCGTCCCGCTCGCACCACAGAGCGGCCGTGAAGTCACCCCGGAGCGCCGGGTTGACCACCCGCGCCTCGGCGGCCGTGAGCAGTCGATAACCGCGGGCGGCCGCGTCGGGGCGGGAGGCCGCCGCCTCGGCGACGGCGAGCTCCAGCTCGGTACGTACCGGCGTCAGCGAACCGTTGGCCCGGAAGCCGAGGTCGGGGACACGACGGCCGATGTCCTCCCACAGCTCGCGGGCCCGCAGCGCCGTCTCCAGCTCCTCGCCGCCCGCGCGGCCACTGACCCAAATCTGTCCGAAATTACGGAGAGAGGCCCCTCGCGCCTCGGTCTCGCGCTCGATCTGTACGACCTCGTGGCCGCGGTTCACTGCGTGCCAGGCGTGCATGGTTCCCACCACGCCGGCTCCTACGACGATGACTCTCACAGCGGCAACGCTCCTCGCGGGTGGTGGCCCGGAACCGTCCGGTCGGCGACCGGACGGTTAACGGGCCCTCAAGTTTGGACCAGACCCGTTATCTTTCCGTGATCGAGCGAGATAGTCGTGGCCACCGTGGCGACTGGTCGCCAACAGTGAGTCCTCAGGCGCGAGCCGCGCCCAGGTGGGCGGTGAAGCTGAATCGGTCACCGCGGTAGAGGGTGCGTACGCGCTCCAGCGGGTTGCCCGCCGTATCGCGCGAGACACGGTGGATCAGCAGCATGGGCAGAGCCGGCGGGGTGCCGATCAGCAGCGCCTCGCGCGGGGTGGCGAGCACGGTCTCGATCCGTTCGTCCGCGTCCCCGAAGGAGATGCCGAGCTCGTCACGGAGATAGGCGTAGAAGGACGAATCGGGGTCGAACTCCGTGGCCAGGGAAGGCACGCGGGCGACGGAGACATACGTGCTCTCCAGCCCCACCCGCTCATCGTCGGCCAGCAGCACCCGCTCCATGTGCCAGATCGGCTCACCGAGCGCCACCCCCGTCGCGGCGGCCAGCGAGGGCGGGCAGGCGAAGCGGTCGAGGGAGATGAGGCTACGGCCCGGCCGGCGGCCCTGCCTGCGTACACCCTCGGTATAGCTGGCGAGCGAGAGAGGCTGCTCCAGCTTGGGGCCCGCGACGACGGTTCCCCGGCCCTGTCTGCGCAGCCGGCCCTCCAGCAGCAGTTCGCGCAGGGCTTGGCGCACGGTCTCGCGGGAGACCTCGTACCGTACGGCGAGATCGCGTTCGGTGGGGAGCAGCCCGCCTTCGCCCAACTCCTCGATCAGAACGGCGACCCGCGCCTTGACCGCGTAGTACTTGGGGATGCGGCCGTGCTCCGGAATGCCGGAGCGGACGGGTGCGCCTGGTGCCTGGTCGTTCGGGTAGTCCACCTGGGGATATTCGCATGCGGCGTACGGGCCCGGCCGGTCAGGGGCGCCCGGTCCGCAGCCGCCGTACGCCGGCGACCAGCACGACTCCGGCCGTGAGCAGGGCCGCCGCGGCGGCGATACGGCCGATGAGGTCGTCGCCGGTTCCGGCGCGGGCGAGTTCGGGCGGTGCGTCCGCCCGCTTCTCCTTGTGGCCCTTCTCGCGGTACCCCTCTTCCTGGTCGCTGTCCGCCCTGTGGCCGTTCACCTTGTCGCCGTTCACCCCGCCCGAGCCGACGGCGAAGTCGTACGTGTTGGACTCCCCCAGCCAGTCGCCGTCACGGCCCCGGCGCTGCACGGTCGCGGCACTCATCACGACCCTGTTCGGGCGCGTGTCCGCGGCGAAGGCGAGCCGCGCGCTGATGGTCACGGTCCGGCCCTCTGGCACGACGAAGCCCGGGAAGCCGTCGTTGAGGACACCGACGATCTCGTCCTCGTCGGTCTTCTCCAGCGACAGCGTGCGCCACCGCCCTCCGTCGCCGGACGTCGCCGGCCTGATCTGGAGCGTGACCTGGGATACGGCCAGCGTGCGGTCCCGGTCGGCGAGCACGACGACGGGATGGACGTACCGGCAGTCCGCGTCCGTGGTGTTGGTCAGATCGAGAAACCAGGCCCCGGGGCCGCCACCGGGCCGGAAGCCGGCGGGCCCGCCATGGATGCGGGCCTCGATCGGGAAGTCACGATCGGAGACATCGCCGCAGCGGGGCTCGCGCGTCGACTCGCGCGTCGACTTACGTGTTGACTCACGCGTCGACTCACGCGCGCCGGAGGAGGCCGCCGTCCGGACAGTCGTCGCCTGCTCGGCCCGTGCCTCCTGGTTCAGCGCGGGCAGCGCGGGCGGCGCGGGCATTACGGTCGGCGCGAACGCGCCGGCGGCGGTGACCCCGAGGGCAAGGGTGCGCCGGAGCCTCGCGAAAGGCTTGGGTCGTATGGACGGCTTGGGTCGTATGGACGGCTCGGGTCGGATAGACGGCTCGGGTCGTATGGACGGCTCGGGTCGGATAGACGGCATGGGTCGCACGGCCTTTGCTGATCGCGTGACGGTCGGGGCGGCGTTGCCCAGCCACTGGACGAACGAGTCGGGCCCCGCATCCCTGACGCTGTCATGTGCCGGAGGCCCGGCCCGAGCGCTGTACCCCCAAATGGGTGACCAATCGAACAAATGAACTCGATCAGCCCAGCTCCGCACTTCGGCGGTGTCTGAACACCGGCGCCAGGACCAGCTGCGCGGCGCCCTCCGCGACCGGGTGCGCGCCCCCTTGGGCCGCCGCCACGGCGATGCCCGCGCCCCGGGCGCGTTCGGCGACGGCGGCGGCCACTCCCCGTACGAAACGCTCCTCGTACGCGGCGATCGTCCGGCCACCGAGCAGGACGCGGTCGATGTCGAGCAGTCCCACGAGGTTCGCCGCCCCGGCACCGAGCACCCGCGCGGCCTCCGCCAGATCGCCGCGGGCGACCGCCGCCAGACAGAGCGCCTCGATACAGCCGCGGCTGCCGCACTCGCACAGGGGCCCGTCGAGCTGGATGACCTGGTGACCGAACTCGCCCGCGCCGGTGCGTGCGCCGCGGTGGAGCGTACCGCCGAGGACGAGCCCGGCCCCCAGGCCCGTACCGAGATGGAGATACACGAACGAGTCGCCGGGCCCGCGCAGCGCCAGTCCGAGGGCGGCGGCGTTGGTGTCCTTGTCGAGGACGACGGGGAGTTGGAGGCGCGCGGCGAGGGCGTCGCGCAGCGGGAAACCGTCCCACTGCGGAAAGCCGGTGACGCGCCGAGGTACGCCGGTGGTGTGATCGAGCGGTCCGGGCATCGCCACGCCGACACCGAGCAATTCTCCGCCCCGGAGCTCGGGCCCGCCCCGCTCGGCCACGACGCGTCCGGCCCGTCCTGCCTCCGCCCGTACCGCGTCCACCTGTACCGCCGCCGCCTCGATCACCCGTTCCGCCCCCGCCCCGAGGTCGAACGGAACCCTGCGTACCGCCACCGGCGTGCCGGCCAGGTCGACCAGGACCGCCGTCAGTTCGTCGCGGTCCAGATGCAGGCCCACGGCGTACGCGGCCGAGGGGACGAGCCGCAGTACGGTCCGTGGCTTACCGCCCGTGGAGGCGCGGCGACCGGCCTCCGCCGCCATGCCCTCCGTACGCAGTCTGGCCGTGATCTTGCTGACCGCCTGGGGGGTGAGGCCGGTGCGCTCGGCCAGTTCCAGCCGGCTGATCCCGCCCTCACCCGCCGTACGCAGCAGGTCGAGCACCAGCGCCGCGTTGTGGCCGCGCAGCGTCGGCAGATTGGCGCCCGCGCTCTCCCTGCCGTTCCCACTCCTGCTCCCACCCCCGCTGCCGTTCCCGCCCTCGCTCCCGCTCCACTCCGCGTTCCCGCTCCACTCCACGTTCCTGTTCTCGCTGTCGTTCCCTCTGCCGTTCCCCGTGCTCACATCCGTCACATCTGCCATTGTCACTCCTGCTTGCACTTTGGCAACAGCGTTGCTTAAGTGGACGCATGACTGGTACCGGCACCCCAACGCGCGTCGGACTCGTGGGCTACGGCCTCGCGGGCTCCGTCTTCCACGCCCCGCTGATCGCCGCCACCGACGGGCTCGTACTCGACACGATCGTCACCTCCAGCCAGGAGCGCCGGGAACAGGCGCGCGCCGAGTTCCCCGGCGTACGGTTCGCGGCCTCGCCGGACGAACTGTGGCAGCGGGCGGACAGCCTCGACCTCATCGTCATCGCCTCGCCCAACAAGACCCATGTCCCGATCGCCACAGCCGCGCTCAAGGCCGGACTGCCGGTCGTCGTGGACAAGCCGGTCGCCGGCAGCGCCGCCGAGGCGCGAGAGCTGGCCGCGCTCGCCGAGGAACGCGGGCTGCTGCTCTCCGTCTTCCAGAACCGCCGCTGGGACAACGACTTCCTCACGCTCGCCCGCCTCGTCGCGGCGGGCGAGCTGGGCGACATACAGCGCTTCGAGTCCCGCTTCGAGCGGTGGCGCCCGCAGCTCAAGGGCGGCTGGCGCGAGTCGGGCGCGGCCGAGGAGATCGGAGGTCTGCTCTACGACCTCGGGAGCCATGTCGTCGACCAGGCGCTGGTGCTGTTCGGCCCGGCGGTACGGGTGTACGCGGAGGCGGACGCACGCCGCCCGGGCTCCGAGACCGACGACGACACCTTCATCGCGATCACCCACGCGAGCGGCGTGCGCTCCCATCTCTACGCCAGCGCCACCACCGCCCAACTGGGCCCGCGCTTCCGCGTGCTCGGCTCGACGGCCGGCTATGTGAAGTACGGACTCGACCCCCAGGAGGCGGATCTGCGCGAGGGCAGGCGGCCGGGCAGGGAGACGACGGGCTGGGGCGTGGAGCCCGAGTCGCTGTGGGGCAAGATCGGGGCCGGGGAGTCGCCGCTGACGGGCGGGGGCCATCCCGTGGAGACCGAGCCGGGCGACTATCCGGTGTACTACGCGGGGATCGCCACCGCTCTGCGCGAGGGCACCGCGCCCCCGGTGACGGCGCACGAGGCGGCGGCCGCGCTCGACGTACTGGAGGCGGCGCGGCGCTCGGCCCGCGAGGGCACCGCGGTCACGCTGGAGGTCCGCTCATGAGCGCCCCCGCGTCCAACGCCCCCGCACCCGACGAAGCCCCTGCCCCCACGCCCCCCACGGTGGCCGAGCTCGAAGCGCAGGAAGCCCGGCTGGTCCTGCGTCACTTCACCCATGACGACGCGTGGGCGCTGGGCGGTCTGCTGGTCGAGCTGGCGCGCGAGCAGAGCGCGCCGGTGGCGATCGACATCCGCCGGGGCGCACAGCAGCTGTTCCACTGCGCCTTGCCGGGCTCGACGGCGGACAACGACGCGTGGATCGACCGGAAGCGCCGGGTCGTGGAGCGGTACGGCGCCAGCTCGTTCCTCGTGGGCACGCGCTTCCGCGCCAAGGGCACCACCTTCGAGGAGTCCTCACGTCTGGACCCGGACCTGTACGCGGCGCACGGCGGCTCGTTCCCGATCGCGGTGGAGGGCGCGGGCGTCATCGGCACGGTGACGGTCTCGGGCCTGCCGCAGGCGGAGGACCACGCCATGGTGGTGCGGGCGCTGGAGCGACTGCGCGGCTGAGGAGCCACGGTGCGTGCGGCGCGTACGGGGGCGGATGGACTGGGCAGGAGAGGAGAGGAAGGGACGGGCGCGAGAGGCGGCCGTGGTACGGAACGGGCGGGCCGTTCGGTACCACGGCCGCCTCTCGCGTCAGGCGTCCTTGAACTCCCGGAGGTCAGGCGTCCTTGAACTCCCGGAGGTCAGGCGTCCCTGAACTCCCGGGCGTCAGGCGTCCTTGAACTCCTGGCGCTGCCGCCCCAGTCCCGCGATCTCCAGCTCCACCACATCACCCGCGCGCAGATACGGCTTGGGCTCCGGCTTGCCCAGCGCCACCCCGGCGGGCGTCCCGGTGTTGATGACATCGCCCGGGTACAGCGTCATGAACTGGCTGACGTACCGCACGACCTCACCCACCCCGAAGATCTGCTCGGCGGTCGTGCCGTCCTGCTTCAACTCGCCGTTGACGTGGAGCCTGAGCGCCAGGGCCTGCGGGTCCGGCACCTCGTCCGCGGTCACCAGCCAGGGGCCGAGCGGGTTGAACGTCTCGCAGTTCTTGCCCTTGTCCCAGGTGCCGCCGCGCTCGATCTGGAACTCGCGCTCGGAGACATCGTGCGAGACGGCGTACCCGGCGACATGGGCCAGCCCCTCCTCGGCGGAGTCCAGATAGCGGGCGGTACGGCCGATGACGACCGCGAGTTCGACCTCCCAGTCGGTCTTGACGCTGCCCCGGGGGACGAGAACGGTGTCGTCGGGGCCGACCACGGTGTCCGGAGCCTTGAAGAAGATGATCGGCTCGGCCGGAATCTCCGCTCCGGTCTCCGCCGCGTGGTCGTGGTAGTTCAGCCCGATGCAGACGATCTTGCCGATCCGGGCGAGCGGCGGTCCGACGCGCGGCGCGGGTCCGTCGAGCACGGGCAGTTCGCCGGACGCGGCGGCCGCCCGGATCCGGTCCAGCGCGGTGTCATCGGCGAGCAGCGCGCCGTCGATGTCCGTGACCAGCCCGGACAGGTCCCTGAGGCTCGTCCCGTCCTGGTCGAGCAGCGCGGGGCGCTCGGCCCCCGCCGTACCGACACGCAGCAGCTTCATGTCTGTCTCCTCTGGTCGAACATGACCCGGCCGATGGATGCGGCCACCGGAAGGAATTGGCCGATCCTCCAAGACATCCGATCACTCTGCAAGCCCCTGTTCACCCCCTGGACCGGAGGCGGGCGGGGCGTCAGGGGGTGGCGGTGGCCAGTGCGCCGCCCGCCGGATACATGTCCCGGTAGAGGAAGTAGCGTTCGGCCGCCGTCCACGTCGTACTCGTCACCACGTACAGCGCGGCGGCCAGCGGCACCACGGCGACAGTGAAGAGCGTCGCGAAGGACAGCAGCGGCATCATCGTCGTCATCGCGCCCATGCCCGGCAGCTGCTGCCCGTCGGGCCCCGCCGGCATCGCGGGAGCGTGCGCCATCTGGATCTTCGTCCGGCGGAAGTTGAAGGTGGCGACGCCGGCGACGATCGCGAAGAGGCCCAGATACACCAGCCCCGCGCCGCCCAGCAGACCGCCGTGCGCGAGCGCGTCCGTCCAGCGGTCGCCGAGCGGCGCGGCGAAGAGGGAGTGACCGAGCAGTTCGTTCCGCTCGCCGCCGATCGTGCTGTTGGAGAAGAGGTGGTACATGAGGAAGAACGCGGGCATCTGAAGCAGGCTCGGCAGGCAGCCCGAGAGCGGTGAGACCTTCTCCTTGGCGTGCAGTTCCATGAGCGCCTTCTGCATGCGCTCGGGGTTCTTGCCGTGCTTCTTGCGCAGTTCGGCGATCTGCGGGGCGAGTTTGGTACGCGCCTTCTGGCCGCGGGCCGCCGCGCGGGAGAGCGGATGGATCGCCAGCCGTACGCACGCGGTGAAGAGGATGATCGCCGCGGCGGCGGCGCCCGCGCTGAAGAGCGGCTGGAGCAGATTGGCGAGTTGTTCGACCAGATTGGCGAAAACGGACATGGTGAGCCCTCCGTGGGTCTCGTCGTGCCGGATGAGATGCAGCTCGGCATGACGACCCGCGCGGGGGGGTGTGGAGCGGGCGGCTGTCCTGCGTTTCCCTGCTCTGCGTGCCCCTGCTACGCGGCCGTCGGAAGCAGACGGCCTGGCGCTCGGGGCCGGGTGCGGCCCGAGGCGTCGGGGTCCCGTTGGGGCAGGAAGGCGGTGCGTTGCTCGCGGTCGCGGATGGCCGTACGTACCCGGTGTCGCGGGTGGGCGGGTACGGAGCGTGCGCTGATCAGGGCGCAGACGACGAGGGCGGAGCCCGCGGCGGCCGTGGCGGTGGCGGCGAGCGCGACGGCGGCGGAGAGACCGCCGGCGTCGAGGAGCAGGACTTCGGCGACGAGGAAGAGCAGCAGCCCGGCGGGGCGCAGCAGCCGTAGCGCGCTGCGGACCATGGCCTGCCCCTCTCGGTTCCTCGTTCTCGTACGTGTACGTGTACGTGTACTCGTAGGCGTACTCGTACTCGTTTTCGTCCTCGTTCTCGCGACAGAAGCCGCTTCAGCCGTTATACACGATCGGTCTCCAGGGGCTGAAGGAGCCGACGGGGCCGGAGCAGGGCCCGGCGTACCGGATCCCGCGGGTCCGGATCGAGTCCCGGGCCCGGCAGCATCTCGACGTCACCGGGTGGTACGGGGACGCCGCAGGCCGGGCATTCGCCGTACGCGCCCAGTTCCGTACCGCAGGCGGCGTGTGTGAAGATCCGCAGCGGCTTCGCACCGTCGGCCTGCCCGGCGCCGTCCGTCTGCCCGGTGCCGCCTTCCCGTCCCGTGCCGTCCGCCTGCCCGGTACCCCAGACGCTGAGTGAGCGCAGGACCGGCCAGAGGGCGATGCCGCGATCGGTCAGTACGTACTCGTCGCGCGGCGGGGAGTACTGGTAGCGCCGCTTCTCCAGCACACCGGCCCGCTCCAGCGCCTGGAGACGGGCGGCGAGTACGGCGCGGGGCAGACCGAGGTGGACGAGGAAATCGTTGTACCGGCGCACCCCGTAGAAGGCATCGCGGACGACGAGGAGCGTCCAGCGCTCGCCGACGATCTCCAGCGCGCGGGCGATCGAGCACTGCTGTGTCGCGTAGTCCTTGCCCAGAGCCATGGAGTCACCTTAACAAAACTTGGGTTCAATGAATGAACCTAAGCTGTTAGGGTGGGGCGCGCACGTCAGGTTCATTCACTGAACTCACGGCACTCACGGCACTCAGGGAGCTCACGGAGCTCACGGCAGGGAACCGAGCCGTCAACGAGGGGACGACACCGCCATGGCCCAGCGAGCACCCCAGCGATCGGCCGGGCGACCGGCCCGGCAGGCAGGACGGCAGGCAGTACGGACCGACGCGGGAAGCGGGCGCGCGCCGCGGGACACCGAGTCGGGCCCGCCCGCACCCGCACCCGCCGCCGCACCCGCACCCGCACCCGCCCGGCCGCCACGCGCGGCGGCCACCCTCGCCGTGACCAGCGCCGCCACCACCGTGGCGCTGATGAACTACACGACCCCGCTGCTCACCCTCCCGCGCTTGAGCGCCGACTTCGGGACCCCCCTCTCCGCCCGCGCCTGGCTGCTGAACGGCGCCCCGCTGGGCCTCGCCGTCGTCCTGCTGATCGCGGGCAGCCTCGCCGACGACTACGGGCGGCGCCGGGTCTTCCTCCTCGGCACCGTCGCGCTCGGTGTCACCACGGCTCTCGGCGGCCTCACCAGCGACACGCTCCTCTTCACCCTCGCCCGGGTCGGCCAGGGCGCGGCGAGCGCCGCGATCATCGCGAGCAGCCTCGGTCTGCTGGTGCACGCGTTCCCCACCGGGCTCGGCCGGATCAGGGCGACGGGCATATGGGGCGCGTTCGTCAGCGCCGGGATCGCCCTGGGGCCGCTGCTGTCCGGCGGGCTGAGCGGCTTCGGCTGGCGGGTGACATACGGCGTCCTCGCCGTGGCCGCGCTCGTCGCCGCCGGCTTCGCCGCCCACGTACTGACCGAATCACGCGCCCCACGCCGGGCCGGGCCCGATCTGCCGGGCGCGCTCGTCCTCGGTCTCGCGCTGACCGCGCTGCTGAGCGCGCTCACCCTGGGGCGCGACGGCTGGCTGCGTACGCCGGTCCTGCTTCTGCTGCCGGCCGCGCTCGCGCTGACCGGGGCCTTCATCGTCATCGAGCGACGGGCCGCCGCGCCGTTGATCGACCTGGGGCTGCTGCGGAGGCCGCTGTTCCTGGCCGCGTCGACAGGCGGACTGTTCACCGGGCTCGCGGTGATCGGCCTGATGAGCTATCTGCCCGCGCTGATCCAGCAGACCCTGCGCGTCTCGGTGATCGGCGCCGCGTGGCTCTTCCTCCTCTGGTCGGGTACGGCGTTCCTGGTCGCCCTCCAGGCCCGGCGTCTCGCGGGCCGGGTGGCGGCCCGGCACCAGCTGGCCCTGGGGTTCGGACTGCACGCGGTGGGCGCGCTGGGCATGCTCGGGGCGCTGGACGCCGGGTCCTGGATACGGCTGACACCGGGCCTGTTCGTGGCCGGGGTGGGCAGCGGTCTGCTGAACGCCGCGCTGCCACGCCTCTCGGTGGAGTCCGTCCCGGCGGAGCGCGCGGCGATGGGCTCGGGCGCCAACAACACGGCGCGCTATATCGGTTCGTCGGCGGGTGTCGCGCTGATCATCGCGGTGGCCACTTCCGTGGCCGATCCGGCGCACGGCGCGGACCTGGCGATCCTGGCGTCGGCGGGGTTCACGGTGCTGGGCGCGACGGCGGTGCTGGTGCTGCGGGAGCGCCCTCCGAAGCCGTGACCGCGCACGCGCCGTCCGCAAAGTCGCCCTCGGCAGCGGCGCCGTCCGCAAAGCCGCCGTCCGCAGAGTCGCCCGAGACGGCGCGACCCGAGACGGCACGACCCAAGGCGGCACGACCGGAGGCCGAAGGCGTGGCATCGAGCGAATCACTCGCGAGTACGTCCGCGTCCGGCCGAGGATCGGCATCGGCCTTCGTCACCGAGGTCACCACCAGCGCGACGACGAGATTGGCGGCGAGCGCGACGATCCCCGCGTTCACCCCCCACACCGGATCGTGGCCGGTGAAGACCAGCGCGCACACCGTCCCCACCCCCACCGCCAGCCCGCTCAACCCGCCTGTCGGCGTCAGTCGCCGCCACACCAGCCCCAGCAGCACCATGGGGAGCAGCTGCGCCATCCCCTCGTACGAGATGAGGGAGAGCCGTACGAGCGTGTTGGGCGCGACGTACGTCAGCACCAGCGCACTCGCGCCCGCCGCCACGACGACCACCTGCGCGGCGCCCTTCTGCCTGGCCCGCAAGCGCGGTACGAGCGAGAGCACGCTGCGCCCCCACATCGTCCCGATCACCAGCATGAACACGGCCATCGGCACGATGGAGGAAAGGGCAGCGGCCACCCCGATGATCCCGACCGCCCAGGCGGGCAGCGAGTCGACCACCAGCCGGAAGAGCGCGAGGTTGGAGTCGGCGCCGGTCAGCCCGGGGACGACGAAGAGCGCGGCCATGCCGAGCAGCATCGGGATGAAGAGCAGCACGTTGTAGGCGGGCAGCCAGATCGCGTTGCGGCGCAGCGCGTCGGCGTCGCGGGCGCCCAGATAGCCCGCGACGGTGGTGGAGAAGATGACCACGGTCAGTGCGTTGAGCAGGGATGTGGTGATGAACCAGGCGGTGCCCAGCCCACTGCCGCCCGCTCCGCCGCCGTCGTGTCCCGGCAGGGTCAGCCACTCCCCCTTCCACGCCACCAGCCGGTCGAGGAGCGGCCCGTAGCCGTCGAAGTAGTGCAGCGGCACATAGACGGCGAGGAACCCCAGGGTGCCGATCACCAGTACGTCCTTGAGCACCGAGACCCAGGCGCTCCCCCGCAGCCCGCTCACCACCACGAATCCGGTGGTCACCGCGAAGGCAATGAAATAACCCCAGTTGAGGCTTATCGCCCCGTACGAGATGGTCGACACGACGACGCCCATGCCGGTGATCTGGAGCTGGATGTACGGCAGCAGGAAGACGGTCGCGAGCACCGCCGTCAGGGCACCGAGCCAGGGCCGTCCGAAGCGGTGGGCGAGTATGTCCGTGATCCCCACAAGGTCATGGCGGCGCGCATAGGCCCACAACATGGGGCCGACCACATAACCGACGGCGTAACCGCAGGACATATAGGCGACCACATAGAGGACCGGGGCGCCGTAGTTGTAGCCCCAGCCCGCGGCGCCCAGATAGCTGAAACTCGTATAGCTCTCGCCGGCCATCAGCACCCAGATGAAGACGGCGCCGAGACTGCGTCCCCCGACAGACCACTCGGCGATCCCGCCGCCCGTACGGCGACGGACGGCGAGCAGCCCGAGGCCGACCGTCCCGACCATGAAGACGGCGAAGATCGTGGTGGCGACAGCCGCGTTCACTCCGCTCCCTCCCGGCGCCGCAGCCGCTGATCCCCGCGCCAGGCCAGAGCGACGGCGACGGGCGTCAGCACCGTCGCGCCGAGCAGCCACAAGGACAGGAACGGCAGCCCGAGGAGCACGGGCTCCACCCGGTTCACCCAGGGCAGCGCCACCAGGAACAGCACGAAGGGAACCAGCAGCCAGAGCAGATGAGGACGGTGTCGAAGCACGTCAGGACCTTAGACGAGGCACGACCGGCCACCGCCCTCCGCTCCCGCCCCGCACGGCAGTACGGTGTCCGTCATGCGCCCCGACATGCCTGCCGACCACACCACGGAAGCCGAGCGCCTGCTGCGCACCGCTGCCCGGTACCCCGAGGATCACGAGCCCCTGCTCCTCCGTGCCGCGGCCCATCTGGAACTGGCCGGCGACCGCGCTCGCGCGACCGGCCTCTACGACACCCTCCTCGCGGCCTCCCCCGACCACCCCCATCTGGTGAAGGCGCTCCAGGCCGCCAACCTCTGGGAGTACGGCCACGAGGCGGAGGCCCGCGCGATCATCGACGGCCTGCGCACCGCGGCCCCGCTGGACCCGGGCCCCTGGGAGATCGTCGCCGAGACCCTGGAGTCCCACGACGAACTCGAAGTGGCCCACGACACCTTCACGTCGGCGCTCAACACGCTGCTCACCCCGGGCGAAGAGGTCCCCTACCCGGTCCACAACCTACTGATCGGCCGCCACCGCGTCCGCCGTCTGCTGGCCCTGGACCACGACGACTGGGACGGCCTGGCGGACCGTGTCAACCCCGCCTCGGTCACCCTCGACGAACTCCACGACCCCAAACGCCTCTGGTCCCTGGGCTCCGACAACCCCGCCGAACTCCAGGCCGAGATCACCCGCCTCCGCGCCGAACTCGGCTCGTACCGCACGGCCCTGTCCCGCCCCTTCCCGGTGGCGATGCTCCACTGGCCGGCCCCGGAACTGGCCGAACTCCTCACCGCGTACCCGACCCTGACCACCGAGTACCCGTCGCACGAGGCCCACCTGTCCCACCTCGAATCCTCCCTCCGCGACCTCGCCGCCACCGGCACCCCGAACCTGGGCATCGTCACGGCGACGGTCCCGTCGTACGAGGCGTTCGCGGCCTCGGAACAGTCCTCCCCGTCCAACACGGACCTGCTCCCCCAATACGCCACCACCCTCGCAGCCCGAGGCCGAGCCACCCCCTGGCCCCCAGCCCGCAACGCCCCCTGCTGGTGCGGCTCAACAAAGCCCTACCGGGACTGCCACGGCGGGGGCTAAAGGCGAGGGGCACTGAAGGGAGTGCGGCCGCCGCCACGAATCAAATGCGAGGCCCCCACCATGACGGGTGCGCCGGAACGCCGAACCTCCGGCACACCCAGAGAGCGAGAGTCAATCCGGGGACCTTTTCAGCTGCTATCTCATCTCGCCATTCCCCACTCAACGGCCCGAGGTGATCCGCCCCAATCTTCACCGTCCCGCCAAATCGACGCAATACCCCGTTGCTCCAAATAGTCCGAGTAACCCCCGATATCCTCGGTGAAGAGACCTATGAGATAAGGCTCGGGACGCTTGCGCTCAAGGTACAAGAAATGGCTGTACTCATAGAGTTGACCAACTGCCTGCCGTACGGCCTCTGTCGGATTACCACCGCGAACAACCTTCGCCTCCACCAGCCACTCATCACCGGTGGACGAACCCTCATTCATACGGTTCAAGACAAGATCTTTAGGATGCACGAGCCTAGTTGTCGGAACGTACCCACATGACACGACATGCCGACCAAAGGATTCGATCAGCGCCTCATGATGGCGCTTCTTGACCTGTTGCCGTGCGGTGATGTTCGCGATGTAGTCAGAACTATCCTTGGGACAGAAGCCAGCGAGAGCGTCCCGCTCACTGACCGTGCGCCCATCGGGCGCATAATTCACTTCAAGAGGCGTGGGGCTATCCTCATACCACCACAAGCGATCAGCGGTATGCACCCTCTTGAGTAGTTCAGCAGCGTGCGCGAGGTCATCTTGGAGCCCCACCTCATCAGGTAGAGCCGCCGTCTCGTAGCGGCGAGCAATTACACTCGCGGCCTCATACGCTTTGGGACGATCCGCATGATGCATCAACTCCGGCTCGTCCGCCCACCCGTTCCTTCGTTGAGCAGCTATCGCTCTGCGAAGTCGCGTGGCCTGACGTCGAAGATGCTCCTGCCGCGCTTGCCCCCTACCGAGTCGCTCTTCTAGATGCGTAATGCCTTGCTGGAGCGTTAGCGAAACTGTTAGGAGATCCGCGCTGAAAATGTAGGCCAAGTAGAGCCCCTTCCCCGCGTCGCTATTAATCTCGGGATCGAACACGCCAATCCACGGCGTTGCGGCGGGAGTCGTTTGCCCTCCGTACCCCCTGACGAAGAGTCCCGACGGAAGCCCCAGGTCGGCTCGCTTCGCGACACCTCGCAGCACCCGCTGCCCCACGACGTCCCGTCTCGATCCCGCGTTCGCATCGTATGTTTCAGCGACCTCTTGCAGCAGACCACGTATCCCCATGTTCCAAATTTAGAACAGGACAGCGTGTTTGACGATCAGGTTTGATCGACGAGAACTGTCACATGGAGCCCGACAGGACTCTGGGCGCGACGCCGTCACCTCTACCACTCAGGGCATTTCGTCCTCGCCGCGGGCTTCGGCGCGATCCAGAGCCTCGTTGGGGTCGCGGCCGTGGGACGGAGCCAGTGGAGGAGGTCGGCGATCATGCCGATCGCCGCCTCTTCCGCGCCTACCACGCTCAGGCGTTCGTGCTGCTGCGACATGAGAGTGCCACGGGAGCCATAGAGTGCCAGGAGGGCTTCTGCCTTGGCGACTTAAGGTCCGCCTACGTGGTCGGAGCCCGAACTGAGGACCGTGGCCAACTCGCACCAGGTGACCTTGGAATCTCCGCGCAGAATGACGCCCCAGCGGTCCGTGATGGCGTTCACGAGTGCCATGCCTCTGCCTGACTCCTCCTCAGGCGTCACAGAGATGAGCGTAGGAAGTGCGCGGGTGTCCGGGTCGCTTACTTCGAGCCGGAGGTGTTGGCCCTTCATGGATACGGCCAGGGTGGTGGGCGTCCCCGGGCCGACGTGCTTGATGACGTTGGTGACCAACTCAGTCACACACAGCTGTGCGGGGTCGACCAACCCTGGCAGGCCCCACAAGTTCAGATGCACTCGCATGACGCTCCGTAGGCCGGCCAACTCCTCGACTTCCGCCAGGAAGGGCAGATTCCATCCCTTCCTGGCGATGCCGAATCGACACTCACCCACATCAACCACCTCTGTCGCATTGCTTGTTGGCCACCCTGCGTGGCCGTTCGCGCTCTCAGCGTGACATTGGAACTCTCAATATGGAACTCTCAGACAGGCTTCCTGGAAGCACGACAGTTGCCGCACGCCCCCGGCGCACGCTGTGTTGCCTGTGATGCGCGGCACCGTGCACGCTCTGGAAGATCAGACGAGAAGGGCCACACTCATGGCAGTCGGACCAACAACACGGAGGCGCCAACTCGGCGCCGCCCTCCGCCGACTACGAGAGAGGAAGGGCCTCACGCTGGAAGAGGCGGGGGCCCTGGTAGGTATCTCCAAAGCGACCTTAAGCAGGTACGAGACCAAAGAAGGAACGGTCAAGTGGCCTGCGGTGGACGCACTCTGTCGTGAGTACGGGGCCTCGGAGGAAGAACGCCTGACGCTCGTCGAGTTGGCCAAGGGGGCCAAGATCCGCGGGTGGTGGCGCTCGTTGGCGGATCCCATTCCCGAGTCGATGAACCTCATGCTGACCCTTGAGGACGAGGTTGTTCGAGAGGATCACTACGCCTGTATGTACGTCCCTGGACTGCTTCAGACCCGCGCGTACGCGGAGGCGGTTCACCGGGCTTCGGAGATGCGCTGCACCGACCAGGAGATCAACCACATGGTCGACATTCGCATGAAGCGACAGGACCTGCTGGAGAGGGACGAACCTCCACACATCTGGGCAGTCATCGACGAGGCGGTGATCCGACGAACGGTCGGTGGACGCGAAATCATGCGTCGGCAGTTACGTCATCTGCTCGCGCGGGCTCACGAGCCGCACATCACCTTCCAGATACTGCCGTTCGAGGCCGGTGCCCATGCCACCGCCGTCGGCAGC
The DNA here is from genome assembly GCF_040303865.1 of Streptomyces sp. NPDC094034. NCBI lineage: Bacteria > Bacillati > Actinomycetota > Actinomycetes > Kitasatosporales > Streptomycetaceae > Streptomyces > Streptomyces sp. NPDC094034. Next base: position 134,790 of record NZ_JBEOUD010000017.1, on the reverse strand, counting down.
TTCGTCATCCTCGGTGGAGCGAAGCCCGAACTCGACGTGGTGTATGTGGACATCCTGGGCGGTGGCCTCTTCATGGAGAAGCCTCAGGAACTCGCGCGCTATAAATTGGCGTTCGAATACCTGCGCGCTCAGGCGTTGGACATCGAGGCGTCAGTCGCGCTCCTGAATCGGGTCTGCAAGGAGCTGTAATGGATTGCGAAAGCCTCTGCTGGATCAAGTCGTCGTACAGCGGCGGGAGCGGCACGGAGTGCGTCGAGGTCGCCGAACTGGCCGATGGTTCGATCGTGCGGGACTCGAAGGATCCCGGTGGGGGCAGGATCGTCTTCGGTGGGGCGGCCTGGAGACGGTTTGTTCTGGGGGTGCGGGAAGGGGCGTTGCGGGCTAGAGGTACGGGCGGATGATGATGTCCGGGCGGTCTGGGCGGGATTTGGCCAGGCGGAGTTTGGTGCGGATCGCCGCTACCAGTTCTTCGGGGTGGTCGCGGATCAGGGCTGGGGCCGCGCTCGTGACGTCGATGCCGTGGGACTCCATCAGCAGGCGGCGGCGCAAGGTAGCGCGGTATTGGGGCGCGCCCAGGTGGTATTCCTCCGAGTCGACCTCCAGGGCCACCCCCGCGAAGGGCCAGTAGGCGTCCGGCTTGGCCAGGAAGGTGCCCTGCGGGGTGAGGAGGGTCGGGTTCCAGAGGGCGTCCGGGAGGCCGGCGGTGCGGAGCGTGTCGCGGGCCTGGGCCTCGGCGATGGAGCGGATGCCTGCGCGGAGTTCTTCCAGGGCGGTGCGTACCGCCGGGTTGCGCAGGGCGTGCGAGGCGTGGAGTTCGGCGCGGAGGTCTTCCGGGTGGCAGCTGCACCGCTGGACCGTCGCGGCGAGGATCGCGCGGATCCGTTCCGGTGAGGGCTCGGGCCTGTCTTCGAAGTAGCGCCGTCCGCCCGCAGGGCGGGCCCGGCGGCGTCCGGTGCGTGCGATCGCAAGGCGGAGGGTCTCCCCAGTACTGGACGTACTGGGGTGACCCGACAACGCGGCGAGCGTGCGTGCCGGGCGTCGCCGGGCAGGCGGGACTTCGAAGACAGGCCCGAGTAGGCGGCGAAGTCGGAGGCCGCGCGGACCGGGCGTACGCAGGGGATGCCGTCGACCAGCAGCGTCGGCGGCCAGCGGCTGGTGCGGCGCAGACGTACGTACGCTCTGTCGCGCAGACCGCGGCGCGCGGCGACCAGCACGTCGGCGCGGTCCGTGCGCGCGTCCCGTACCCCGTACAGCGCGAGCGCCGCCTCGCCGGTCAGGACGGCCTTCGTACCCGAGAGGGTGGCCGTCTCCGTGTCCGCGTAGAGGACGGCGGCGAGCAGCCGTTGGCGCGGGTCCGGGGCTCCGGTCTGTATCAGGACGACGCCGGGCAGCGGGCGCTGCCAAGGGCCGGACGGTGCGCAGCGGGCCGTGGTGGTGCTGGTGGCGAGGCCGGTGGCGCGCAGTTGGCGGGTGGTCGCCAGGCGCCGTTGCGTACGGGACAGTTGGGCGATGGCCGGGTCGGCGGCGGTGGTTCGAGGCATGGGGATTGCGTGCCCACACCGGGCCCGAAGTGGACACGCGTCGGCGGACTGTGACGATCTCTTGCGTCCTCCGTAGCGTTCAGGACATATGGTCCGACTTGTATAGGTCGGCCAACCCGTCGTCGGTCCGACGCAGAAACGCCTCGATCACCTCATGCAGCGCCCCCGGCTGATCAAGGTGGACATCGTGGGCCGCGGACGGAATCACGCGTAGCTCCGTCCCCGGACGGCGCACCCGCATCTCCCTGGCCTCCGCCTCCGGCATCCAGCCCGACTCGCCGCGCACGACGAGCGTCGGGCAGCGCACCCGTGACCACTCCTCCCAGAAGGAGCGGCGGGCGTTCTCCGTGACGCAGGCGACCATCACCTCCCGGTCGACGCGCGGGCGCAGGCCGTCCGGGTGTTCCGCCAGGCCCGCCGCCCACGCCTGACCGGCCGGGCCGCCGCCGAAGAACGCGGTCGCCGCCTCCGTGGACGCGAAGGGAACCGGCCAGGAGTCCAGCCAGCCGCCGATGCGCGCGGGCAGCTCCGGATCGGGGCCCTTGGGGCCCGCCTCGATCAGTACCAGGGCGCTGAACAGTTCCGGATGAGCCGCGGCGGCGAGCATGGCCGTATGGCCGCCCAGAGACTGGCCCACGAGGACGGGTCGAGCGAGCGCCAGTTGTTCCGTCACCGCCACCACATCGCGTACGTGCGCCGCGCGCGAGACGTCCGCGGGACGGCGTTCGCTGGCGCCATGGCCGCGCGCGTCATACGCCACCACCCGGCGCGCGGGCCGGAGCAGCCGTACGAGGTGGTCCCATTCGGCCGCGTGGCCCGCCAGCCCGTGCAGCAGGAGTACGGGCCGCCCCTCGCCGACACCCCCGCCCTTGCCCTCGCCCTTGACGAAGCACTCGCCCTCGCCGACGCCCATGCCCGCGCCCAAGCCCATGCCCGTGCCCGTGCCCAAGCCCGCGCCCGTGCCCGCGCCCAAGCCCGTGCCCGTGCCCGTGCCCGTGCCATGGTCGGTACAGGCCAGCCGTACCCCGTCCTCGCCCGTCACCATGTCCGTCATCCGCGCCATGGGCCGACGGTCCCACGGCCCGCGCTCAGGGGCACGCCGGTTTCGCGCGCCCTGGGCCGTCAGCCGCCGCGCCGGTGGATGGCCATGACTCGTTCCGTTGAACGGTCCCGCCTCGCCCGCCGTACCAAGGAGCAACTCCCCCATGGTGGCTGGGCGCGTGAACGGACGACAGGGTCCGGACCACGCGCCCAGCGCTTTCCCGCGCCCAGCCCTTCGTCACGCCCCCAGCAGGTGGGACACCGTATAGATCAGCAGGCCCGCCAGCGCGCCCACCACCGTGCCGTTGATCCGGATGAACTGGAGGTCGCGGCCGATATGCGCCTCGATCTTCCGGGAGGTGTCGGCGGCGTCCCAGCTCGCGACCGTGTCCGAGATCAGGGAGGTGATCTCGCCGCGGTACGTGGAGACGACATACGCCGCCGCGTCCTCGATCCAGCCGTCCAGCTTCCCCTGGAGCCGGGCGTCCGTCGCCAGCCGCGAGCCCAGGGAGAGCAGCGAGGCGCGCGCCCGCAGGCGCAGTTCGCTCCGCTCGTCCTCCGCGGCCGACATGACCATGGCTCGTACGGACGCCCAGGCCGAGGCGATGATGTCCTGCACCTCGGGGCGGGCGAGCAGCTCCGACTTCATGCGTTCGACCCGGGCGCGGGTGTCCGTGTCCGACTGGAGGTCCACCGCGAAATCGCGCAGGAAGCGGTCGATGGCGCCGCGCGCCGGGTGGTCCGGCATGTCGCGCATCTCGGTGATGAAGCGGAGCAGTTCCTTGTAGACGCGGTCGCCGATCTTCCGGTCGACGAAGCGCGGCGTCCACCCCGGCGCCCCGCCCTGGACCGCGTCCATGACCGAGTCCCCGTGCTCCACCAGCCAGTCGTGCGCACGGGCGCAGATCAGATCGACCGCGCGGTGGTGGGCGCCGTCGGCGACGACCGTGTCCAGGGTCTTGCCGAGCCCCGGCGCGATCTCCACCGCGTCCGCGCGCCGCGTGATCGCCTCGCCGACGACCGCCTGGACGTCCGAGTCCCGCAGGACGGTCAGCGCGCCGCGCAGCGCCGTGGACAGTTCGGCGGTGACCCGGTCCGCGTGGTCCGGCTCGGCGAGCCAGGTGCCGAGCCGGCGGCCGATACCGAGGGCTCTCAGCCGGTTCCGTACGACCTCGGCCGAGAGGAAGTTCTCCCCGACGAACGCGCCGAGCGACGTGCCCAGCTGGTCCTTCTTGTTCGGGATGATCGCGGTGTGCGGGATGGGCAGACCGAGCGGGTGCCGGAAGAGCGCCGTCACCGCGAACCAGTCGGCCAGCGCGCCCACCATGCCCGCCTCGGCCGCCGCGGCGACGTAGCCGGCCCAGCCGCCCATGCCGGAGTTCTTCGCCCAGGTGGCGAGCACATAGATCAGGGCCACCAGCAGCAGCAGACCGGTGGCGGTGGTCTTCATCCGGCGGACGCCGCGCAGCTTCTCCGCGTCGGCGGCCGTATAGGTGAAGGCGGGGAGCGCCGACAGCTTTCCGGTCCCGGACGGCCGAGGCCCACCAGGCCTGCCCTGGCCACTGCCGTGGCCGCTGCGCCCACCGCTGCCCTGGCCGCTGCCCTGGCCACTGCCCTGGCCGCTGCCGTCGCCGCCCTCCACCGCTCTCTCCGGATCTGTACGTTCCATCCGCTCCACCCGATCCACCCGTCCGCGTAAGCGCCGGCGCCATGCTCAACGCACTCGGCTCAACGCTCCCTGCTCCCGTTCTCGTGCCCGCGCACCCGCCCCTACCGCATTGTCCCTGCCTGAGGTACTCCCGGGACGCACGTCAAGTTCCCGCGCGATGTCGGATGATGTGTTCTGTACGGAGTGCCGTACGTAGGCCCGTACGTGCTGCCGTACGTGGTGATGTGGTGACGAGGGAGACACGGGGGACTCGGGGGCAATGACCAGACATCGCGGATTCGCCCTGCTCGGGGCATTGGTCACGGTGGTGGCGCTGGTGTGCGGCGTCATCATCGCCGGATACGGACTCCTCGACAGCGGCACACGCACGGACAGCGGCGGCCCCGCCGATACCTCCGGGGACCCCCGTACGCGCGGGCGCACCCCCATGGGGACGGCCGCGCCCGCCTCCGCCGACAACTGGACCGGCACCTGGGCCGCCGCTCCGGCGGGCGCCGAGCCGGGGGCGCCGGTCGGGTACCCCGGGCGTTCCATCCGTAACGTCGTACACACCAGCATCGGCGGCAGCAAGGTCCGGATCACCCTCTCCAATCTCCACAGCCCCACCCCGCTGCTGATAGGAACCGCTTCGGTCGCGGTCGGCGAGGGCGGGGGCGGTCCCGAGGCGGTCGCGGGGACCATGCGGCAGCTGACCTTCGGCCGCCGACCGGCCGTGACCGTACCGCCCGGCGGGCAGATCGTCAGCGATCCCGTGGCGCTCCGGGTGCCGTACGACAGCGATCTGCTGGTCACCCTCCACACCCCGCGCGCCGGGGGGCCCGTCACCTACCATCGGCACGCGCTCCAGACCTCGTATCTCGCCGACGGCGACCGTACGCGCGACCTCGACGCGACCGCGTACGCCCCGTCGCGCAGGGTCTGGCGCTATCTCACCGCCGTCGATGTCCTCAACCCCGAGGCGCGGGGGGCGGTCGTCGCGTTCGGTGACTCGATCACCGACGGGGTCGGCTCCGGCTACGACGCGAACCGCCGCTGGCCCGATGTGCTCGCCGCGCGCCTGCGCGACCAGCACATCGGTGTACTCAACGAGGGCATCGGCGGTAACCGCGTCCTGGCCGACGGGTCACCGCTGGGCAACGGCGCGAGCGGGCTCGCCCGCTTCCAGCGCGACGTGCTCGACCGGGCCGGTGCCAAGGTCGTCGTCATCGACCTCGGCGTCAACGACATCCTGCGGGGCCGCGAGACCGACCCCGCCAGGATCACCGCCGGGCTGCGCGAACTCGCCCAGCGGGCGAAGGCGCGCGGGCTGCGCGTGATCGGGTCGACGCTGACACCGTTCGGCTCGTATGGCGGGTACAACGCCACCACCGAGTCCGTACGCGCCCGGGTCAACGAGGAGATCCGCTCGGGCCGGGTCTTCGACGAGGTCGTGGACTTCGACAAGGTGATACGGGATCCGTACGCGCCCGACCGGATCAGGCCGGTGTACGACTCGGGCGACGGGCTGCACCCGAGTGACGCCGGGTACCGGGTGATGGGCCGCTACCTGAGCCCCCGGCTACTGGCGGACCGGGCCCCGGCCCGGCTGTGACAGCTCCTCGCCAGGGCCACCGCGGACAACTCGTCGCCCGAGCGGCGCGCGGACCGCCGCCGCGGACTGCCGGGCGGTCACCGCCGCCCCACCCCTCAGTCCAGCGCTCAGTCCAGTTCCTTGCGTTCCGACTTCTTTTCCAGCTTCTGGCGCTTGCGCTCCTCCTTGAGCCGGCGCTTCTCCGACTCCCGCACCTTGCGCTCCACCCCGACCCCGCCCATCAGCGCGAAGCCCGTGACGATCACCCGCGGCGACCCCGGGCTCGCCGCGCTCTCGCCCACCTCGCCGAAGCCGCCCATCAGACCGAAGCCCCTGACCTGGACGTCCATGTCCGGCGGTACGGTGACATGCACCCCGCCCATGATCGTGACGCAGCGGATCACCACATCGCGGTCCTCGAACCGCGCCTCGCGCAGATCGATCTCGCCGCCCGCCTGGAGCACGACGGCCGTGAACTTACGGCCCACCGTCCACGTCCCCTTACGGCGGAACCCGCCCCAGAACGCGAAGGCGCCCTTCGAGGTGGCCGGTTCCCGGCCGATCCGGCTCTGCCAGCTGCTCACCTCACCCGTGCCCGACGAGTCGCGCGCACCGCGCCCGGCTACGGAGGAGTCGGTGGCGAGCGCCACGTCCGTCGTCGTCCCCGGCGCGGGGAGGTCTCGTACCAGTGGCGCCAACTCGCCATGGGTGCGGGCCGTGTAGGCCGCCTCCAGGCGCTGGTCGAACTCCTCCATATCGAGCCGGCCTTCGGCCATGGCCTCGCGCAGCCGCTCCGCGACCCGTTCCCGTTCGGCGTCGGAGGCTCGCGTGTCAGTGCGCGGATTGGTCGGCGGATGAGGCCGGTCACTCGTCATACGAGCAGACTAGTCAAAGGCGGGGGTCGCGTCACACAGCTGATCGATCGGCATACATCTTGGCGATCACCGCCTCGATGTCCGGCTCCCGCACGGACAGGTCCACCAGCGGATACTCCGCCGCGATCCGCGCGAGGAGCGGCGCCGCGGACTCGGCGGCGGGGAAGGCCAGCCACTGCCGAGGACCCTCCGTCCGCACCACGCGCGCCCCGGGCACCTCGATCGGCGGACATTCGCGCTCCAGGTCGACGACGAGGGTCCGCTCGCTCTCCCCCACCTCGTGCAGTCCGGCCAGCCCGCCGTCGTACAGCAGCCGGCCGTGGTCAATGACCATCACGCGCTTGCACAACTGCTCAATATCGGTCAGATCGTGGGTGGTCAGCAGGACCGTCGTCCCGCGCTCCGCGTTCAGATCCCGCAGAAACTCCCTGACCTTGGCCTTGGAGATCACATCGAGGCCGATCGTCGGCTCGTCCAGATACAGGACCTCCGGGTCGTGCAGCAGCGCCGCCGCGATATCGCCGCGCATCCGCTGGCCGAGCGAGAGCTGCCGTACGGGTACGTCCAGCAGCTCGGCCAGATCGAGGAGTTCGACACAGCGCTCCAGATTCACCCGGTACCGCGCGTCGGGCACCCGGTACATCCGGTGCATCAGCCGGTACGAGTCGATCAGCGGCAGATCCCACCACAGCGTCGTCCGCTGCCCGAAGACCACGCCGATGCGGTGCGCCAGCCTCGTACGCTCCCGGGAAGGATCGATGCCCGCGACCCGCAGCCGGCCACCGCTCGGGGTCAGAATGCCGGTGAGCATCTTGATGGTGGTCGACTTGCCGGCGCCGTTCGGGCCGATGTAGCCAACCATCTCGCCGCGCGGCACCCGGAAGCTGATGCCGTCGACCGCCCGCACCTGATGCCTCTCACGGCGCAGCAGACCGGCCTTGCGGCGTACGTCGAAGACCTTCTCGACGCCGTCCAGCTCGATGAAGCCCGTACCGTCCGCGCCCCCACCGCTCTCCGTACCGTCCGCGCCCCCACCGCTCTCCCTACCGCCCGTGCCATCCGTATTCATGAACGCTCCGCCGCCTCTCCCTCTGTCTCATCCGTACGACGTACGCGCCCAACGCCGAATCCCTAGGGCCTTTCGTTCGGATCTTGCCGGGCTCGCGTGCCCCGGCAGCCCCCTGATCCGGCCTGATCCATACGAAAGGCCCTAGCTCCCCGTGCTCCGGTACACCCGCAGCCCCGCGCGCCATGCCACCCCCGCCAGCGCGCAGCACACCGCCGCCACCACCGGCGGCAGGAACGCGGCGAGATCCGGCAGCCCCAACGGGTCCTCCCTGCCGAGGACATACAGCGCGGGGATCCAGTTGACGAAGGCCAGCGGCACCACGAACGTCACCCCGCGCACCAGATCCTTCGCGAACACCGTCGGCGGGTACTGCAACAGGGTCGTCCCGCCGTATGTGAACGAGTTCTGCACCTCGGAGGCGTCCTGCGCCCAGAACTGGAACGCGGCGCCCGCCACGAACACCGCCGCGAAGATCGCCGCCCCGCTCAGCACCATCATCGGAAGCATCAGCGCCCGCGCCACCGTCCAGTCGATGTCGAGCGTGAGCAGGGCATAGCCCAGCACCAGCAGCCCCTGGGTGACCCGGCCGAGCCGGCGCAGCGCGAACCGGTCGGCCGCCACCTGTGCCAGTACGGGCACGGGCCGCAGCAGCAGCGTGTCGAGCGTGCCGTCCCGTACCCGGCGCCCCAGCCGGTCCATGGAGCCGAGCACCAGATCGGAGAGGCCGAAGGCGGTGGCGGACGTCCCGTACAGGAAGGCCACCTCGGGCAGCGAGTAGCCGCCGAGCGCGTCCACATGGCCGAACATCAGCAGGATCGCGACGAAGTCGAAGGCCGTCGCCGCGAAGTTCCCGAACGCCGTCATCACGAAGGACGCGCGGTACGCCATCGTGGACCGCGTCCACATCGCCACGATCAGGCCGTACGCCCGCAGCCCGTCGCGCAGGGCGGCCCGCCGCGACAGCCTCGGAATCCACTCCTCCGATCCCGCGTACCCGGCCCCCGCCGATCCCGCGTCCGCGGCCACCGCCGGTCTCCCCTCGGCCACCGGCTCCGCGGGCGCCGCGGCCGTGGTCTCTCCCACCGCCCCGCCCGCGGCGATCTCGTCAGCCACCCTGGACGACCACCCTCCGTGTCGCGACGGTCTGGAGCAGCCGCCCCGTCGCCAGCAGGGCCAGCGCCCAGCCGGCCTGGAACGCGTACGCCCCCGCCAAGTCCCATCCGGTGTGCTTGCCGAGGAAGACATCCGCCGGGACCTGGAGCAGCGACGACCAGGGCAGCGCCCGCGCCACCTCCCCCAGCGCCCCAGGGAAGAGGCTGAGCGGCAGCAGCATCCCGGAGAAGAACATTCCCCCCAGCCCCGCCATCTGCGCCACGCCCGCGCCGTCCATCAGCCAGAACGCGGAGAGCGCGACCAGGAAGCGGATCGCGAAACTGACGACCACCCCGAGCGCCACGGCGAACAGGAACGCCAGCCAGGTCAGTGGATCCCCGGGCAGCGCCAGTTCGAAGGCGAGCGAGCCGAGCACCAACGGTACGATCCCGCGCCCCAGCAGATGGAACGCCGCCCGGCCCAGATCCCCGGCCAGCCACCACAGCTGGAGATCGGCCGGCCGGTAGAGGTCGACGGCGATGTCACCGGTGCGGATTCGCTCGATCAGTTCCTCCTCGAAACCGCCGCCCATCATCGCGCAGGTCATCAACAGCGCCTGGCCGAGCCACACATAGGTGACGGCCTGGGAGAGGTCGTAGCCACCGAGGTGCGGCCGCTCGTCCCAGAGAGCCATATAGGTGTACGCCATGATGAAGCCGAAGACGGTGTTGGTGAACACTCCCGCGACAGTGGCCATCCGGTACGTCGCGTAGCGGCGGAACCCACCTGCGGCCACTACTGCGTACAGCCGCACCACAGTCCCCTCCCCCACACCATTTCCCCCACTCCCTCAGCGCGTCGTCGGCGTCCTGGCACCAAAGCGCACGACCCTAGCCCACGGGGACCGGCCGCCGCGACCGGTTATCCGGCTGTCGGCGCCCCACCGTTCTGTCCGTGTTTCATGGGAGTACACAGCGTTTCATGGGTCTGAAACGCTAATCGCCTGGTACGACACCGTTATGCCGGAAGTGAACCGCCGTCCGCGGCCGAGGAGTCTCCACTGATATGAGCGACGAGCCACAGCAACACGGCTGGGCCCCACGGGACCCCTCGGCCCCCCACTCCGCCCCCGGCCGGGGCAGGCGGCCGGCCGGGAAGGCCGGGCGGCCCGCGCGTCCCCGCACCGGTTGGCGCAGCGCCCTCCCGAACCGGCGCACGCTGTTCGGCGGATTACTGATCTTCGGGCTCGTCCTCATGGGCGGGTTCGTCCTGGGCTACAAGCTCGTCAGCATCCCGCCGGCCAACGCCGCCGCCACCGCCCAGTCCAATGTGTACCTGTACGCGGACGGCACGCACCTCGCCCGCGACGGCGAGGTCAACCGCGAGAACGTCAAGCTCGCGCAGGTGCCGAAGACCGTACAGCTCGCCGTACTGGCCGCCGAGGACCGCGGCTTCTACAACGAACCCGCCATCGACCCGCAGGGCATGGTGCGCGCCGCCTGGAACACCGTCACAGGCAAGGGCACCCAGGGCGGCTCCACCATCACCCAGCAGTACGTCAAGAACTACTACCTCGGCCAGGAACAGACGATCGTCCGCAAGGCCAAGGAGTTCTTCATCGCGATCAAGCTCAACCGCGAGGCGACCAAGGCGCAGATCCTCCGGGGCTATCTCAACACCAGCTACTTCGGCCGTAACGCGTACGGTGTCCAGGCCGCCGCCCAGGCGTACTACGGCAAGGACGTGGAGGAGATCAACACGGCGGAGGGCGCCTATCTGGCCTCCCTCCTCAACGCGCCCAGCGAGTTCGACGTCGTCTTCCACCCCGAGAACAAGCGGGCCGCCGTCGCGCGCTGGAACTATGTCCTCGACGGCATGGTCAAGGAGGACTGGCTCAGCCCCGCCGAGCGCCGCAAGATGAAGTTCCCGAAGCCCGGCAAGATCAGGCACGCCGGCTCCGGGCTCTCCGGACAGCGCGGCTATGTCGTCCAGGCCGTCGAGGAACATCTCACCAGCAACAAGATCATCGACGAGAAGACCCTGGCCGCCGGCGGCTACCGGATCACCACCACGCTGGACCGCGCGAAGCAGGAAGCCTTCACCACCGCCGTCGAGAAGCAGGTCACCTCACGGCTCCAAGCCGGCCGCAAGGCCGACCGCGTCGTCCGGGTCGGCGGCGTCTCCATCGAACCGAAGACCGGCAAGGTCGTCGCCATGTACGGCGGCATCGACTACACCAAGCAGTACGTCAACAACGCGACCCGCCGTGACTACCAGGTCGGCTCGACCTTCAAGCCGTTGGTCTTCGCCGCCGCCGTCGAGAACGGCTCCGAGACCCTGTACGGCGAACCGATCACCCCGTACACCGTCTACGACGGCGACAACGAGCACATGGTCGAAGGCCCCGACGGCCCCACCGACTACTCGCCGGCGAACGAGGACGACACCAACTACGGGCCCATCTCCGTGCAGACCGCCACCGACTACTCCGTCAACGCCGTCTACGCGCAGATGGCCCAGGACGTCGGCCCCGGCACGGTCAGGAAGACCGCCGTCGCGCTCGGCCTCCCCGAGAACACCCCCGACCTGACCCCGACCCCCTCCATCGCGCTCGGCCCGGCCACCGCCTCCGTACTGGACATGGCTCAGGCGTACGCGACCCTCGCCAACCACGGCCGGCACGGCATGTACACCCTGGTCGACAAGATCACCAGGAACGGTACGGAGGTCACCCTGCCGAAGCAGGACGTGAAGCAGGTCATCAGCCGCCAGGCCGCCGACACCACCACCTCGGTGCTGCGCGGAGTCGTCGCCGAGGGCACCGGCACCGCCGCCCAGTCCGCGGGCCGCCCGGCGGCGGGCAAGACCGGCACGGCGGAGGAGGACAAGGCGGCCTGGTTCGCCGGGTACACCCCGGACCTGGCCACGGTCGTCGCGGTCATGGGCGCCGATCCGGTGACCGCCGCGCAGAAGCCGCTGTACGGGGCCCTCGGCCGGGAGCGCATCAACGGCGGCGGACCGCCGGCCGAGATCTGGGGCCGGTACACGGCCGCCGCTCTGGGCAAGAGCCCGGCGCGCGACTTCGATCTGCGGCTGGAGGGGGACTCCGAGGAGGACTCGTCCTCGGACGAGCAGCAGGCGGGACCGCCCGGCAAGCCGAAACTCTCACACCCGGGGGGCGCCCAGAGCGCGGCACCGGGCGGGGGCCCGGGGCAGTCCCCGGGAGAGACGAAGGAGCGGGCGCAGCACGGCCCGGATATGGACGGCGCGAACGGCGGCCATCCCCAGGGCCGGCCGCAAGGCTCCGAGCAGGACCGGAGCCAGGGACAGTCGGCGGAGCGGACGACCGGTCAGCCCCAGGGCCGGCCGCCGGGTCGGTCCGACGGCGGCGGCGCGCCCACGGGTGGCGACGGCACCGGTGGAGCGTCGGCCAAGGGCAGTACAGGCGCGGGCACCGGCGGGGGCGGTCGCGGAGACGCGGGCGAGGGTCAGGGCGCCCGCGCCTCCCTGTCCGACGAGCCGAGCGCCTGACAGCGGCCGGGCGCCGCGGCCTCGGTTCAGTGGCCGGACGTCGCCTTCAGCCCCACCACGGCCACCAGCAGCAGACAGACGAAGAAGATCCGGGCGGCGGTCGCCGGCTCCCCCAGCACCACCATGCCGAGCACCGCCGCACCGGCCGCGCCGATACCGACCCACACGCCGTACGCGGTACCGATCGGCAGTGTCCTCGCCGCATGCGACAGCAACAGCATGCTGGCGACGATCCCGGCGCCGGTGAACAGGCTCGGCCACAGCCGGGTGAACCCCTCGGTGTACTTCATCCCGATCGACCAGCCGACCTCAAGCAGACCGGCGACAATCAACAGAACCCACGCCATGACGGCACCTCCGGCAACAAAAACACGGACAACAGGTGCGTCGTCTTTCGTTTGTCCCGGTACGGCGCGTCTCGTCGGGGTCCCCCCAAGGTAGCAAACCCGCGGAGACCCCTGCGAAGGGCAGCGGAAGAAGGGCTACAGATAAAGCCCGGTGGAATCGTCGGACCCCTCGAAGCGGTCCGCCGCGACGGCGTGCAGATCGCGCTCGCGCATCAGTACGTACGCCACCCCGCGCACCTCGACCTCGGCGCGGTCCTCGGGGTCGTACAGCACCCGGTCCCCCGGTGTCACAGTCCGTACGTTCTGCCCCACGGCCACCACCTCGGCCCAGGCCAGCCGCCGGCCGACCTCCGCCGTCGCGGGGATGAGGATGCCGCCGGACGAACGCCGCTCGCCCTCCGGGATGTCCGTCCTGACCAGCACGCGGTCATGGAGCATCCGGATGGGCAGTTTGTCGTGCTGGTCGCGTGGGTTGTGGGTGTTCTCGCTCACGCCCCAGAACCTACCTGCCCGGGGCGCCGGCGCACGCCACAGGGGCGGATCAAAGCTTGCGGCGCCTCGTCGACACCACCAACAGCCCCACGAGCCCGACCGCCACCAGCGCCACCGGCACCAGCCGCTCCAGCCGCGGCGCGCCGTCGTCCTTGACGAACGGCGCCCGTACGCCCGCCAGCGTCCTGTTCACGGCCACGAACGCGCGTCCGGCCGTCTGATCCACCGTGGAGACCACCCTGGCCTTGGCGTCGCCGACGATCGTCTTCGGGTGCACCCGCACCCCGATCTCGTCGAGCGTCTCGGCGAGCTGTCCGCGCCTGCGGACGATGTCCGCCTCGATCTGCGCCGGGGTCCTGGAATCCGACACCGCGCTGCCTCCGTCGTCGTGTCCGGTAGTCCTTCGCCGACAGTCTGTCAGCTCCGTCGTCGCCGCACCCGGCGGCACCCCCGATTACGCTCGGCGGCGTACGGCACGACGTCCACCCCGCTCCACCGAGGAGAACCATGAGCGAGCGCCTCCAGCCCGGCGACACCGCCCCCGCCTTCACCCTGCCCGACGCCGACGGCAACGACGTATCGCTCGCCGACCACAAGGGCCGCAAGGTCATCGTCTACTTCTACCCGGCGGCGCTCACCCCCGGCTGCACCAAGCAGGCGTGCGACTTCACGGACAATCTCGACCTGCTGGCCGGCGCGGGCTACGACGTCATCGGCGTGTCCCCCGACAAGCCGGAGAAGCTGGCGAAGTTCCGCGACAAGGAAAGCCTCAAGGTCACCCTGGTCGGCGACCCCTCCAAGGCCGTCCTGGAGACGTACGGGGCCTTCGGCGAGAAGAAGATGTACGGCAAGACCGTGACCGGCGTGATCCGCTCCACGATCGTCGTGGACGAGGACGGCAAGGTCGAGCGGGCCCTCTACAACGTGCGGGCCACCGGCCATGTGGCGAAGATCATCAAGGACCTCGGTATCTGAGGGGCCCGGCGTGAGCGAGGTCCCACTCCGGTGGGACCTCGGTCCGCGATCGCCACGACCGCGCGGAAGGTTCCCTTGGACCGATGGACCGACTCGCCCGAGGAAAGGACCGCTCCTTGGCCGACCGGAAGCACGGGAAGAAGCGCGAGAAGACGGTCGACCCCGCCGCGGTCAAGCGCCACCCGGCCCTCTTCCGCACCATCAGACGGCGCGAGAAGCCCAAGCTGCGCCGGTCCGACATCACCGTCACCGACGAGGCGGCGGTCAAACGGGCGGTGAAGGCGGCTTCCCTGGGCAACGCCATGGAGTGGTTCGACTTCGGCATCTACAGCTACCTCGCCGTCACCATCGGGCATGTCTTCTTCCCGTCGGGGAACTCCACGGTCGAGCTGCTGTCCTCGTTCGCGACCTTCGCCGTGGCCTTTCTCGTACGGCCGCTCGGCGGCCTGTTCTTCGGCCCGATGGGTGACAGGCTCGGCCGTAAGAAGGTGCTCGCCCTGACCATGATCATGATGGCGATCGGCACCTTCGCCATCGGGCTGATCCCCTCGTACGCCTCGATCGGCTTCTGGGCCCCGGCCCTGCTGATCTTCTTCCGGCTGGTCCAGGGCTTCTCCACCGGCGGCGAGTACGGCGGCGCGGCCACGTTCATCGCGGAGTACGCCCCCGACAAGCGCCGGGGTTACTTCGGCAGTTTCCTGGAGTTCGGCACTCTCGCCGGATACATCGGCGCGGCGGGCCTGGTCACCGCGCTGACCGCGGTGCTCGGCCCTGACGGCGTGCGGGCCTGGGGCTGGCGCGTACCGTTCCTGGTCGCGGGACCGCTGGGGCTGATCGGCCTGTATCTGCGGCTGCGGCTCGACGAGACGCCCGCGTTCCAGCGGCTTGAGTCGGACACCGCGCGCGTGTCCGAGGCGGCGGACTCGGTGGAGGTCACCACGAAGGACGATCTCGTCAAGATCTTCCGGCAGTACTGGCGCCTGCTGATCCTGTGCGTCGCGCTGGTCGGCGCGTACAACATCACGGACTACATGCTGCTGTCGTACATGCCGACCTATCTCTCCGACGAGCTGGGCTACAGCGAGACGCACGGGCTGCTCATCCTGCTCGGCGTGATGGCCTTCCTGATGCTGATCATCAATCAGGTCGGCAGGCTCAACGACCGCTTCGGCCGCAAGCCGCTGCTGATGGCGGGCATGCTCGGCTTCTTCTTCCTCTCGCTGCCCGCGTTCCTCCTGATCAAGCAGGGCGGCATCCCGGCGATCACGGCGGGCGTCCTGATGCTGGGCCTGTCCCTGGTCTGTCTTCTGGGCACGATGTCGGCCGCGCTCCCGGCGCTGTTCCCGACCGAGGTCAGATACGGCTCGCTCGCGGTGGGCTACAACCTCTCCGCGTCGCTCTTCGGCGGCACGACCCCGCTGGTGATCACCGGCCTGATCAGTCTGACCGGCGACAATCTGATGCCCGCGTACTACTCGATGGCGGCGGCGCTGGTGGGCGTGGCCGCGGTGTGGCGTATGAAGGAGACGGCCCGGCGCCCGCTGGACGGCTCACCCCCGTCGGTCGCGACCAGCGCGGAGGCGGCGGCACTGGTGGAGTCGCAGTCCCCCGAGCCCAGGTTCTGACCTACGTTCAGCCGCCTGCCCGGTACGATGGCAGGCGGCTGGCGGCGGTGGCGCAATGGCGACGCAGCAGACTTAGGATCTGTGGCCCGTGATAGGGCTTGAGGGTTCGAATCCCTTCCGCCGCACATGAACGGCCTGCGAATCAAGGATTGATGCGCAGGCCGTTTCCGTGCTCCCGGCGGTCAGCCCAGGAGCTCCTTGACGGCCGGGACCAGGGCCCGGAACGCCTTGCCCCGGTGGCTGATCGCGTTCTTCTCCGCCGGGGAGAGTTCCGCGCAGGTACGGGTTTCGCCGGACGGCTGGAGGATCGGGTCGTAGCCGAAGCCGCCCGTACCGGACGGGGACTCCCGGAGGGTGCCCAGGAGGCGGCCCTCGACCACGCGTTCCGTGCCGTCCGGGAGTGCCAGGGCCGCCGCGCAGAAGAAGTGGGCGCCGCGGTGGGGTGCGGCGATGTCGGAGAGTTGGGCCAGGAGCAGGTTCAGGTTGGCGGTGTCGTCGCCGTGCGTGCCTGCCCAGCGGGCGGAGAAGATGCCGGGGGCGCCGCCGAGGACGTCGACACAGAGGCCGGAGTCGTCGGCCACGGCCGGGAGTCCGGTGGCGTCGGCGAGGGCATGCGCCTTGAGGAGCGCGTTCTCCGCGAAGGTGACGCCGGTTTCCTTGACGTCGGGGATGTCGGGGTAGGCGTCCGCGCCGACGAGGTCGTGGGGCAGACCCGCGTCGGCGAGGATGGCCCGGAGTTCGGTGAGTTTCCCGGCGTTTCGGGTGGCGAGGATCAGGCGGGTCATGCCCCCAGTATCGGACCGGTCCCGGAGGGGCCGGTCAGGGGGTGCAGATCTTGCCGATCTCGGACGCGGCGTCGGTGATGGGGGCGAGATCGGGGGCGGTGTCCCCGTTCTTGACGGCCGTACGGACATTGTCGACGCCCTTGCCCAGGTCGTCGACGGCCTTGCTCAGGTCCGCGTTGTCGGTCTGGTCCCCGAGGGTGTCGAGCTTGCTGTCGATGTCGTTGAGCGTCTCGTCGATCTTGAGCGGGTTGTCCCCGGCGTTGGAGACGGCCTGCTGGAGGTCGTTGACGCTGCCCGCGATGGCGTCGGCGGTCTTGACGCAGTCCAGCGCCTTGTCGAGGGCGCCGCAGCCGGCCGTGAGGGGCAGGGCGAGTGCGGCGGTGGCGGCGAGTGCCAGGGTGATGCGGCGTCGGCGTATCGGCGCGGCGGACATGGTGCGGTTCCTCTCCGAGGTGTGGACGGGCGCACGGTTCGGTCCGTGCGCCCGTGTGGGTGGAGACGCCCCGGGGTTCTTCTTGGTTGCGTCTTTACCCGGCGGGCCCGGCCCGCGAGGCCCTGCTCAGAGGCTCTGGTCGAGCGCCGTCCGCTGGATCGCGGCGAGGTCGGCGCAGCCGCCGGTGGCGAGATCGAGGAGCGCGTTCAGTTCCTTGCGGTCGAAGGGCTCGGCCTCGGCGGTGCCCTGGACCTCGACGAAGCGGCCGTCGCCGGTGCAGACGACGTTCATGTCGGTCTCGGCGCGGACGTCTTCCTCGTAGCAGAGGTCGAGGAGGGGGGTGCCGTCGACGATGCCGACACTCACGGCGGCGACGGTGCCGGTCAGCGGGCGGCGTCCGGCCTTGACGATCTTCTTGCCCTGGGCCCAGGCGACGGCGTCGGCGAGGGCGACATAGGCGCCGGTGATCGCCGCGGTACGAGTGCCGCCGTCGGCCTGGAGGACATCGCAGTCGAGGACGATGGTGTTCTCGCCGAGCGCCTTGTAGTCGATGACGGCGCGCAGCGACCGGCCGATGAGACGGCTGATCTCGTGGGTACGGCCGCCGATCTTGCCGCGTACGGATTCGCGGTCGCCGCGGGTGTTGGTGGAGCGCGGCAGCATCGAGTACTCGGCGGTGACCCAGCCTTCGCCGCTGCCCTTGCGCCAGCGCGGGACGCCCTCGGTGACGGAGGCGGTGCAGAAGACCTTCGTGTCGCCGAAGGAGATGAGGACGGAGCCCTCGGCGTGCTTGCTCCATCCACGTTCGATGGTGACGGGACGGAGCTGTTCGGGGGTTCGGCCGTCGATACGAGACATGGGCCCGAGCCTATAGGGACCCGCGCGAAGGGCCTGTTCCGGTGGTCCGGATCAGGCCCTTGGGTGATTCTGGGTGGCTGTCAGCGCTTCACATCATGTCTTCGATCTCACCGGCGATGGGGTCGGCGTCGGTGCCGATGACGACCTGGATCGCGGTGCCCATCTTCACGACACCGTGGGCGCCGGCGGCCTTCAGGGCGGTCTCGTCGACGAGGTCGGGGTCGACGACCTCGGTGCGCAGGCGGGTGATGCAGCCCTCGACCTCTTCGATGTTGTCGAGTCCGCCGAGCCCGGCGACGATCTTCTCAGCCTTGGTGGCCATGTCTTTCTCCCTGACTGTCGAACTGACTGGCGAAAAGCACTGTGAACCGTTTCGTCACGGTAACGCACGGTTGGACCATCTTCACGGGCGCGCGTTCACCACGTACCCAATGATGACGATCAACGGCGCCCCGCCCGCGACCGGCCCTCGGGAGCCTATCGCAACTGGTCTACACCAGTCGGGAACGACGAGAGGGTGCCGATGAGCTCCGACAGCACGGCAGCGCCGCGGCGGAGGCCGGCGCCGCCGTGGAAGAGCTGGCGGAACGGATTGTTCCAGGGGCTTCAGAAGATCGGCCGCAGCCTCCAGCTCCCGGTGGCCGTGCTGCCCGCCGCCGGGCTGCTCGTCAGCCTCGGAAATCTCTTCGCCGCGTATCTGCACGGTCCGTTCTGGGACAGGACCGCGAAGGTGCTGAGCCTGGGCGGCGGCGCCATTCTGGACGGCGCCTTCGGGCTGCCGCTGCTCTTCTGCATCGGGGTCGCGATCGGCTTCGCCAAGAAGGCGGACGGCTCCACCGCGCTCGCCGCGGTCGTCGGATTCCTCGTCTACCACGGTGTGCTGGCCGCCTTCCCGGTGGGGGGTTCGGTGACGAGGGCGACGCCGGAAGGCACCCCGCAGAACCCCGGTGTGCTCGGCGGCATCCTGATCGGGCTGCTCACGGCGATCGTCTGGCAGCGGTTCCACCGTACGAAACTGGTCGACTGGCTCGGCTTCTTCAACGGCCGCCGTCTGGTGCCGATCCTGATGGCCTTCATCTGCACCCTCCTCGGCGTGGCCTTCGGACTGCTGTGGCAGCCGGTCGGGGACGCGCTGACCGCGTTCGCCAAACAGCTGATCGATCTGGGCGCGTGGGGCGCGGGCATCTTCGGGGTCGCCAACCGGCTGCTCATCCCCATCGGCCTGCACCAGTTCCTGAACACCTTCTTCTGGTTCCAGGCCGGTCAGTACACCAAGCCGGACGGCACCGTCGTGATGGGCGATCTGACCCGGTTCTTCGCCGGGGACCCCTCGGCGGGCCAGTTCATGTCCGGGTTCTTCCCGATCATGATGTTCGGCCTGCCGGCCGCCGCGCTCGCCATCGCGCACAGCGCGCGCCCCGAGCACCGCAAGAGGGTGACGGGCCTGATGGCCTCCCTCGCGCTGACCTCGTTCGTCACGGGCGTGACCGAGCCGCTGGAGTTCTCCTTCATGTTCGCCGCGCCCCTGCTGTACGGTGCGCACGCGCTGCTGACCGGTGCCTCGATGGCGATCACCTGGGCGCTGGGGGTGCACGCGGGGTTCAGCTTCTCGGCCGGCCTGATCGACTACGTGGTCAACTGGCACCTCGACACCAAGCCCTGGCTGATCATTCCGATCGGCCTGTGCTTCGCCGTCGTGTACTACGTGGTGTTCCGGGTCGCGATCAGGGCGTTCGACATCCCGACGCCGGGCAATGAGCCCGAGGAGCTGGAACAGGCCGTCGAGAAGCAGAACACCCAGCCCTGACGCCGCGGGCTATGGCCCAGGCCACAGCGTCGAATATCACCGCCGCGGGTTCCTTATGCGATTCACACCGTGCTACAACTGGTCTACACCACTGATGGTGTAGACCACGCGGCCGTGTGCCGTGTTCCCCCTGGAGGAAGTTGATGTCCACGGCCAGCGCCGCCGCTTCGGCGGACAAGAAGCCCTCGGCGGGCAAGAGCAAGAGCAGCGGCGCGATGGCCGTGATGCAGCGTATCGGCCGCAGCCTGATGCTCCCCGTCGCCGTCCTGCCCGCCGGCGCCCTGCTGGTGCGCCTCGGCAACGCCGACATGCTCGGCCGTGACTCGTTCCCGGCGTTCATCACCAAGATCGCCTCGTTCATGGCCGCGGGCGGCAACGCCATCCTGGACAACATGCCGCTGCTCTTCGCGGTCGGCATCGCGATCGGCTTCGCCAAGAAGGCGGACGGCTCCACCGCGCTCGCCGCCGTCACCGGCTACCTCGTCTTCAAGAACGTGCTGGCCACCTTCACCGACTCCAATCTGCCCAAGGTCGCGGCGGTGGTCGACGGCAAAATAGTCATGAACGACGCGCCCGTCGACGCGAAGGTTCTCGGCGGGGTCGTCATGGGCATCGTGGTCGCGCTGCTCTACCAGCGGTTCTACCGGACGAAGCTGCCCGACTGGGCGGGCTTCTTCGGCGGCCGTCGCCTCGTACCCATCCTCTCCGCCTTCGCGGGTCTGATCATCGGCATCGTCTTCGGCTATATCTGGCCGGTCCTGGGCGCGGGGCTGCACAACTTCGGTGAGTGGCTGGTCGGCTCCGGCGCCGTGGGCGCGGGCATCTTCGGGGTCGCCAACCGCGCGCTGATCCCCGTGGGGATGCACCACCTGCTGAACTCGTTCCCGTGGTTCCAGGCCGGCACGTTCGAGGGCAAGAGCGGCGACATCAACCGCTTCCTGGCGGGCGACCCGACGGCCGGACAGTTCATGACCGGCTTCTTCCCGATCATGATGTTCGCTCTCCCGGCGGCCTGTCTGGCGATCGTCCACTGCGCCCGCCCCGAGCGCCGCAAGGTCGTCGGCGGCATGATGCTGTCGCTCGCGCTCACCGCGTTCGTCACGGGCGTGACCGAGCCGATCGAGTTCACCTTCATGTTCATCGCGCCGGCGCTGTACGCGGTGCACGCGGTGCTGACCGGTGTCTCCATGGCGCTGACCTGGGCCCTCGGCATGAAGGACGGCTTCGGCTTCTCGGCAGGCGCGGTGGACTTCGTCCTCAACCTGGGCATCGCGACCAACCCATGGGGGCTGGCGCTGGTCGGGCTCTGCTTCGCCGCGCTCTACTACGCGATCTTCCGCTTCGCGATCACCAAGTTCAATATCCCGACGCCGGGCCGGGAGAGCGACGAGGAACTCGCCGAGTTGCAGAAGGCCGAGGCGAAGTAACCTCTCCGCACGCTCCGTGGGCCCGGCCGTTGTCAGGAACGGCCGGGCCCACGGCCGTGCGTGGGGGCCCACGGCCGTGCGTGGCCCGGCCGCCCGTCAGATCTCGTACACCGTGCCGGGCACGGCCAGCTCCGCCGGGCCCGCGTACACATCGCGCGCGTCCGCCAGATTCCGCTCGGCGTCCGTCCACGGCGGGATGTGCGTGAGCACAAGCCTGCGCGCCCGCGCCCGCGCGGCATGGGCGCCGGCCTCACGGCCATTCAGATGGAGCCCCACGACATCCTCCTTGCCGTGCGTGAAGGCCGCCTCGCAGAGGAACAGATCCGTATCCTCCGCCAGCTCCACCAGCGGCTCGCACACACCGGTGTCCCCCGAGTACGTGAGCGACCGGCCGCCGTGCTCGACCCGGATACCGAAGGTGTCGACGGGGTGCGCGACCTTCTCCGTCCGTACCGAGAAGGGGCCGATGTCGAAGGAGCCCGGCTTGAGCGTGTGGAAGTCGAAGACCTCGCTCATCGACTTGTCGGAGGGCGTGTCCGCGTACGCCGTGGTAAGGCGCTGCTCGGTGCCCTCGGGGCCGTAGACGGGCATGGCGTCACAGCGTCCGCCGTCGAACCGGTAGTAACGGGCGACGAAGTAGGCGCACATGTCGATGCAGTGATCGGCGTGGAGATGGCTGAGGAAAATGGCGTCGAGGTCGTAGAGACCAACGTGGCGCTGCAACTCGCCAAGGGCGCCGTTACCCATGTCGAGGAGCAGCCGGAAGCCGTCGGCCTCTACGAGGTAGCTGGAGCAGGCCGATCCCGCGGAGGGGAACGAGCCTGAACAGCCGACGACGGTGAGCTTCATGGAGCGGGAACCTCCGTGGCATGGAAGGGGGGCGACGGGGGTCGTGCGGTTCGTCGAGCGTAAGGCGCGAAAGGGCGGGTCGCTCCTCCACAGTGGGCCGTTGTGGGGGAACTCACCTGGCCTGTCACCGGTTCGGCGTGGGGGTTCGCCTCCGGCGGTGCGGCTCCCGGTGGGGGTGCGGGGGGTGCGGTCGCGTTCTCGTCGGCCGGGGGCCGGGGCCTCCGGAGGTACATGTCCGGACGGCATGATTTACGTCGCGACCCTCGCCACAGTCAGGGCACGGGCGGTCGCGCGCCACAAATCACGCTTTAGTGTCCGGACACGCACCTCCTACGCCCCCGACCCCCTCCCCCCGGTGGTCGGCCCCACTCACCGCCTCGGCCAGGGTCTTGGGGACGGGTTCGGCCCGATGGCCCCGGTACCCGGCACCACGACGGACCCGCACACGACCACCGGCCCGAGCCGAAACGGACCCCGGACAACGGCCCCCGCCGGAAGGCGCTACGCCCAGAGTTGACCGCGCAGCGTCTCGATCGCCTCTTCCGTCGTCGTCGCCGTGTAGACGCCCGTCGACAGGTACTTCCAGCCCCCGTCCGCGACCACGAACACGATGTCCGCGCTCTCGCCGGCCTTCACCGCCTTCCGGCCGACACCGATCGCCGCGTGCAGCGCCGCCCCCGTGGAGATCCCCGCGAAGATTCCTTCCTGCTGGAGCAGTTCACGGGTACGCGTGACCGCGTCCGCGGAGCCGACGGAGAAGCGGGTCGTCAGGACGGACGCGTCGTACAGCTCCGGTACGAAGCCCTCGTCCAGGTTGCGCAGACCGTAGACCAGGTCGTCGTAGCGCGGCTCCGCGGCGACGATCTGGATGCCCTCGACGTTCTCGCGCAGATAGCGCCCCACGCCCATCAGCGTGCCCGTCGTGCCCAGGCCCGCCACGAAGTGGGTGATGGAGGGCAGGTCGGCCAGGATCTCCGGGCCGGTGGTGGCGTAGTGGGCGCCCGCGTTGTCCGGGTTGCCGTACTGGTAGAGCATCACCCAGGACGGGTTCTCGGCCGCCAGCTCCTTGGCGACCCGTACCGCCGTGTTGGAGCCGCCCGCCGCCGGGGACGAGACGATCTCCGCCCCCCACATCGCGAGCAGGTCGCGCCGCTCCCGCGAGGTGTTCTCCGGCATCACACAGACGATGCGGTAGCCCTTGAGCCTGGCCGCCATGGCGAGTGAGATGCCGGTGTTGCCGCTGGTGGGCTCCAGGATGGTGCGGCCCGGGGTCAGCCGTCCGTCCTTCTCGGCCTGTTCGACCATGTGCAGGGCGGGCCGGTCCTTGATCGAGCCGGTCGGGTTGCGGTCCTCCAGCTTGGCCCAGATCCGGACGTCGTCCGACGGCGAGAGCCGTGGGAGCCGGACCAGGGGCGTGTTGCCGACCGCCGCCAGCGGGGAGTCGTACCGCATCAGACCGGGTACGTTTCGAGCGCGCCGCCGGCCACGGCCGGGAGGATGGTCACGCTGTCGCCGTCGGCGAGCTTGGTGGAGACGCCGTCGAGGAAGCGGACGTCCTCGTCGTTGAGGTAGACGTTCACGAAGCGGCGGAGCTGGTTGTCCTTGGCCGGGTCGATGAGCCGCTCCCGAATGCCGGCGTGCCGGGTTTCGAGGTCGTCGAAGAGCGCGGAGAGCGTGTCGCCGCTGCCCTCGACGGCCTTGGCGCCGTCGGTGTAGGTGCGGAGGATGGTCGGAATGCGGACCTCGATGGCCATGACATGGGCTCCTGATCGGGAGATGGCGTGACGGGCGCGCGGCTGGGGCCCCCGCGCGAGGGGGTGGTGCGTACGTACGGAAAGCTGCGCTCGGGGCCGTGGCTCAGCCGGCGGCGCTGGGACAGATGGCACTGGCGAGGCGGCACAGATCGACGTGCAGCCGCGCCACGAGCAGCGGGGTGCTCGGCGTCTTGTCGCTCACGTCGTGGAAAACCATGCGGTCATCGTATCGATTCCCGATCCGCGGTCCGGCATGTGATCTCGTATCCCGGACGGTCGCTATCCGTCAGGCGGACGGCGGGAGATAGACCACGGTCGGCGCGCCGGTGGCGGGATGCGTGCTGACCTCGGCGCTCACCCCGTAGACGGCGGCGAGCAGCTCGGCGGTGAGGACTTCGCGCGGGGTGCCGGAGGCGACGATTCGCCCCTCTTGGAGGACATAGACGCGGTCGCAGTAGTACGCGGCGAGGTTCAGATCGTGCAGGGCCAGCAGATTGGTGGTCCCGGACTCCCTGATCAGGGTGAGGATGTCGAGCTGGTAGCGGATGTCGAGGTGGTTGGTCGGTTCGTCGAGTACGAGCAGGGCGGGCCGCTGGACCAGGGCGCGGGCGACCAGCGCGCGCTGGCGTTCGCCCCCGGAGAGGGAGGGGAAGGCCCGGTCCGCGAGGGCGGCGATCCCGACGCGGTCGAGGGCGGCTTCGGCGAGGGCCGCATCGTCGGCGGTGTCCGCCTCCCAGAAGCGTTTGTGCGGGGCGCGGCCCATCGCGACGACCTCGCGGACAGTCAGCTCGAAGTCCGGCTGTCCGTCCTGCGGGACGGTGGCGACACGGCGAGCCCTGGCCTTGGGGGTCATGGCGAGCAGGTCGTCGCCGTCGAGCAGGGCCCGTCCGTGGCTGGGGCGGAGCGTTCCGTAGACACAGCGCAGGAGGGTGGTCTTGCCGCTGCCGTTGGGGCCGACGAGTCCGACGGTCTCGCCGGGGGCGGCGGTCAGGTCGGCGCTGTCGACGAGCCGGCGGCCGTCGGCGGCGTAGGAGAGTCCTTCGAGCCGGAGTGACGCCGTCATGCGGGGGCTCCTTCGGGGCGGCGGCGCATCAGCCACAGGAGGGCGGGGCCGCCGGTGAGCGCGGTGAGGACGCCGACGGGCACGTCCTGGGGCGCGGCGACGGTACGGGCCGCGAGGTCGGCGACGACGAGGAGGACGGCTCCGCCCAGCGCCGCGACCGGCAGCAGGGCCCGGTGGCCCCCGCCGACGGCCATTCTGGCGGCGTGCGGGACGAGCAGTCCGATGAAGCCGACGGCGCCGCTCGCGGCCACCAGCACGCCGGTGACCAGGGAGGCGAGGACGAAGACCGCGGCACGGAAGCGCCCGGTGTCCAGGCCGAGTACGGTCGCGCCCTCCTCACCCGCCAGCAGCAGATCGAGCGGCCGGGCCAGCGTCATGAGCAGCGTGGTGCCGAGGGTGAGGACGATCGCGGGCAGGACCAGGGTGGACCAGCGGGCGCTGCCGAGTCCGCCGAAGGTCCAGTAGACGGCTTCCTGGAAGTGCTCGGGGCGTGCCGAGATGATCAGGATGAGGGTGGTGAGCGCGGAGAGGATGTACGAGACGGTGACCCCGGCGAGGACGAGCCTGCCGCCGGTCATCGTGGAACGGCGGCGGGCCAGCCCGTACACCAGCGCCAGTGCGAGGAGCGAGCCGGCGAAGGCGGCGGCGGGCATGGCGACGGTGGTGGTGATCCCGCCGCCGATGCCGAGGACCATGACCAGGACGGCGCCGGCGGACGCTCCGGAGGAGATGCCGAGGAGGAAGGGGTCGGCGAGCCGGTTGCGTACGAGCGCCTGGAGGACGGTGCCGACGACGGCGAGCCCGGCGCCGACGACCACGCCGAGCAGCACGCGCGGCAGCCGTACGTCGAGCACGATGGTGCGGAAGGGGCTGGGGTCGGCGCCGCCGGTGAGGATGGTGATCACCTGGCCGGGCGGGATGCGTACGGAGCCGAGGGCAAGGCCCGCCACGACGGCGGCGGCGAGCGCCGCCGCCAGGCAGCCGAGCACCAGGGTGTAGCGCAGCCGCCCGTGGCCGCGCGGCCTCACTTGACGGACTCGGGGTGGAGCTGCGCGGCGAGCCGTTCGATGGCGTCGGGCGCGCGTACGCCGAGGACCACGTCCGAGAGGGGCATGACGGCGAACCGCTCGTTCCTGATCGCCGGTACGTCCTTGAGCACGGGGTCCTCCAGCAGCCGCTTCTTCTTTTGGGCGACGGTGGTGGAGCCGTAGTCGTAGATGACGATGACATCCGGCTTGCGGGCGACGACCTGTTCCCAGGTGGCGTCGCCGAAGGACTTGTCGAGGTCGGCGAAGACGTTGCGGCCGCCGGCGCGGGTAATCAGCTCGTTGCCGATGCCGTTGCCGCCGGCGGTGAAGGCGGTCTTGTCGCCGCTGTCGTAGACGAAGACGGAGAGCGGCTCGACGCCCTTGAGCAGGGCCGCGGTGTCCGTGACCGTGGTGCGGGCGTCGGCGATCCACTTCTCGGCGCGGTCGGCGACGCCGAAGGTGCGGCCGGTCTCGCGGACCTCCTGGTAGATGTCGTCGAGGGAGGTCTTGTCCTTCGGACAGTTCTCCAGATTGAGCCGGGTGTCGATGCCGGCGGCCTTGAGGTCATCACGACCGCGGCCGTCCTTGGCGGCGAAGGCGCTCGCGTAGCCGCCGTAGACGAAGTCGGGGTTGGCGGCGAGCAGCCGCTCCTTGGAGGGGTACTCCTTGGCCAGCACCGGGACGCTCTTGTACGCCTTCTCGTAGGCGGGGAGTATTCGGTCGTCCAGCCAGGCGGTGCCGACGAGGGACTTCTCCAGGCCGAGCGCCAGCATCACTTCGGTGACGTGCTGGTTCATGGTGACGACCCGCTTCGGCGGCGCCTGATAGGTGGTTTTCACCCCGCAGTTGGTGACGGTGTACGGGAAGCCGGGCGCGGTGGTCGCGGCCCGCGCGCCGTCCTCCGTGTCCGGTATGGTGGCGCCGCCGCAGGCGGTGAGCGGGAGCAGTACGGCGGTGATGACGGCGGGCACGAGCGCACGGCGGCGCCGGGACAGCACAGACACGGCAGGGCCTCCTCCGGGGGATTTCCGCGTCCCCTGGCTGGTGGGAGAAGGGCGGCAGGTCAGTTCCTGGCTGCCAAGCTGGGCTTGGTCACAGTGGCGGGACCGCGCCGGATTCACACCGGCTTCCTGATCCCCACCGCCTCGGTTCGGCGCTCAGTTTGTCAGACCGCCCGAGCCCCGCGATCGGCGCCCGTCCGAGCACCGCGATCAGCGCCTCAGACGATCTCGACGTCCTCTTCCGTGACCTCGCCCTCGACGATGCGGTACGAGCGGAACTGGAAGGGGCCCGCTCCGTCGTGATCGGCGGTGGAGACGAGGACGTAGTGGGCGCCCGGCTCGTTGGCGTACGTGATGTCCGTACGGGAGGGGTACGCCTCGGTCGCGGTGTGCGAGTGGTAGATGATCACCGGCTCTTCGTCGCGGTCGTCCATGTCCCGGTAGAGCTTGAGCAGATCCGCCGAGTCGAACTCGTAGAAGGTGGGCGAGCGTGCGGCGTTGAGCATGGGGATGAACCGCTCGGCCCGGCCCGTCCCGGCGGGACCCGCGACCACGCCGCACGCCTCGTCGGGATGGTCGGCGCGCGCGTGCTCGACGATCTTGTCGTGCAGGGCCTGGGTGATGGTGAGCATGGAGAGAATATAAAGGGACGAGGGCGGCCCCCGGATCCGGGAGGGAGTCTTCCGGTTCCAGGGGCCGTCACGGTCTCGGCGGGCTATTCCGCGGAGGCGTACTCCCGGGTGGGGTCACCCGCCGTGGCGCGCGGCGCGCGGCGCTTGAGGACCTGCCAGCCGATCAGGAGACCGACCGCCCAGACCGCCCCCACATAGAGGGAGATTCGCGCGTCCTCGTCGTACGCGATCAGACAGGTGACCAGGGCCAGGAAGCCCACCGCGACCCAGCTGAACAGCGAACCGCCCGGGGCGGGGAACGACGAGGCGGGCAGCAGGCCCGCCCGTACCCCGCGCCGGTAGCGGATATGGCTGATCAGGATCATCATCCAGGTCCAGATACCGGCGGCGGTGGCCACGGACGTCACATAGCCGAAGGCCTTCTCCGGGACGATGTAGTTGAGGACCACACCGATGCCCATGAGGGCGACGGAGACGGTGATGCCGAACGCCGGGGTCTTACGGGAGTTGAGCCTGCCGAAGAGCTTCGGCGCCTGGCTGTTGGCGGCGAGGTCGCGCAGCATCCGGCCGGTGGAGTACATGCCCGAGTTGCAGGAGGAGAGCGCGGCGGTCAGCACCACGAAGTTGACGATGCCGGCCGCGAGCGGGATGCCCATCTTCTCGAAGGCGTGGACGAAGGGGCTGGCGCCCGCCGAGAACTCGGTCCACTTGACGACCGCGAGGATGACGGTCAGCGCGCCCACGTAGAAGACGATGATGCGCCAGGGCAGTGTGTTGATCGCCTTGGGGAGGGTCTTCTCCGGGTTCTCGGACTCGCCCGCGGTGACGCCGACCAGCTCGACGGCGAGATAGGCGAACATCACGCCCTGAAGGGTCATCAGGCTGGAGCCGATGCCGTTGGGGAAGATCCCGTCGTGTGCCCAGAGGTTGGAGGCGGTGGCGGTGTCGCCGGCGTCGGAGAAGCCGAGGGTGAGCACACCGAGACCGATGACGATCATTCCGATGATCGCGGTGACCTTGATCATCGAGAACCAGAACTCGACCTCGCCGAAGATCTTCACCGAGATCAGATTGACGCCGAAGAGCACCACCAGAAAGACCAGGGCGCTGACCCATTGAGGGATCTGCGGGAACCAGAAGTGGATGTAGATGGCCGCGGCGGTCAGTTCCGCCATCCCGGTGACGACCCACATCAGCCAGTACGTCCAGCCCGTGGCGAAGCCGAAGAACGGACCGAGGAACTCTCTGGCGTACTCCGCGAAGGAGCCGGAGACCGGCCGGTAGAGGAGCAGCTCGCCGAGCGCCCGCATGATGAAGAAGATCACGACGCCGGCGAGGGCGTACATGAGGATGATGCTGGGTCCGGCCTTGGCGATATTCGCTCCGGCGCCCATGAAGAGCCCGACGCCGATGGCGCCGCCGATGGCGATCATCTGGACCTGACGGCTGCCGAGCCCGCGCTCGTAGCCCTCCTCCGGGGCGCTGCCGCCGGTCGGTCCTGAGGCGGTCCCGTCGCCGCCGTACTCCTTGTCGACCTGCGCAGAGGTCATGGTCGTGCGCCCTTTCTCCATGCAGATCCGCGCCGTGCTCGGCCGCGGACCAGTTCCCGATCCCCCCGGATATGGATGGAGTGCCGCCGGCGGTCGGCCGGCCGAAGCACCCCCGGGGACAGGGGTGGCGTCCCCGGGGGGTCGTGCAGATCTATCACGGCGAACCGGGCGATCAGCGGAGCACGCTGTGGCACAGGCCACAGGGAGAAGCGGATAAATCGCACCGCGAACCGCAAAGGTCGCCGGAGCGGTGACGGGATCGTTATGGCGAATTGAGCGTCACCTGAGCGTACGGAAGGCGGCCTGCCGGGAACGGGCATATGACACACGGGAGTCAGGGCATGAGGGTTTCGACGAGCGATTCCTGGAGCGCGCCGAGCCAGAGGTACGCCATCACCATCGGCTTGCGCGGATCGGAGTCGGGCAGCCGGTACAGCTCGCCGCCCTCGTCCTCGTCGGAGACCTCCAGGCGCGTGCCGATGGTCAGCCGCAGATCGTTGAGCGCGCCGAGCCAGTGCCGGCAGTCGTCGGCGGTCAGCTTGAGTACGGCCGCGCCCCCCTCCTCCACGGCGAGCGCGTCCAGCGTGCGGACCAGCGCCATGCCGTCCTCCCGCTTGCGGCCGCGCAGGTCGTTCTCCGTGAACCGTCTGAACTCCGAGGAGAATTCGCGCAGTTCGTCGTCGTCATCGCCGTACGCGTCCGGGAAGAGCCGGGCCAGCGCCGGATCGGCGGGCGGCTCGCTGGGGCCCTCGCTGAAGAGCGAGGCGAGCGGGTCCTCGCCCTGGGCCGGCTCGTCGCCGGGCCCTATCAGCTCCAGCAGCTGCACGGCGAGCGAGCGCAGGATCGAGATCTCGACCTCGTCGAGCGCGACGGCGGCGCCACCGCCCGGGATCGCCTCGAACTGCCCGGCCATCAGGCGCGGTCCTGCGAGAGGGTGGCCCACAGCCCGAATCCGTGCATCGCCTGTACGTCGCGCTCCATCTCCTCGCGGCTGCCGCTGGAGACGATCGCGCGGCCCTTGTGGTGGACGTCCAGCATCAGCTTGTGCGCCTTGTCCTTCGGATAGCCGAAATAGGTCTGGAAGACATACGCCACATAACTCATCAGGTTGACCGGGTCGTTGTGCACGATCGTCACCCAGGGCACGTCGGGTTCGGGGACGGCGAAAGTCTCCTCGGCCGATTCGGGGCGTTCGATCTCAGTCGGGGCAACACTCACGGTTCGGGACGACCTTCTTCTCTGCGGGGGCGTGCCGGAATTCACAGCCTCACATGAACCATGCTGCCACCCGTCGCGGCGTGTCGCACAAACGGCGACGAGAAATCGTCAGAGTGACGAGTATTGGGTAGCATCGTCGTATGAACACTGCGGATCTGGGTTTGCCGGAGGGGGAAGCGCGCGAAGCGCATCCGGACAAGAGTGGCGGCGGGCGACGGGTGGGCGTGCCGTCGACCGCGCTCTTCACCGATCAGTACGAGCTGACGATGCTCCGGGCGGCCCTCCAGGCCGGGACGGCCGACCGGCGCTCGGTTTTCGAGGTCTTCACCCGGCGGCTGCCCGGTGGCCGCAGGTACGGGGTCGTGGCCGGCACCGGACGCGTCCTGGACGCCGTGGAGAACTTCCGGTTCGACGCGGACGTCCTGGGCTTCCTCCGGGAGCAGGGCATCGTGGACGAGGCGACACTCCGGTGGCTGGCCTCGTACCGCTTCAGCGGGGACATCTGGGGCTATCCGGAGGGCGAGGTGTACTTCCCTGGCTCGCCGATCCTGCGGGTCGAGGGCTCCTTCGCCGAGTGCGTGCTGCTGGAGACCGTGATCCTGTCGATCCTCAACCACGACTCGGCGATCGCCGCGGCGGCCTCCCGGATGGCGGCGGCGGCGAGCGGGCGCGGGCTGATCGAGATGGGCGCGCGCCGTACGCACGAGCTGGCCGCGGTCGCCGCGTCGCGCGCCGCGTACGTCGGGGGTTTCGACACCACCTCGGACCTGGCAGCCGGGTTCCGCTACGGCATTCCGACGGTGGGCACCAGCGCGCACGCGTTCACCCTCTTGCACGACAGCGAACGGGACGCCTTCCGGGCGCAGATCGACTCGCTCGGCCGCGGGACCACGCTGCTCGTCGACACGTTCGACGTGGCCGAGGCCGTACGGACCGCCGTGGAGATCGCCGGCCCCGAGCTGGGCGCCGTCCGGATCGACTCCGGCGATCTCCTGCTGGTCGCGCACCGGGTACGGCAGCAGCTGGACGAGCTGGGCGCGGTGAACACCAAGATCGTGGTGACCTCCGACCTGGACGAGTACGCGATCGCCTCGCTGGCGGCGGCGCCGGTGGACGCCTACGGCGTCGGCACCCAGCTGGTCACCGGCAGCGGGCATCCGACCTGCTCCATGGTGTACAAGATCGTCGCCCGTGCGACCTCGGCCGACCCGAGGGCCCCGCTGTACCCCGTGGCGAAGAAGTCGCTGGGCGGCAAGACCTCCATCGGCGGGCGCAAGTGGGCCGCGCGCCGACGGGACGCCGAGGGGTACGCCGAGGCCGAGGTGGTCGGCACGGGCCCCGTACCGCAGGAACTGCTGGACCGGCAACTGCTGGTGCAGCTGGTCAAGGGCGGCGGGATCGTCGCGCGCGAGCCGCTGGACGCGGTGCGCGAGCGGCATATCGCGGCGCGCGCGGGGCTGCCGATGTCGGCGATCCAGCTGTCGCGCGGCGAGCCCGTGATCCCGACCGAGTACGTGTGAGGCGGACGGGACGGTGGTAGCCGTGGGAAAGAGGGGGAATCGGCGGACACGCCCCACCCCCGACCCCCTGCCGTCACGGGAGCGGAGTCTCTAGGCTCGCCCTCAAGGATCGAAAACGTCCCCGAACACTCCCCGTCGCCCGCCCCCACTCGCCGCTCCCGCACCGGCACCCGCTCCCCATCGAAGGATGACCGCCATGCACCGCGCATTGATCGTCGTAGACGTGCAGAACGACTTCTGTGAGGGCGGCAGCGTCCCGGTGGCGGGTGGTGCCGAGGTGGCCGCCGCCGTCACCGATCTGATCGGCCGCGCGACCCCCGGATACCGGTATGTGGTCGCCACCCGTGATCACCACATCGACCCCGGTGATCACTTCGCGACGCCCCCGGCCGTCGCGGACTTCGTCCACACCTGGCCGGTGCACTGCGTGGCGGGCACGGAGGGCGTGGGTTTCCACCCGAATTTCGCCCCGGCCGTCGCCTCCGGCGCGATCGACGCGGTCTTCGACAAGGGGGCGTACTCGGCGGCGTACAGCGGCTTCGAGGGCGCCGACGAGAACGGCGTCCAGCTGAGTGACTGGCTGCGGTCGCGTGCGGTCGCCGAGGTCGATGTGGTCGGTATCGCCATGGACCACTGCGTACGCGCCACGGCCCTGGACGCGGTCCGTGAGGGCTTCGTCACGCGCGTACTGCTCGATCTGACCGCCGGGGTGAAGCCGGAGACCACTCAGCGGGCCATGGAGGAGCTGCGGGCGGCGGGCGCGGAGCTGACCGGGCGGCCGGTGGTCCACGCCGCCTGAGGCGCTTTCACCGGCTTTTCCGATCGCTCCGGGCCCCCGCCCCGGGCCCTCGGGCCCTCCGGCGCGCCCGTCAGTACCCCGCCCGCGCCGGGGGCCTCAGCAGCGCTCGTATCGGCTGCCAGAGCTGCTCCAGACACTCCGGTGTGGTCCGCCACAGCAGGCCGTCCGGGTGATGCAGCACCGCGGTGATCTCGTCCGGTGTCGGGGGCTCCGCGTTGCCCCGCAGATAGACCGCCCGCAGCCCCAGGTTCCGCAGCCTGGTCAGGGCGCGGGCCCGGTTCGCGGCGTGCACCAGAACGCGCACCGTACCGCCCTCGGCCGCCGGGCTGGGCAGGGTCAGTGCCACCACCACCGTGCCGTTCGGGAGCTTGCTGAAGCCTCCGCCTGCCATGTCCTTCATCTCCCCCGTGAGACATCGTGTCAATAAGAGATCGTAGGACGCACCTAAACACGATCGGCCGCCGCCCGCTAGAGGGCGACGGCCGATCACACACTTGACCTGCGGTTACTTGGGGTTACCTCGTCGAGGGACCCACCTTGACCGTCATCGTCTGCCCGTCCAGGGGCTGGCTGACGATGCTGATCTTGGTGTTCGTGTCAGTTACCCGGACGCTGCCGCCCTTGTTCTCCTCGCTCCAGTAGGTGCCCTTGCGGTCGTCGAAGACCGGGACACCGAGCTGGGGTGCGATCCGCGTCAGCTTGTCCGCCTTGTGCAGCGACAGACCGGACGTCGGCCACCAGCTGAACGCCGCGTCGTACGCCTGGATCCGGTTGCGCATCAGCGTGCCGTCCGCCCACTTCAGCGGCTTGGCGTGGGCGTCGATCGGCAGGATCAGACCCTCGCCCGGGTGCTGGCTGGTGTTGTTGTTCTGCTGCGAGGTGTCCCACTGCCAGATCAGCAGACCGGGCTGGTACGGGAAGTGCTCGACCTTGCCGTCGAGCGGCGCGGTGAAGCCGAAGTTGTACGGGCCGACCTTCAGGGTCTTGTCGTACGAGACGTACTGACGGTTCTCGGCGATGTAGTACTGGTCGTAGTCCTGGGTGAAGGACTCGCCGATACGCGAGAAGCCCTTCGCGGTCCAGCCCGCGTCGTCGCCCTCGGCGTTGTCCGTGAAGACCGGAGCGCCGTCGGCGATCAGGTTGATCTCGTCCGCGGTGAAGCCCTTGCCGCCCGCGCCGCCGTCCGTCTGGTAGCGGAAGCGGAGGTCGAACTTCTGGCCCGCGTAGGCGTCCAGCGAGTAGACGAGCTTCTTGTACGCGCCCGAGACACCGGTGAGCGCCGGCTTGTCGGCGGCGTCACGCGGAATCGACGTGCCGTCGGCCGTGCCGTCCACCGGCGTGTAGTTGGCGCCGCCGTCCGTCGACACCTCGGCGTAGAGGTAGTCGTAGTCGGCCTCGATGTCCCACCAGCCCTGGAGCTCAAGCGACGCCCCGGACTTGCCGGTCAGATCGACCGAACGGGTGAGGGTGTTCTTGAGGTCGTCACCCATGTCGCTCCACCACTGCTTGGCGCCCTCGGTGGGCTTCACCACGCTGGTGGTCGTGGACTTCTTGGGCAGCTCGACGACGAGGGCCTGCGGGTTCTTGGTGTTGTACGCCGAGACGCCCAGCTTGTGGGTGGAGTCCGTCGCGGCCTTGGCCTTGGCGTAGTTGAGCCAGCCGAGCTGGAGCTTGTCCCAGGCGGTCATGTCGCCCGGCAGGTCGCCTATCGCGTCCTTGCCGGTGCCCAGCCAGGAACCCGACGACATCAGGGACCAGAAGGCGGTGGAGTTCTCGCCGCCCGAGGTGTCGTACAGGTCGGGCAGGCCCAGGTCGTGGCCGTACTCATGGGCGAAGACGCCGAGACCGCCGTTCTCCGGCTGCATGGTGTAGTCGCCGACCCAGATGCCGGTGTCGCCGATCTGCGTACCGCCGGCCTTGTTGTCGGCCGGACCCGTGCTGCCCGCGTTGGTGCCGTACGCGTACCAGCGGTGGGCCCACAGGGCGTTCTCGCCCTGGGCGCCGCCGCCGGCCGACTCGTCCTCGCCCGCGTGCACGATCTGGAAGTGATCGATGTAGCCGTCGGGCTCGTTGAAGTCGCCGTCGTTGTCGAAGTCGTAACGGTCCCACTGGTCGTACTGGGCGAGGTCCGCCTTGATCTCGGCGTCCGTCTTGCCCTGCGCCTTCTGGTCCGCGGTCCAGGCGGTGACGCCGTCGCGCACCGCGTCCCAGACGTTGGCGCAGTTGGTGCTGCCGCAGTAGTTCGAGCCGTAACGGGCCTCGTTGTAGTCGACCTTGACCCAGTCGGAGACCTCGCCCTCGACCGAGTAACGGCCGGAGGAGGTCTTCTCGTAGTAGGTCTTGAGCGACTCCTTCTGCTTGCCGCTCGCGTCCTTGCCCTCGCCGAAGTAGAGGTCCTGGAAGTGCGCCTGGTTGTAATCGGCCTGCCAGGCGGTGGAGTTGTCGACCTTGCGGTCGGGCTCGGCTATCTCGTTGTGCAGGGGGCCGGGCTCGCCGCCGTACTTCTTGACGGGCGGCAGCGGTCCGTCGGCACCGTCCGGGTCGTACATCGTGGTGTCGTCGACCTTGTCGCCGAACTCCACGAGGATGGTGAAGATCTTGTCGGTCTTCTCCCGGCCCAGCTCGACGTACTTCTTGTCGTCGAGCTTGACCACCTGGGAGCCGCCGCGCTTCTGCACGGTGGCGTCACCGGCGATGACCTGCTGGAGCGCGGCCTCGCGCTGCTGCTCCTGCCGCTTGCTGAACGGGCCTTCCAGGTCGTGTTCGACGTGGCCCTTCTGGGGCGCCGGGTCACGGCGCTCGATGTCCGCGGAGCCGGACTCGGGGTTGTTCTGGGCCTGGGCCGTGGTGAAAGCTGAAGCCGTCGCCGCGGTCGCGGCCAGCGCCACGATCACCGCGGACAGTCTTCTTGCCCGTCGATTTCTGATCACTTGATGCTGTTCCTCCCCGGCGCACGCGATCCGCGGACCGGGGGTGAGGGATCCGCGCGCGTTTGCGCGTCATAAGTGACGACATTGGACCGGAGTTGAAGGAGAAAAGACAGACCTTGACTTGAACTGGTCAACTGCACTATGCGGCCTTCCAGTTCCGCTATCCGGACATGACTCCGGAGAGGGCGGATTTCGGACAACCGGCGCACCGATCCGGCCCATTGGCAAGGGGCGTGACTCGATGCGCCCCCCATGCACCGGCACCGTGGGTGAGGTCACGCTTACTACTCGCTCCGCCCGGGCATCCACCGTCGTAGAGTCGCTTGGCAGTGCGACCCGCCCTGCGGCGTACGTGCGAGATATGCGCAATACCCCCCAACACCCCCGAATATGACGCCCCGAGGGACGGATTCCGCCATGCCGCGTCCGACTGCCGCACAGCTCGCCTACGGCACCGCCACCGTCGTCTGTTCCACCCTCGTCATGCTGATGCTCTCCGGCACCACCGCCGGTCTGGGCATCGCGTTGATCGGGCTCGCCGCTCTCAGCCTGGGGCTGCTGGTCGCCGTCACCATCCCCGCCGGCCGGGCCAACGGCCGTACCGCGACGGCGCGTACGGCCCCCGCCCCGCATCCCGCCACGCCCCGGGCGACGAGCGCCCCGAGGCCCGGACCGCGCGCCGAGGCCCGGCTGGGCCAGCCCTCACTGCGCCGCTGACACCACGACCGTCCTGGCGGCCTTGTCGTGCAGACCCTGCCGATAGGGCCTGCTGGTCACGATCGACACGATGATGATGGCCCACCAGATACAGAGGCAGCACAGCAGCGCCGGCACCCAGAGCACCGCCGCGCGCAGCAGCGCGGAGCCGGTATCGGGGACCGAGCCGTCGTTCAGCATCGCGACACGCAGCTTCATCCAGCGCTTGCCGAGGGTCTGCCCGTACTTGCGGTTCATCAGGGTGTCGTAGCCGACGTACAGCACCATCGAGATGACCGACCAGATCCACTGCGTGCCGGTATTCACCTGATTGGTGACCTCGTCCCACGCCCCGGTGTTGTTCGCGGTGTTCCAGCCCCCGACGAACAGCGACACGATCCCCAGCGGGATGAAGATGATCAGGGCGTCGATGACCCGGGCGAGGAACCGCGTGCCGAACGGAGCGAGCGGCGGCATCCCGGCGAGCGGATCCGTGCCGCCGTACGGTCCCCCGCCATAGGCGTTCGAGTCGTACGGCGAGCCCGGGGGCGGCTGCCCGCCGGCGCCGCCGTAGGGGGCACCGTACGGGGAGTCGTACGGTGCCCCCCGCGGCGGGCCCTGCGAGGGCCCGGGCCCCTCGGGCGAAGGCTCCCCGGGCGGGGGCCCCTGCGGCTTCTTGAGGAAAGGGTCTTCCTCCGGGGGCTCGCCCGGCGGCGGCTGATCATGGCTCATACGGGCAGTGCATCGCGCCGGGCAGGGGCCCGCAACGGCTTGCCCGCCGTTCGGAGGAACGCCCCGGCCGGTGACCGGACGCGTGTCGGGTCACCGGCCTCGGCTCAGCCTGACACGAACGTGTGGGCCGCCTTGTCGTGCCAGCACTGCCGCCAGGGCCGGTCGATCAGACACCAGAGCACATTGACGACACCCACGACGAGCACCCCCAGCACGCCGTAGACGAGCCAGCGGCGCAGCGCGGCGCCGAACGCCGGGGCCTCATGGGACTCGATGTCCCGTACGTCGAGACCGCACAGCCTCTTGCCCAGCGTACGGCCCCATTTGGCGGTCGGCAGCGCCTCGTACAGCGCCCCGACGATCAGCAGCGCGGCGAGCGCGGCGCCCAGATACGCCCCGGTCGTGCCGTCGAGCAGCCAGACGGTGACGGTCTCCCCGGTCCGCTCGGCCACCGCGATCTTGTCGTCGATATGGGCGAGGGCCCTGGAAACGAGCGGGTACGCGATGGCGCCGACGATCGCGCCCAGCACCACGGTGTCGATCAGCCGGGCCGCGAACCGCTTGCCGAGGGCCGCGGGCCTGGCGTTCGCCTGAGCCTGCGCGGCTTGCAGGAACGGGTCGTTGACCGGCGGCTTCCACGGTACGACGGGCTGGTCCGGCTGTGCGGGCGTCGCGAGCGGGTGCGCCTGCTGGGCCCAGGACGCGGCGCCGCCCCCGGCGCCGGGACTGACCGGCGCGTGCTGACCGCCCGCCGGCGGGGAGTGCTGCGGTCCGGGAAGCCGGGGCCGTTCCGCCACCCGGCCCGCGCCGTCAGCCGCCTGGGCCGGCACGCCGGGGGCCGTGGTGCCCTCGGACCGCGCCGTGGCGCCCGCCGGGGCGTCCTCGTTCTTCGCGCGACGCGCGGCGCGCAGGGCGCGGATGGCCATGGTGCTGTCGACGGCCCCCGGCCCGCCCTCGTGAGGCGCCGGTGCCCTGCGGGGGTCGGCCGGGCCTTCGGCGCGGCCGGTCCCGGAGCCGGTGTCCTCGCCCGAGCCGGGCCTGACGCCGCGTCGTATGGCGCGGATCGTGACCGTGCCGTCGGTGAGCGGTGGACCGTCGCCGGGACCGGGACCTGAGGCGAAATCGGACCCGGACCCGGACCCGGAGCCGGACCCGGAATCCGAGCCGGAGCCCGGGCCTGGACCCAGCGCGCGTACCCCGGGCAGGGCGCCGCCGGTCGGATCGCCGGGCGTGGGCGCGGGCAGTTCACGGGCGGGCTCGGGCGCCGGACCCGGAACCCGCGGATCCGGCCGCGCCGCTCCCCAGGACACCCGGGCGTCGCGCTCACCGCCGAAGCCGGTCTGCCGCGAGGCGTCGGCCTGCCACGCGGACGCCGGTTCCTGACGGGGCTCCTGACGCGGCTCCTGGCGGGGTCCCTCGGGAGGATCCTCGTCGAAGAAGACCGGCCCGGTCTCCTCGACGGCGGCGGACGGCGCGGAGGTGGCCGGGTCCGCCGGGGAGGTACCGGGCGTCGCCTCACCGCCCTGCGGCGCGGGCCGACTCGTGCCGGGCACCCACGCGGCGCCGTTCCAGTACCGGACATATCCAGGGATGGACGGGTCCGGATAAAACCCTTCCCGGGGTACGTTCCCGCCGTCACCAGGAGGAGTAGCCACTGACCCCAACTCCGTTCACTCACACCATTGTCCAAGGAGGACAGTAACGAAGAACACGAGGCCCTGAGAAAGGAGACCGGCAGAAACGACCGCGTTCCCGCGGCGGACCGCGGACGCCGATGCGAAGCGTGAGGTCCCGGGGTGGGATTCGTTCGTCAGGGCGTACGGAACACCGTACGCATGTGCCCCGCCGGGTACGCGTCGGAAGTCCCGCGAAATTCATCGCCGAAGTCGCGTCATAGTCGGCGGGGCAGCGCCTCTCCACTGGTACGGCCCCCGCGTCGGGCCGCTCGCCAGGAAAGGAAGTGCCGCTCATGCACACCGTGGTGGAACGCGAACTGGAACTGAATCTGGTGCTGTCGCCCGAGCGCGGCATCCCTGTCCCGGCCCGGCTGGTCTATCGCACGGACGATCCGTACGCCGTGCACATCACCTTCCACATCGGCTCGGACAACCCGGTGAACTGGACCTTCGCCCGCGAACTGCTGGTGGAAGGGGTGTTCAGGCCCTGCGGGCACGGCGATGTGCGGATCTGGCCGACGAAGATCGACGGGCGCACCGTCCTCTGTGTCGCCCTTTCCTCACCCGACGGCGACGCGCTGCTGGAGGCGCCCTGCGCGGCGGTGTCCGCGTGGCTCGAACGGACGCTGCGGATCGTGCCACCGGGTACGGAGTCCGAGCGGCTCGGACTCGACGACGGGCTGGCCGCGCTGCTGGCCCCGACGCCGGCCGACGATCTGTGGCTGCGGGCCCCCTGGCCCTCGGACGAGTCCGTGGACGACGAGGCGTAGGCGCTGTCGTCCGGACCCGCCGGTGCGCGCGGGCCGTCTCGCGCGGGGAGCACGGGACGGCCACACGCGGGAAGCGCGGGACGGTCACGCGTGCGGCGGCCTCAGAAGAGCTTTCCCGGGTTGAGCAGGCCCAGCGGGTCGAAGGTCCGCTTGATGCCTCGCTGCAACTCCAGCCCCACAGGCCCCAGTTCGCGCGACAGCCACTCCTTCTTGAGGGTACCGACACCATGTTCGCCGGTGATCGTGCCGCCGAGTTCGAGACCGAGCGCCATGATCTCGTCGAAGGATTCCCGGGCCCGCCGTGACTCGTCCGGGTCGGCCTGGTCGAAGCAGACGACGGGGTGGGTGTTGCCGTCGCCCGCGTGGGCACAGACACCGATGGTCAGGTCGTACTTCCCGGCGATGGCCGCCGTGCCGTCGAGCATCTCGGCGAGGCGCGAGCGGGGCACGCACACGTCGTCGATCATGGTGGCCGACTTGACGGTCTCCAGCGCGGTGAGCGACAGCCGGCGGGCCTGGAGCAGCAGTTCCGATTCGGCGACGTCCTCGGCGGGGACCACTTCGGTCGCGCCTGCCGCGGTGCACAGCTCCCCGACGGCGGCGAGATCGGCCGCGGGGTCGGGGGTGTCGAAGGCCGCGAGCAGCAGCGCCTCGGTGGTGTCGGGGAGGCCCATGTTGGCCATCGCGTTGACGGCGCGGATGGTCGTACGGTCCATGAGTTCGAGGAGTGACGGCGTATGACCGCGCTCCATGATCCGGCACACGGCGTCGCAGGCGGCCGCGGCGGAGGCGAACTCCGCGGCCAGGACGAGCTGCTGGGGCGGCTGCGGACGGAGCGCGAGCACGGCCTTGACGACGATGCCGAGGCTGCCTTCCGAGCCGACGAAGAGCCGGGTCAGGTCGTAACCGGCGACGCCCTTGGCGGTGCGGCGGCCGGTGC
Source organism: Streptomyces sp. NPDC094034 (assembly GCF_040303865.1). Taxonomy (NCBI): domain Bacteria; kingdom Bacillati; phylum Actinomycetota; class Actinomycetes; order Kitasatosporales; family Streptomycetaceae; genus Streptomyces; species Streptomyces sp. NPDC094034. Next base: position 94,495 of record NZ_JBEOUD010000017.1, on the reverse strand, counting down.
TGAGAAGCCGGCCGTCGGCGAGGACGACCTCCAGCCCGAGGACATACTCCGCGGTGACGCCGTACTTGACGCAGCACAGCCCGCCGGACGCGGTGCCGATGTTCCCGCCGATGGTGCACATCTCCCAGCTGGACGGGTCCGGCGGGTAGTAGAGGCCCTGCTCACCGACGGCGCGGGAGAGTGTCGCGTTGATGACACCCGGTTCGACGACGGCGATCCGGTCGACGGGGTTGATCTCCAGGATCCGGTCCATCTTGGTCAGGGAGAGAACGATGCACCCGTCCGAGGCGTTCGCGGCGCCGGACAGCCCCGTACGGGCTCCCTGCGGGACGACGGGGACGCGCAGGGCGGTCGCCGTGCGCATCACATGCTGGACGTGCTCGACCGTACGCGGCAGCACCACCACGGCGGGGGTGCCCGCCTCGCAGAAGCTGGCCATGTCGTTGGCGTAGGAGACCGTGACGTCAGGGTCGGTGATCAGGGCTTCGGCGGGGAGCCCGGCCCGCAACTGTGCGAGGAGATCGTCCATGATCCCAGACTCGCATCCGGGGCCATCGGTGTGAACCCGTCTGCGATCCACAACGGCAAACAGCGGTGTGCTCTTCATATTGACGCACAGTAATCGCCATGAACGCCATGAAAACGGAGCAGGTCAGACAGGTCAGAAAGGCGGCGCTGGCCGCCGGGGTGGGGGCGGTGCTCGTCGGGGGCGTGCTGCTGTTCGTCCCCGACGACAAAGGGGCGGCCACGCTGGGCCCCGAGGCGCGGGCGATGGCCGCGGTGGGCGCGGGCGCGCCGGCCGCGCTGTCGGATCTGACCGCGCTCATCCGCGAGCGGGAGAACTGGCTGCGGACACACCCGGAGGACGGACAGGCATGGGCGGTGCTCGGCTCGGCATATGTGGAGCGCGGGGTCGCGGCGGCGGATCCGGCGTACTACCCGAAGGCCGACCGGGCGCTCCAGCACTCCCTGGCGGTAACCCGGGGCGGCTCCGGCGAGGCGCCGGCGAAGGACGCCGGGTCCGGCGGGCACGGCGGGCGCGCGGAGGACGCCAAGCCCGGCAAGGGCGCGGTGACGGGCACCCCGGAGGCGCTGGTGGGACTCGCCTCGCTGGCCAACGCGCGCCATGACTTCGTCGCGGCCAAGCGGTGGGGCGAGTCGGTACGGGCCCAGCGGCCCGAGGCGTGGACGTCGTATCCGGTGCTGATCGACGCGTACACCGGTCTGGGCGACTACAAGGAGGCGGGCAGGGCGCTGGAGAAGCTGCGCGAACTGCACTCGGGCGCGCCGGTGCTGATCCGCGCCGCCGAGGTGTACCGCGACCGCGGCTGGCGCGAGGACGCGCTGGCCAAGGCCACCGAGGCGGTGGCGCGCGCCGGATCACCCGCGGAGCGCGCGAAGGCGCTGGACACGCTGGGCGAGCTGGCCTGGGAGCGGGGCGAGCCGACCGAGGCGCTGGGCCACCACGAGGCGGCGCTGGCGGCGGCGCGCGGCCGGGCCCAGTCACTGGCCGGACGGGCGAGGGCGCTGGCCTCGCTGGGCAGGACGGAGGAGGCGACCCGCGACTACCAATCGGCGCTCGCCAAGCTGCCCCGGCCCGAATACGCCCTGGAGCTGGGCGAGTTGTACGACTCACTGGGGCTGGACGGGGACGCCCAGACGCAGTACGAGACGCTGCGGGAACGGGCCGAGCGCGCGCGGGGCAACGGGGTGAACGAGGAACTGGTCCTCGGCCGCTTCGAGGCCGACCACGGCGATGCGCGGGCGGCGGTCTCGCGGCTGCGCGCGGAGTGGGCACGCTCGCACCGGAGCATGGAGGTCGCGGACGCACTGGGCTGGGCGCTGTACCGGGCGGGCCAGTCGCGCGAGGCGCTGGTGTACGCGACGAAGGCCACCGAGCCGGGGCGGCGGAGCGCGCTGTTCTCGTACCACCGCGGGGAGATCGAACGGTCACTGGAGATGTACGGTCCGGCCCGCCGCCGTATCGAAGAGGCCCTGCGGACCGATCCGCACTTCTCGCCGCTGCTGGCGCCGAAGGCCCGGGAGGCGCTGGAGGCGCTCGGCGAGCCGACGGGGGGCGGGCCGGAGGACTTCTACGGCTCGGGGCCCGAGAAGCCCACGCTGGAGCGGAGGGAGCTGTCGCCCCCGCCGCAGGTCTGAGTGTCGGGCGCCGGAAACGGTGTGACGCGTGCCGGGGCCGGCCATCGGTCCCGGCACGCGTCGCGCGTTCCGTCAGAGATTGCCGCGCTTCTCCTGCTCGCGCTCGATCGCCTCGAAGAGCGCCTTGAAGTTGCCCTTGCCGAAGCCCATCGAGCCATGGCGCTCGATCATCTCGAAGAAGACGGTCGGCCGGTCCTGGACGGGCTTGGTGAAGATCTGTAGCAGATACCCGTCCTCGTCGCGGTCCACCAGGATCTTCAGTTCGCGCAGCGTCTCCACGGGCACCCGCGTCTCGCCCGCCCACTCGCCGAGCGTGTCGTAGTACGAGTCGGGGGTGTCGAGGAACTGCACACCCGCCGCCCGCATCGCCCGTACGGACGCGACGATGTCGTTCGTGGCGAGCGCGATGTGCTGGACGCCCGCCCCGCCGTAGAACTCCAGATACTCGTCGATCTGCGACTTCTTCTTGGCGATCGCCGGCTCGTTGATCGGGAACTTCACCTTGAGCGTGCCGTCCGCGACGACCTTCGACATGAGCGCGGAGTACTCGGTGGCGATGTCGTCGCCCACGAACTCCTTCATGTTCGTGAAGCCCATGACCTTGTTGTAGAAGTCGACCCACTCGTTCATCTTCCCGAGCTCGACATTGCCCACGCAGTGGTCGATGGCCTGGAAGGTGCGCTTGGCGGCGGGCTCGACGATCGGGGCCGCGGGCGCGAAGCCCGGCAGATACGGGCCGTCGTACCCGGAGCGCTCGACGAGGGTGTGGCGGGTCTTGCCGTACGTGGCGATCGCGGCGAGGACGACCGTGCCGTGCTCGTCCTTGATCTCGTAGGGCTCCTGGATGCCGCGGGCGCCGTGCTCGGTGGCGTACGCGTACGCGGCCCGCGCGTCCGGCACCTCGATCGCGAGGTCGACCACGCCGTCGCCGTGCTCGGCGACATGGTCCGCGAGGAAGCGGCCCCTCTCGGTGGACGGCTTGATGACGGAGGTGAAGACGAAGCGGGCCGCCCCGTTGGTGAGGACGTAACTCGCGGTCTCGCGGCTGCCGTTCTCCGGTCCGGAGTAGGCGACGAGCTTCATGCCGAAGGCCGTGGAGTAGTAGTGCGCGGCCTGCTTGGCGTTACCGACGGCGAAGACCACCGCGTCCATTCCCTTGACCGGGAAGGGGTCGGCCTCGCGCGGGGTGTGGGGAGCGGTATCGAGGTGCATCGAGGTGTCAGCCATGGCCTCAGACTCCCGCCGTTCCACAAGGTGCGCAATAGTTCTCTGATTCACTGGGCAATATGTAGAGCGGATGGCGAGAATGGCGGGGCTATCTGCACAGTATGACTACGTTTGATGTGGCAACGTCTTGGGGAGCGGACCATGAGCATCGACGGACTCGACGGCCGACTGATCGTGCTGCTCGCGCGCGAGCCCAGGATCGGGGTGCTGGAGGCATCGCGCCGACTCGGAGTGGCCCGGGGCACGGTGCAGGCGCGGCTCGACCGGCTCCAGTCGAACGGGGTGATCAGGGGATTCGGCCCGACCGTGGATCCGGCCGCCCTCGGCTACCCCGTGACCGCCTTCGCCACGCTGGAGATCAAGCAGGGGCAGGGCACCGATGTACGGGCCCATCTGACGACCGTCCCCGAGGTGCTCGAACTGCACACCACCACGGGGCAGGGAGACATGCTCTGCCGTCTCGTGGCCCGCTCCAACGCCGATCTCCAGCGGGTGATCGACCGGGTCGTCGGTTTCGAGGGCATCGTGCGGGCCGCCACCGCGATCGTCATGGAGAACCCCGTACCACTGCGGATCATCCCGCTGGTGGAGCAGGCGGCCGAGGACTCCGCCGGGGACGCCGCCAGAGGTGCGGCCGGGGGCGTTTCCCGGGGCACGTCCGGGGGCGCCGCCGGGGAGGGATTGATCAGGAAGGGGTGACCCGTCGCGGGGTCTTGCCCAGAATGTGCTCCCGGCCCCACAGTCCGAGCGGTTCGAGGGCGGCCCCGAGGGCGACACCGCGTTCGGTCAGCGCGTACTCGACACGCGGCGGGATCTCGTCGTACACCTCACGGGAAACGATGCCGTGCGTCTCCAGCTCACGCAGCTGGCTGGTGAGGACCTTCTCCGTGACGCCGGGGAGCATCCGGCGAAGCTCACCGAAGCGCCGCGGGTTCTCGTCGAGCGCCCAGAGGATCAGCACCTTCCACTTTCCGCCGATCACATCCATGGCCGCGTCGATGCCGCAGTGATACGCGTCGGGCGCGCCCGGCCTGCCGACGGTCGCCATCGTGCTCAGCCCCCCTGTCTCCGGTCCGACCTGGTCACATACCTCGGGGGAACCACCCACTTCGGAGTGCGTACTTGTCCGTCCCCGGGTTGTCGACCAGCTTATTCGTCATGACCGACAACATTTCTGACGCGCTTTCCTCTTCCTCCGCCCCTGCCTCTTCGCCCTTCGCGTCCCCTTCTTCCCGTTCCGTCTCGCTGCTCGGGCTCGGGGCGATGGGTACGGCCTTCGCTCGCGCCTGGCTCGCCGCCGGATACTCCGTGACCGTCTGGAACCGTACGCCGGGCCGGGCCGAAGCCCTGGTGGCCGAGGGCGCCAGGCCCGCCGCGAGCGCCGCCGCGGCGGTCGCCGCGAACACGCTGGTCGTCACCTGTCTGCTGGACGACGCCTCGGTCGGCGCGGCGCTGGCGGATGTCGATCTGACCGGCAAGGACCTGGTGGACATCACCACCGGGACCCCGGCCCAGGCGCGGGCGCGCGGCGAGTGGGCCGCGGCGCGCGGGGCCCGCTTCCTCAGCGGCGGGATCATGGCCGTACCGCCGATGGTCGGGGTTCCCGAGGCCGGCGGCTATGTCTTCTACAGCGGATCGCCCGAACTCTTCGACGCGCACCAGGTGGCTCTGGCGGTCCCGGTCGGCACGCGTTATGTCGGGGCGAACGCCGGTCATGCCGCACTCCAGGACGTGGCGCTGCTGAGCGGGATGTACGGCATGCTCGCGGGCATCACCCACGCCTTCGCGCTGGTACGCGGGGAGGCGGGGATCTCACTGAAGGAGTTCACACCGCTGCTGACCGGCTGGCTGATGTCGATGTCCCCGACGGTCGAGCAAATCGCCGGGCAGTTGGAGAGCGGCGACTACACGTCGGACGTGGTCTCGAACCTGGCCATGCAGGTCGCTGGGGTGAAGACCTTCGTGGGGACGGCACACGAGCAGGGGGTGAGCCCCGAGCTGCTGACCCCGTATTTCGACCTGATGAAGCGCCGACTTGAGGGGCCGGAAGGGCCAGAGGGTCCGGAGGGGTCGGAGGGCGGTCATGGGGCGGGGGCGGAGGGCCTCACCGGGCTCGTCGAACTGCTGACGTCCGACAACAGCGACGACCGCGGCGACACCACCGACAGCGCCGGCTGACGCCGTCGGCGGCCGCGGACACCGCCGGCGACAGGAACGCGTCAGCAGCTGGGGACGTCGCCGCCCCGCTCCAGCGCCTGGAGCGCCGACACCGCGCCCTTGAGCGTGCTGACCGGGATCAGCCGCATCCCCTTCGGCAGCTCGGTTCGGGCGTCGCCGCACTCCGCCTTCGGGACGAGGAAGACCGTAGCCCCGTCGCGCCCCGCGGCCTGGGTCTTCAGGGACACTCCGCCGACCGGGCCGACCTCGCCGCCACCGGTGATCGTGCCCGTACCCGCGATCTTGCGGCCACCGGTCAGATCACCGCCCGAGCCGTCGCCGTCGATCTTGTCGACGATGCCGAGGGCGAAGAGCAGCCCGGCGCTGGGGCCGCCGACATCGGCGAGATGGAGGCCGACGTCGACGGTCTTCGGATCCTTGCCGAGCAGGCCGAGGGCGGCTTCGGTCGCGGAGTTCTGGGACTTCACCATGTCCTGGGTGTTGTGCCGCTCGATCTCCTTGTCGGACTCGCCGGACGGGTAGACCGCGTCACGCGGCAGCACGGCTCGGTCCGTACGGAACCAGCCCTCGATCACATCGCCGAAGTCGACGTCGGCGGAGGGGCCGGTCGCCACGATGGTCGTCATCCGCAGCTGCCCCTCGGTCTTCCTGGTGGGCGCCCCGCTGATCGTGATGATCTGCCGGCCCTGGTCCGTGCCGAGGACATCCGCGGTCATCCCCGGCTGTGCCACGGAGTACGGCAGGGGCGCGGCCCCGACCACGGCGAACAGGGCGACGATCGGGACGGCGCAGAGGACGAGGGCGCGGGGGCGCGAGAGACGAGAGAACACGGGTGTCAATCTATCTGGCGCGATCGGGCGCGCGGGACGGTGTGCTCGGGAGTGCTCGGGTGTGCTCGTGGGCGGCCGGTCCGGCCGGGCGGCGCGAGGGGCCGGTGGGCCGCCCGGCCCGTCCCACCACCGGGCCTGGCCGCCGATGCAGCGCGTCCGCCACTTCCCGGGCCGGGCCTCAGCGCAGCGCGTCCGCCACTTCCCGGGCCGCGTCCACGACCCGGGGCCCCACCCGTTCGGGCACGGCGTCCGCGAGCATCACCACACCCACGCTGCCCTCTATCCCGGTCACCCCGACCAGCGCGGCGGCGGCCCCGCTCGCACCGGCCTCCAGCTCACCGTGGGTGAGGGTGCAGCGGGGCTCGGTGAGGGCGGCCTGCCGGGCGGCCAGTATCGCCTTGCCCGCCGCGCCCCGGTCGAGCGGATGACGGAAGCCGGCCCGGTAGGCGACGTGGTAGTCGGTCCAGGTCGGTTCGACGACCGCGACGGCCAGCGCCTCCGCCCCGTCGACCAGCGTCAGATGCGCCGTGGCGCCGATGTCCTCGGCGAGCGAGCGCAGGGCGGGCAGGGCGGCCTCCCGTACCAGGGGATGCACCTGGCGGCCCAGACGCAGCACGCCGAGGCCCACCCGGGCCCGGCCGCCCAGATCGCGGCGGACCAGGGCGTGCTGTTCGAGGGTGGCGAGCAGTCGGTAGACCACCGTCCTGTTGACACCGAGCTTGTTGGACAACTCGGTGACCGTCAGGCCGTGATCGGTGTCGGCGAGCAGTTTGAGGACGCGCAGTCCCCGGTCGAGCGTCTGGGAGGTCTCCGCGGTCACGACGCCTTCTCCTTCGGAGTGAGGCCGCCGGCGGGCCTCGGTACCACCGGCTCCGCTACGCGGCGGAGTTGCCACGGAGCGTTTACATTGCGGGGACACTAACCACGGACACCGCTCAGCGGAAGACCTCGTCCAGAATCCGGGCACAGAAAGAGAGTTGATCCCTATTCGCGGACAAAATCCCGCAGAACGCGGAATTGGTTCGATCATTCACGCCATATCGGACGGATGTGAACCCGAAGTGCCCGCCATCGGCCCGGGGCCGTGGTCACGGCGTTCCGAAATCCCTACGACCTCTCTCGATCACCGCTACGGCGCCCGCCGGATATCTCCACGGCATCACCGCATCCGGGTGGCCCACTCCCGTACCTTCGCGATCCGCTCCCGGATCTGCCCCGCCGTCGCCTCGGCGCTCGGCGGCCCGCCGCACACCCGGCGCAGCTCCGTATGGATCACGCCGTGCGGCTTGCCGCTCTGGTGGACATACGCGCCGACCAAGGTGTTCAGCTGCTTGCGCAGTTCCAGGAGCTCCTTGTGGGACACCACGGGCCGCCGCTCGGCCGGCAGCTCCAGCAGATCCGCCTCGGCGTCCGGCTTCTTGCGGCTGTGCGCGATCTGCCGCGCCTGCCGCTTCTGGAGGAGCAGTTGCACCTGGTCGGGTTCGAGCAGCCCGGGGATACCGAGGTAGTCCTGCTCCTCCTCGCTGCCCGGGTGTGCCTGCATACCGAATTCGGCGCCGTCGTAGAGCACCCGGTCGAAGACGGCGTCGGACTCCAGCGCCTCGAAGGGCAGCATGTCCTGCTCGCCGGTGTCCTCGTCCTCCTGCTTCTCGGCCTCCGCCATCTCCTTCTCGGACTCGGCGTAGGGGTCCTCCTCGCCGTTCTTCTTGGGCTTGTCGAGTACGTGGTCGCGCTCGACCTCCATCTCGGCGGCGAAGCCGAGCAGCCCCGGGATGGTGGGCAGGAAGACGGACGCGGTCTCACCGCGCCGCCGTGAACGTACGAAACGGCCCACGGCCTGCGCGAAGAAGAGCGGGGTCGAGATGGTGGTGGCGTACACGCCGACGGCCAGGCGCGGCACGTCGACACCCTCCGACACCATCCGGACCGCGACCATCCACCGGTCGTCGCTCTCGCTGAAGTCATCGATCCGCTTCGACGCGCCCGTGTCGTCGGAGAGGACGACGGTCGCCTTCGAGCCGGTGATCTCGCGGATGAGCTTGGCGTACGCGCGCGCCGAGTCCTGGTCGGTCGCGATGACCAGACCACCGGCGTCCGGGATGCCCTTGCGTACCTCGGTGAGCCGCTGGTCCGCGGCGCGCAGCACATTGGGCATCCAGTCACCGCGCGGATCGAGCGCGGTGCGCCAGGCCTGCGAGACGGCGTCCTTGGTCATGGGCTCGCCGAGCTTGGCCGCGATCTCGTCACCGGCCTTGGTGCGCCAGCGCATATTGCCGCTGTAGCTGAGGAAGATGACGGGCCGGACGACGCCGTCGCCGAGGGCGTTGCCGTACCCATAGGTGTAGTCGGCGGCCGAGCGGCGGATGCCGTCGTTGCCCTCCTCGTACGCCACGAAGGGGATGGGGTTGGTATCGGACCTGAACGGCGTGCCGGTCAGCGCGAGCCGCCGGGTCGCGGGCTCGAACGCCTCAAGACATGCCTCGCCCCAGGACTTGGAGTCGCCCGCGTGGTGGATCTCGTCGAGGATGACCAGGGTCTTGCGCTGCTCGCACCGGTTGCGGTGCAACATGGGCCGCACCCCGACGCCGGCGTAGGTGATGGCGACGCCGTCGTACTCCTTGCTCACCGGCCCCGCGGAGTAGTCGGGGTCCAGCTTGATGCCGATCCGCGCGGCGGCCTCCGCCCACTGCTTCTTGAGATGCTCGGTCGGCGCGACGACGGTCACCTGCTGGACGACATGGTGGTGCAGCAGCCAGGAGGCGAGCGTCAGCGCGAAGGTCGTCTTCCCGGCGCCGGGGGTGGCGACGGCGAGGAAGTCACGCGGCTGCTGCTCCAAGTAGCGGCCGAGCGCGCCCTCCTGCCAGGCACGCAGCTTGTTCGCGGTGCCCCAGGGGGCGCGGCCGGGGAAGGCGGGTGAGAGGTGGTGGGAGGAGGCTGTAGTAGTCACGGTCTCCGGTTCGGGCGCGGGTCGGCTGGGTGGGGCGGGTACGTACGACAACCGGGCCACCCTACCGGTGGCGCGACGCGGCACCGGTACGAATCGGACGGGGAACGGCCAGGTGCGACGGGCGCCACATTCCGTACGGCGAGGCGGGGCGCTATGACTGATCGGCCGGCCGGTCGAGAGGGGCGAGAGCGGCGAGACGGTCGCGGTGGGCCGGGGTCAGACGGAGGTCCGCCGCGGCGACGTTCTCCTCCAGATGGCCGATCCTGGCGGTGCCCGGGATCGGGAGGACGACCGGCGAGCGGTCGAGGAGCCAGGCGAGCGCGACTTGGGTGGGGGTGGCGTCGAGCTCGGCCGCCACGGCGGCGATCTCGGCGTGGGCGCCCGACTTCCCCCAGGCGACGGGGCGCCAGGGCAGGAAGGCGATCCCCGCCGCCTCGCAGGCCACGAGCACGGACTCGTGCTCGCGGTCGAGCACGTTGTAGCGGTTCTGTACGGACACGACGTCGATGATCTCCCGCGCCTGTTCGAGTTCCGCGACGCTGATCTCGGACAGCCCGAGCCGGCCGACCTTGCCCGCGGTCTGCAACTCCCGCAGCGCGCCGAGCTGGTCGGCGAGGGGCACCTCCGGATCGAGGCGGTGCAGCTGGAGCAGTTCGAGCCGCTCGACACGCAGTCGGCGAAGGGCGTTCTCGACCTGGTCGCGCAGGACGTCCGGCCGGCCGTCGAGCCGCCACTCGCCCGTCTCGGCCGATCGCGCGACGCCGACCTTGGTGGTGACGAGCAGCCCGTCCGGGTAGGGGTACAGGGCCTCGGCGAGCAGTTCCTCGTTGGCTCCCCCGCCGTACAGATGGGCGGTGTCGATCAGCGTGACGCCCAGCTCGACGGCCCGCCGGGCGACGCCGAGGGAGAGCGCGCGGGCCGGGCCCGGCTCCGTCGGCAGCCCCATCGCTCCGAACCCGAGCCGCCGTACGCTCAGGTCCCCGCCGATACGAAACGTGGTCGCTGTCATCGTGCCGGCTCCGCCCTCTCGGTCAAGGGCCCACGCTAACAGGGCGGTTGGGCGAGGCGCGGGCATTGTCCGGCAGGCCCGTAGGCGCCCCTAGTGCCTTTACGTGCTCGTACGCGCACATCGCGGGCGCGTATCCGCCGCGCTCAGCGCGTCCGTATTCGCGTCGCCACCCACACCCCCACCAGCGCCACCGCCGCCATCGGCAGGAACACCGCGGCGAAGGCCGCCGGATGGGAACCCCCGGCGCCCGACGCGGCCGAGACGGCGTGGCCGCCCACCGCGCCGCCGCCCAGGGCCGCGAACGCCGCGCCGCCCGCCGCCAGCAGGAGGACGTTCGACAGCCCGTCGGAGATCTGGAGCGCGGCGGAGTTCGCGCCCGCCTCCTCCGGCGCCGAGAGCTTGAGCAGCAGCACGCTGGTGGAGGCGATCACGGCGCCCATGCCGAGACAGCCGAACGCCCAGGCGACCGCGACGATCCACACCGGTACGGACGCGATGAGCACGCTCGGCGCGGTCGCGATCGACAGCGCGACCAGCACCATCCCGCCCGCCATCAGCCGCTCGCGGTACGGCTCCAGGCGCGGCCTGGACTGCACGTACGAGCCGAGCGCCCAGGTCGCGCCGCCCACCGCGAGCGAGAGCCCGGCCATCGTCGGCGACAGCCCGCGCTGGGTGACGAGCATCAGCGGTACGAAGCTCTCGGCGGCGATGAAGGCCCCGGCGGCGACCCCGCGCAGTAGCACCACGGAGGGCAGCCCGCGCGCCGCGCGCCAGGTGCCGCCCGGCAGCAGCCCGAGAACGGCGGGGACGAGGAACGCGACACCGGCCAGCGCCGGGAACAGCGAGAGCCAGCGCAGATCCTGCCCCGCGTACTGGAGCAGCCCCGCGCCCAGCGAGATCCCGAGCGCGAGCCGGATCCGGCGCCGGTCGAACGCCGGGACGGGCCCCTGCGCATCGGCGGGCCCCGACGCCTTGCGGCGTATCGCGGGCAGCGCGAGCGCCAGCGGCAGCACGACCAGGGCCGGGATGCCGATGAAGACCCAGCGCCACCCGAGGTGTTCGGTGACAGTGCCGGAGGCGAGCGGTCCGACGACGGAGGGGATCACCCAGCTCGCGGCGAACGCGGCCATGATCGCGGGCCGCAGCCGCTCCGAGTAGGCCCGGCTGACGACGACGTACAGCGCGACGATGACCAGCCCGCCGCCGAGACCCTGGACGGCGCGGCCGAGGATGAACAGCCACATGGTGCCCGCCGTGCCCGAGAGCAGCAGCCCGGCCCCGAAGGCGCTGATTCCGGTGGCGAGCGGCGCGAGCGGCCCGCTGCGGTCGGCCCACTGGCCGGAGAGCACCATGGCGAAGAGGCTGGTGGTGAAGTACGCGGAGAAGGCGAAGGCGTACAGCGGAATCCCGTTCAACTCGCGCGCGGCGACCGGCATCGCGGTACCGACGGCGGTCGCCTCGAAGGCGATGAGCAGGACGACGGAGACGATGCCGATACTGAGCGCCCGATGCTCGGGCCCCAGCACCCCGCCCTGGTCAGGGGCGCCGCCCTGGTCGCGGGCCGGGGACTTCCGTAGGGGATCCGCTACGGCGGATATGTCGGCGGGAGCGACATCTGCGTCGCGTGGGTCCAGGGCGGTCATGGTCTCAGAGTAAGGGGCACAGCCGTGATTCGGCCCTGTCGTAAGGCTGATCGGATCTGGTCCCTTGGACGTACGCCGCCCCGGCCCGTACCCACCATCGGCGACGGGCCCACCGTGAACGGAGTGTGGCAGTCGCGTTGCGGCCCGCCCGGACACCTTGAGCCCCGCGCACCGCGGACCTACGGTCATGAGCGGAAGTCAAGGCACGGCCGTGTGCCCGAGTGGTTCAGGGGCTCGCCTGCAAAGCGAGTTACGTGGGTTCGATTCCCGCCACGGCCTCCAGATCCGAAAGCGGCCGCCCCGGGAATCGCCGGGGCGGCCGCTTTCATGCCATGGGCCGCGCCGTCGGTCCACCCGCGCCCGGTCGAGGCCGGCCAGAGGCTCGCGCCGATTCCCTCCTCCGGCCTGCGCCCGCCGACGGGCGCCTACGGGTCGCACCAAGATCTTTACCCGACTACGCAAATATTGGCGTTGCCACATGGACGGTCGAGGATCAGCGCTCGTACCGTCGTGTTCAAGAGTCTCAACAGGGGCCCAACACAAGAGGTTTCGTCATGGCGCGCGAGGAACTCACCCGACTTACCGGTAGCGGCAACGGGGAATGTAACCAAAACGACTGCCCCAACGTCTACCGGACCGCAAGCGGCTCCATTGTCGTTCAGGGCGACCTGTCCCGTGCTTTCCAGCCCCCACCGGGAGAGGCCCTGGTAGAAATTCCGGAAGCAGTGCTCAAGGAGGCTGTTCATGCTCTTGGATGGTGAAGCATGGCAGGCAAAGTTCCGGGACTTCGGGAGCGAGGCGTGGCGACTTGAGACCATGCCTGCCTACAACGTCCCGCAGGAAGAAGACGAGATCAGGGCCTTTCTGGCGGGCGAGCGCATCAACCCTCACACACACTCGAACGGGTACACCGAAGATCTGAAGAGGGTACGAGGCGAAGGAAAGAGCAAAGGGCGCGTACACATCGTCACCCGCCCCCTCTCCACCTACCTCCAGTACGAGTTCATGTACTACCGGCCGCATGTGTGGGCAGGCGAGGATATCCGAATCATGGACGTGACCGAAGGGGATAACCCCCTGGCCGGAGTCCAAGATTTCTGGATGTTCGACAAGAAGGAGGTCGTCCTCATGCACTATAAGACAGACGGCACACAGACAGGCCGGGAAGTGTACGAGGGTGACGTAACGCCATACCTCCGGTATCAGCGCATCGCGTTGGCCGAGTCGGTGCCCTTTGAGGAGTACGTGAAGGGCCTTGACGTTTGATCCGGAAGAGCTAGGACAGTCCAAAGCGGACCTAGCCGACACACTCAGAACACTCCGCAAGCGAGCCGAGATCACTCAGACCCGGCTCGCTCAGCGTTGCAATATGTCTCAGACAAAGATCAGCAACATTGAGGGCTCGAAGCTGACGCCGAGCCTCGTTGACGTAGAGCTGATCCTCAGAGCCTTGGATGCTCCGCCGGACCTTGTCGCACGGGTAGCGGCCCTTGCTCGCACAGCAAACACCGAATGGCAAGACGTCTGGTCGCAACGTCGTACGGGGCTGGAGAAGAAGCAGAATGAGCTGGCCGGCTTCGAGCAGACTTCCAAAGAGTTTCGGTACTTCCTTCTGTCCATGGTGACTGGCCTACTCGCGACGCCCGACTACGTGAGGGCGAGCCTTGCCCACATCCCCGGGGACCACGGAAAGACGATCACCAAGAAGCTGGAACGGCAATCAATTCTTTACGACACATCGAAGCGTTTCACGTTCATCCTGACCGAACAGGCTGTCAGGTGGCCATTTCTCCCCGGGCCGGCCATGGCCATGCAGATGGACCGGCTGGCATCGATCAGCTTGCTGCCGAATGTCCGACTCGGGATCATCACTATGGACAGCCATATACCGGTGGCGCCATTGAACACCTTCACCGTCTATGACACTCGGATAGCCACAGTGGAGACACAGACGGGAGCGATGGTTTTTCGAGATCACCGGGACGTCTCCGCCTATCTTGATGAGTTCTCCGTGTACGAACGCTACTCCTTGTTCGGCGAGCGATGCCAAGAACAATTGTCCGAGTGGGCCGGCACGTGCCGCACATGATTCTTACCCGACAACAGAAATATTGACCGGAAGGCCCGTCAGCTGCCCTTATCTTTGATTCCAGTCAACGAGTCTCGAAGGGGCAGATATGAGCGACGGCTGGAATCGCGTCGCCCGCAAGCTTGAGGCTCACGACAAGAGGCGGGCCCGGTTCAAGGCGACCGTCCACTGAAGAAGCTCCCGCCCCGGCGGTGGAAACCCTGGACAGGTCGAGCGCCAGGGCGGGTGACCAGCCCGCGGAGATGAGTTCTCCGCGGCCACGGGCCATGCCATCGACAGTACGGCGGCATGGCCTCTCGCGAAAGAGGAGGTTCGTGGATGAGCGTTGCTGCCGTCGACAGGTACGAGACGCGCACACCCGACGCTGGAGGATGGCGCGGAGTCCCCTTCAGGCACCCCGGTGACATGGCCGGTGACATGGAGGTAACCGCCGAGGCGGACAGCGGGAAGCACGACGGAGGCCCCATGCCCCCTGAGGCCCCCCGGGAGCCCTCCCCGCAAGGAGGTGAGGACACGTAGCCCCCGTGGTCGGCTGAACAGCCCCTGTCGTACGCCGATCTCGTGGCGGACGGCAGGGGCATCCCCGCGCCAGAGCAGGAATCGGGGTCCCCGACCGCCCGCCCAGCGAGTTACGCGGGTTGCCGCGACCGGCCTTGCCCCGGTGCGTCGTTGACCATCCTCGGAGCGCGTCCGGCGCCCGCCGGGCCGACGCCGGGTCGCGCCCGTACCCACCGCCTGCGACCCGCCTACGGTCGTCCTACGAGCCCGCGGGCGCCGCCGCCACCGCCGCCTGGGGGCGGATCGGGAGGCGGCTGATGGGGCGGCCCGTGGCCGCGCGGACGGCTGAGGCGACCGCCGCCGGGGAGGTGACCACCGGGGCGGCGCTCGCGGGCTTGGCGCCGAAGGGGGCCACCACGTCGCGCTCCTCGACCAGCTTGACGATACGGATGTCCGGGGCGTCCAGGGATGTCGGGAGCGCGTACCCCGTGAGGTCGGGGCGGCGGATCAGACCGCGGGTCGTGCGGAGGTTCTCCGTCAGGGCCGTGCCGATGCCCTGTGTGACGCCCGCCTCGATACGGGTGGCCAGCTGCGCCGGGTTGAGGACGCGCCCGACGTCCTGGGCCACGGCCATCTCGACGACCCGGACCGAGCCCAGCTCGATGTCGACGTCCACGACCGCGCGGATCGCGCAGAAGGCCAGGCCCACGAAGGCGTCGCCCTGTCCGGAGGCGTCGAGGGGTTCGGTGGGGTGGGGGCGGCACTGCGCCGTCGCCCAGAGTTCCTTGCCGTCCATCGCCTCGGTGACCGTCGTGGACAGCACACCGTCGTACGAGGTGATCTTGCCGTCCGTGATCTGGAGCAGTTCGGTGGACATCCCGAACTTGTGGGCCAGCGGCTGGAGCAGCTGCGTGCGGACCATCTTCGCCGCCCGCTCGACCGCGCCGCCCGAGACCCAGGTGTGCCGGCCGTGGGCGGCCGGTCCCGCCGGGGGCTGGTCCGTGTCGACCGAGGCGACATGGACCTCCTCGATGCCCAGCGTCTCCTGCACGATCTGCCGGGCGAGGGTGGCGAAGCCCTGGCCGGTCTCGACGGCCGCGCAGATGACCGTGGCGACGCCGTCGTGGACCTTGACGGTGGCCGTGGAGACCTCGTCCGCGCCCTCCGCGCCGAGCATATGGACCATGCCGAGCGCGTAGCCGACTCCCCGGCGCACGGCCCCCGGCTCGCCCGCGCCCTCGGGGCCGCCGGGCAGTAGCCAGGCCGCCTCGGGGGTGTCCTTGGGGAGCGGGGGCAGCGGGAAGTCGCGTACGGAACGGAGCAGTTCGGCCACGGGAGCCGGGCAGGTCACCGTCTGGCTGGTGGGCAGGATGTCGCCGGTGGCCAGCACGTTGCGCAGGCGCAGCTCGGCCGGTTCCACGCCCAGCTTGGCGGCCAGCTTGTCCATCTGGCCCTCGTACGCCGCGCACACCTGCATCGCGCCCTCGCCCCGTACATGTCCGGAGGGCGGGTTGTTGGTGCGTACGGCCCAGCCCTCGATGAAGGCGTGCGGGACGACGTACGGGCCGCAGGCGAAGGCGACCGCCGCCGCCAGGGACTCGGACGAGGCGTCCGCGTACGCGCCCGCGTCCAGCAGGATCTGGGCCTCGACCTTGACGAGCCGGCCCTCGGCGTCCGCGTGGTGGCGGTAGCGCAGCAGCGTCGGGTGGCGGTGGGCGTGGCCGAGGAAGGACTCCTCGCGGGTCGCGGCGAGTTTGACCGGGCAGCCGGTGCGCAGCGCGAGCAGGCCGAGGGGGATCTGGAAGCCCGGGTCCTCGCGGTCGCCGGTGGCGCCGGGTACGCCGGTGACGACGACCTTCACCCGGTCCGGCTCCAGGCCGAAGCACGCGGCGGCCAGATCGCGGTCGGTGTGCGGATCGGTGGAGGCCGTGTAGATCTCGACGCCGCCGTCGGGCCGCGGTACGGCGAGACCCGCCTCGGCACCGATGGGCGCCGGGTCCTGGCGGCCGATGCGGTACAGCCCCTCCACGACGACCTCGCCGGTGATGTCCGGATCGCCGTAGCGCAGCGGGATGTGGCGGATCAGATTGCCGTCGGGGTGCAGCGGCTCGGCGGCGAACGCCTTCTCGGGGTCGGTCACCGGGTCGAGCACCTCGTACTCGACAGCGATCGCGGCGGCGGCGAGCCGGGCCGTGTCGGGGTGGTCGGCGGCGACGGCGGCGATCGCCTCGCCGTGGTGGCGTACGACCTCCGAGGCGAAGACGGGGCGGTCGGCGATCCGCCTGCCATACGCCGAGTCGCCCGGGACGTCCTCGTGCGTGACGACGGCGCGCACGCCCGGCATCTCGGCGGCCGCGGCGGTGTCGATCGAGACGATACGGGCGTGCGGGTGCGGCGAGCGCAGGATCGCCGCCCACAGCAGGCCCTCGGCCCACAGGTCGGCGGCGTACGGGAAGGTGCCCTCGGTCTTCGCGCGCGCGTCGGCCGGAAGGAGGGATGCGCCGAGGCCGTGCGCGGGAGGCTCCTGCTGGGGGCCGTCGAGCGTCGGGGCCCCGGTGGCCGCGTCGTTGCTCACGCCATGCCTCCGTCGGGCGAGTGCGGGTGCGGGTTGCTGGGCGAATTGCTGGGCGGGGTGTGCGGGCCGGTGTGCGGGTTCAGGTGCGGGGGCTGGACGCCGCCGGCCCCGGGAGGTGCCTGATGCGGGATGCGGGCTTCCTCGGTGGCCGCGGCGGCGGCCTCCGCGCTCGCCCTGCGCCCGGCGACGACCTCGCTCACGGCGTCGAGCACACCGCGGTAGCCCGAGCAGCGGCAGAGGTTGCCGCAGAGCGCCTGGCGGGTCTCCAGCTCGCTGGGGGCGTGGTTGCCCTCCAGCAGGTCGTGGACGGTCATGGCCATGCCGGGGACGCAGAACCCGCACTGCACCGCTCCGTACTTCGCCAGCGCCCGCTGGACGTCGGAGGGTTCGCCGTCGGCGGCGAGCCCCTCGACGGTACGGACCTCGGATCCGGCGGCGGTGGCGGCGGGGACGAGGCAGGAGGCGACGAGCCGGCCGTCGACCTGGACGTTGCAGGCGCCGCATTCGCCCTGGGAGCAGCCGTCCTTGGCGCCCGCGAGGCCGAGGCGCTCGCGCAGCACGTACAGGAGCGACTCGCCGATCCAGGCGTCCGTGACGGGGCGGTCGGCGCCGTTGACGCGCAGGACGTAGGAGCCGGAGGGGTGTTCGGCGCTGTCGTTGCTGCTGGTGAGCACCGCCGGCTCGGCCTCGGCCTCCGGCGCGGGCTCGGGTGCCGCCGTCGGCTCCGGCGCGGCCTCCGCCACGGGCTCAGCGGCGTGCTCAGCCGCGTGTTCAGCGGCGTGCTCGGACTCGGCCGGGATCTCGGGAGCGGCCCCGGAAGCGGCTTCGGGGACCGCTTCGGGCACGGTCCCCGAGGCGGGCTCGTGCGCGAGGTCCGGTAGGGCGTCCGGCAGGGCCGCGGACGGCCCGGGCTCGGCGACCATCGGGGCCACTGGTGCCGCCGGGGCCGAAGCCGCCGGGGCCGAAGAAGCCTCCGGGACCCCCGGTACCCCGACGCCCTCGGGGGCGGTGAATCCCCCGGCGTCTGCGCCAGGAGGTGCCGGTTCCGTCGCCCATGGCGCGGCGGCGCCGCCCGGCAGCGTCGCCGGCGGGCTGCCGCCGTTCCACTGGGACGCCAGCACCGACTTGCTGAACTCGCCCGATTCATCCGGAAGATCACCCTGGGCGATCGGGATCGTCCACTGACCGGTCAGCTCGGATCCACCAGCGGCGTCCCCGGGCGCGGTCTGTCCCGCGCCCGCACCGGCACCGGCGCCCGCCCCGGCGTCGGCGCCGTTGCCCGTACCCGTACCCGCGCCCGTGTCGTCGAAGTTCCAGTGGCCCGTCGCCTGCGGGTCGTAGCCACCGCCGGGCCCGTAGCCACCGTGGCCGTACCCGCCCTGCGCGTACCCGCCCTGGACGTAACCGCCCTGCGGGTACGGCGCGTGGTCCTGTGCCCCGCCGCCCTGCCCCGCGGCCGGCCAGTGCACCCCGCCCTGGCCATCGGCCGCCGACGGGTCCACCGGTGTCGGCGGCACGATCTGCGGCGGTACGTATCCGTGCCCCGGCGCGGCCAGCGGCGCGTCGAAGGTGTCCTCCGGGGGCAGGTGCACGAAGGCGGTCGACTCGCCGTCGTACTCCCCGCCCTGCGGGACGGGCTGCCAGCCGCCCTGGTCCCCGGAGGCGGCACCGGAGTTCTCGTTGGTGGTCACGACAGCGCCCTCCCCAGTGCTCGTCGGGACAGCGCGGCGACGGTACGCCGCAGATGCAGTACGGCGGGTGACGGGGGTGGCGCCTCGCCCCCGTCGTCCGGCGCCGGCGGGTCCGGGATACAGGCCGCGGCGACGTACTCGCCGAAGGCGGCGAGCGCCTCCTGCGCGAGCCCCCGCGCGCCGTCCCAGTCGATCAGTGAGGCGATCCAGCGCTCCGCCTCCAGCGGGCGCAGCGGCATCGGGGCGATCGCGCCGACCGCGCACCGCACCCCGCGCCGCGCCGGGTCGAGCACGACGGCCACGGACGCGGTGGCCCTGCCGGGCCCGGTCCGTCCCGTCGCCTTGAGGAAGACCTGCGGGGCGTGCAGCAGGGGCACCCGCACGAAGCCGATGAGTTCGGCGGGCGCGAGCATCTCGCGGCCGGCCAGCAGATGCGAGACGGGGATCTCACGGCGCGCGCCGCCGGGCCCCCCGATCACCAGATCGGCCTCCAGCGCGGCGAGTACGGGCAGCGCGTCGCCGGTCGGGGCCGCGGTGGCGATATTGCCGCCGAGCGTCCCGGCGTTACGGATCTGGGGCGGGCCCGCCGCGCGCGCGGACGCGGCGAGCGCGGGGATGAGCGCGGCGAAGTCCGGTCTGCCCATGCGCGCGTGGGTGAGACCGGCGCCGAGCAGGGCGTGACCGTCCTGGTAGTGCCAGCCGCGGAGCTCGCTGATCCGGCCGAGGCCGACGAGTCCCGCGGGCCGCAGCTGGCCCTTGTTGACGGCCGCCATGAGATCGGTTCCACCCGCGACGGGCACGGCTGCGGGCATCGCGGTGAGCGCCGCCACGGCCTCGTCCAGCGAGGCCGGCAGCGTCACGAACTGCGCCGTCTGCGGTGCGTGCGTGGTCAACCCAGCTGCCCCTTTCCGGTGTCCCGGTGTCCCGCCCGTGTGGCCGTACCGTACGTGCTCACAGACCGGACGTGGCAACTCTGGCACATCTTCCGGCCCGCCCGACGCGAGGGTCCGCGAAGGACGTATCCGTCCCCCACCAGGAGGAAGGTCCGGTTTCGCACCTCTTCGCCGTCACATACGGAATGCCACTCTTCAGCGGTCGTTGTGCGACTTGTCCTGACGGACTACTTGTCCTTACGGACTACCACGGTCGCAGGGACACCGTCTCGGGGTGGCCATCTCCCCGTGGGCTCACACGTTTGGGGGCGCCCCCTCGATCGGGCGGCCGAGCACGCCGGGGCGGCGCTGCCAGGGCAACGGCCCGCCGGGCGGGCGGTATTCGACCCCCAGGGCGTCAAGGCGCCGGTAGTGCTCGGCCATGCGCTGCTCGAAGTCGGCGAAATCACGTTCGGCGGGGGCGGGAAGATCCGACCAGGCGACTTCGGCGAAGGCGGCGAGCCGCGGGAAGACCTGGTAGTCGACGCGGGAACTGTCCTGCATCACCTCGGTCCAGACATTGGCCTGGGTGCCGAGGACATGGGCCGCCTCCTCCTCGGTGAGCTCGGGAGGCAGGGGCTCGAAGCGGTAGATGTCCTCCAGGGTGCGTACGTACCCGATGGGCATCGGCTCGTCGTCGCCCGCCGCCTGACGGTGGTCCAGATACACCTGCTGCTCGGGGCACATGACGACGTCATGGCCCGCCTTCGCGGCGGCGATCCCGCCCGCGTATCCGCGCCAGGACGACACGGCGGCGCCCGGCGCGAGCCCGCCTTCCAGGATCTCGTCCCAGCCGATCAGCCGCCGGCCGCGCTCGGCGAGCCAGCGGTCGAAGTGCCGGATGAACCAGGACTGGAGCCCGTCCTCGTCGGTCAGACCGAGCCGCGCGATCGTGGCCTGGGCCGCCGGCGAAGCCTTCCACTGGTCCTTGAGGCACTCGTCCCCGCCGACATGGATGAAGGTCGAGGGGAAGAGCCTGAGCACTTCCTCGAAGACGTCCTCGTAGAACCGCAGGGTGTTGTCAGTGGGGGCGAGTACGTTTGGGTTGATGCCCCAGGTGTCCCAGACGGTGAGGGAGGTCGTGTCGATGACATCGGTGTTGCCGAGTTCCGGATACGCGGCGATGGCGGCCTGCGAATGTCCCGGGATTTCGATCTCGGGGACGACGGTGATATGCCGCTCGGCGGCGTACGCGACGATCTCGCGGATGTCGTCCTGGGTGTAGTAACCGCCGTGCGGCTTCTCCTCCCAGAGCTCGGAGGCGCGGTGGCCCCATTTGGTGCGCGGACGCCAGGAGCCGACTTCCGTCAGTTTCGGATGCTTCTTGATCTCGACGCGCCAGCCCTGGTCGTCGGTGAGATGGAAGTGGAAGACATTCAGCTTGTGGGCGGCGAGCAGGTCCAGATAGCGCAGGACGCCGTCCTTGGGCATGAAGTGGCGTGCCACGTCGAGCATCAGCCCACGCCAGGCGAAGCGGGGCGCGTCCTCGATGAGGGTCATCGGGACGGACCACTCGCGCGCGGGGTCGAGCGGGGCACCGCGGTACGCGTCGGGCCCCAGCAGCTGCCGGAGGGTCCCCGCCCCCCAGAAGACCCCGGCCGCGGCGCCGCCCTCGATACGGATCGCCTCCGCGTCGACGCTGATCCGGTACCCCTCGGGGCCCAGTTCGCGTGCGATGTCCGGGCTGATCCCCAGCACGATCCGGTTGTCGTCGGCGCCGACGACACCGGAGTCGTCCGGGAACGGCAGCCCCGTCGCGGCTCCGACGGTGGTGCGGAACCATCGCGCCACGCCCTCCGTACCGGGCTCCGCCACGATCACCGTCGCCTCGTCGAGCGGGAAGACACCCGCCCCCGGATGTGTCGGCCAGGCCCGCCTGGGGTCCGGGATCAGATCCATGAAGTCCACCTCTAATCCTTGACGGCGCCGCCGAGTCCGGAGACCAGGCGCCGTTGTACGAGCACAAAGAAAACCAGCACGGGAACGGTCATCACCGTAGACGCGGCCATGATCCCGCCCCAGTCGTTCTCGTCCGGTTTGAAGAAGACCAGGAGCGCCATCGGAAGGGTCGACTGGGAGGTGTCGCTGATGATGAAGGACTTGGCGAAGAGGAAGTCGTTCCAGGTCGAGATGAAGGAGAAGACACTCGTCGCGACAAGCCCGGGGAAGACCAGCGGGAAAAGGATCTGCCACAGGAACCGGGTACGGCTCGCGCCGTCGATGTAGGCGGCCTCCTCCAGCGCCTCGGGTACGGCCTTGACGAATCCGCGCAGCATCCAGACGGCGAACGGAAGCGAGAAGGCGAGGTGCGGCAGGACCAGCGAGCCGAGCGTATTGAGCAGCCCCGCGTCCCGCATCAGGAAGAACAGCGGGATGGCCAGCGCCTCGATCGGCACCATCTGCGCGACGAGGAACATGATCAGGAGGGTCGTGCGGAATCGGAAACGGAACCGGGTGACGGCCGTAGCGGCCAGAAACGCGATCAGCGCGGAGGCGATCACGACCGTTCCCGCGACCACCAGGCTGTTGAGGAAGTAACGCCCGAATTCCTGCTGTTCGAAGACCCGGCGGAACGAGTCGAGGGAGGGCGAGAGCGTCCAGGGACGGGCCTGTGTCGACTGGATCTCACCGGCCGGTTTGAACGCGGACAGCACCATCCAGTACAGCGGAAAGGCCACGATCACGGCGATGACGAGGGCCGATGCCTCGGCCAGCAGCCGCCAGGGGCGGCGAATACCGAGCAGGTTCACAGTTCTTCTCCCCGGCGTCGGATCAGTCGCAGATAGACGAGCGTGACCGCCAGCAGAATCAGCAGCATGACCACGCCGATCGCCGAGCCCAGGCTGTACTGCGAGGACGCGAAGGCCTTCTGATAGGCGTAGACATTGAGCACGAGATTCTGGCCCGCGATTCCGCCGCCGTTCGTCATCACATAGATCTGGGTGAAGACCTTGAAGTCCCAGATGATCGACTGGATGGTGACGACCAGCAGGATCGGCCGCAGCATGGGCGCGGTGATCGACCGCCAGATCCGCCACTGCGAGGCACCGTCCAGCGAGGCCGCCTCAAGCACCTCGCCCGGGATGGCCTTGATGCCCGCGTAGACGGTCACCATCACGAACGGGAACGAGCACCACACCACTTCGAACAGGACGAGCGCGAAGGCGCTGTAGCGGCCGTACGTCCAGGAGAAGTCGCCGAGCCCCAGCAGCCGGTTGACGGGTCCGTAGTCCGGGTCGAAGAGGAACACCCAGACGGTGGAGCCGGTGATCGCCGGGGTGGCCCAGGCGCCGAGCGCGGCGAGCATCAGCGCGAGCCGCGGCGCGGCCCGTACGCGCGTCAGCAGGACGGCGAGCGCGCAGCCGACCGCCAGGGTGGCGACGACACACGCCGCGGCGAACAGCACGGTCGCCAGCAGCACCTGCCAGAACTGGCTGTCGCCGAACAGCGCGGTGTAGTTGCCGAAGCCCTTGAAGGAGGTCGGTTCCCCGCCGCTGACCTGCGCCTGGGTGTACTCCAGGAAGGAGATCAGGCCGAGTTGGTAGATCGGGTAGACCAGCAGCCCGCCGAGGACGACGAGCGCGGGCGCGAGATAGAGCCAGGGGGTCCAGCCGGCCCGGCCGGCCCGGCGGGGGTTCCGCCGGGCCTTCCGGGGTGCCTGCCGGGCCTCGGATACGGGCGGCCCCGGGACCCCGGTGGCCTTACGGCCGGAGTCGATCCGGCCGGCGTCGGTCGTCATGGCGCTCAGCCCGCGGACGAGAACGCCGCGTCCATCTTCTTCGCCGCGTCGTCCGACGCCGCGGCGACGTCCTTACGGCCGCTGACGATCTCCTGGAACATCGTCGGCAGGATGAGCGAGGAGTCGATCTGCGCCCAGCCCGGCGACGCGGGGACGAACTTGGCGCCCGCGCCGAGGGTCTTGACGAAGGGCTCGATGAACGGCTGCTTCTTCGCCGAGTCGGCCAGCACGTCCTTGTACGTCGGCAGGAAGCCCATCGCGTCGAACAGCTTGGCCTGGGTCTCCTTGCCGGTGAACGACTTCATCAGGTCGACGGCGAGCGTACGGCGCGGGCTGCTCTTCAGTACGCCGATGTTGTTGCCGCCCGCGAAGGCCGGCGCGATCGAGCCCGCCTCGACCCCGGGCAGCGGCACGACCGCGTACTTGCCCTTCACGGTGCCCGCCTCGACGGCCTGGTGGCTGAAGTCGCCGCCGATCGCCATCGCGGCCTTCCCGGAGGCGAAGGCGGTCACCGTCGCGTTGCCCCCCATCGAGGCGCACTTGGCGGCCGGACAGTTGTCGTCGCCGAAGAGGGAGGTGTACGCCTCGATGCCCTTGCGGGCGGCCGGGCTGTTGACGGCGGACTTGTACGTACCGCCGCTCTCCTGCGCCAGTTCGCCGCCGTTCGCCCACAGGAACGGCATCGCGCCGTAGGTGTACGCGCCGCCGACCGCGAGCCCGTACAGTTCCGGCTTCGCCTTGTGGACCTTCTTGGCCGTGGAGATCAGCTCCGCCTGGGACTTGGGGGCGGCGATCCCCAACTCCTCGAAGACGTCGGTGCGGTAGTAGAGCGCGCGGACGCCGACGAAGAGGGGCGCTCCGTAGATCTTGCCGTCGACCGTGACGGACTGCCGGGCCGTCGGGTCGGTGTCCTTGGCCTCGTCCCAGGCGTCGAACTCCTTGGTGACCTCGGCGAGTCCACCGTCCTTGACGTATCCGGCCGTGTCGGTGTTGCCGTACTCGATCAGGTCCGGGGCGCTCTTCGGGTCGTTGAAGGCGGCCTTGATGCGCTGGGCGCGGGTCTCGACCGGGATGTACTCGATCTCGACCTTCGTCCCCTCGTGCTCCTTGCCGAAGGCGGCGACGGCGGCGTCGACGACCTGCTCCTTGGGCTTGTTGTTGACCTCCTGGAAGAGCCAGACGCGCAGCGTGCCGCTCTTCTCGTCCTTCGTCGTGCTGGTGTCGGAGGTCTGGGGGGCGCAGGCGGTGGCGGTGAGGCCGGTGAGCGCGAGCGCCGCGACCGGGACGGCAATGCGGGAGGAAAGCTTCATCCGGGATCCCTACGAGTCGGCGTTGCAGTATGCGCAACGTACGTTTCGTGCTGCACAACTCGCAGGAGATTAAGCGCGGCTGGAAGTCGCCGACAAGTGGTCTCAACCAATCTGTGACGCGAAGGCCCGGCGAGGCACCCCGGGCGGCCCTGCGCGCGGCGCCCGTACAGTGCCCGTACGGCGCCCGCGCACCACAACGCGAGACGGCCTCCGGGGTGCGCGTGTGCACGCGCGCCCCGGAGGCCGTCTACCGGCAGTGGACCAGCGGTCGCTACTTCTTGCCGCCGTCCTTGCCCTTGCCCTTGTCCCCGCCGGGACCCATGGACTCGTAGATCTCCTTGCACATCGGACAGACCGGGTACTTCTTGGGGTCGCGCCCCGGCACCCAGACCTTTCCGCACAGTGCGACCACGGGAGTGCCGTCGAGGGCACTCGCCATGATCTTGTCCTTCTGGACGTAGTGGGCGAAGCGCTCGTGGTCGCCGTCGCCTTGCGACACCTGCGGTGTCGGCTCCACGAGGGTGCCCGTACCTGCCCCGCGCTCGGGCTCAAGAGTGCTCATAGCAGCCAAGGGTACCCAGGCCCGGGGCATCCCGGAGGCTCCGGGTCCGTGCACTCCGGAGCCATACGCTCACGCATCGCGCCGACACGCCGACGACACGCCGAGTGACAACCACCGGGGCGCTCGGCGCGCCGACGGACGGGCCGACGGCCGGGCCAGGCGGCGGAACGGGACGCCGAGGGATCGCCGGCCGCGCGGGCCGGACCGGCCGACCGTCAGTTGAGCGAGGGATCGTCCGGATATGTCGCGACCATGGCCAGCTCGCCGCGCTGTCTGCGCAGCACCGCCCGCCACAGGCTCTCCGGTCTCGGCGACGACACATCGCCCGGCTCCGACTCCACGACGTACCACGCCCCTTCGCCCAGCTCCTCCTCCAGCTGACCGGGGCCCCAGCCCGCGTAGCCGGCGAAGATCCGCAGCGAGCCGAGCGCACGCGCGAGCAGTTCCGGCGGGGTCTCCAGATCGACGAGGCCGATCGCCCCGTACACCCTGCGCCACCCCAACGGCCCCTCGTCGCCCGGGATCACGGCGAGACCGAGGGCCGAGTCCAGGGAGACGGGCCCGCCCTGGAAGACCACACCGGGGTCGCCCGCCAGCTCCCCCCAGGACTCCAGGATGTCCGCGACACCCACGGGCGTGGGCCTGTTGAGGACCACGCCGAGTGAGCCCTCCTCGTCGTGATCGAGGAGAAGCACCACCGCGCGGTCGAAATTCGGGTCGGCCAGGGCGGGAGTCGCGACAAGCAGCCGCCCTGTGAGCGAGGACACCTCGGTCATGCGAGACATGATCCCGCATATTCGGGGTCCGCGGGGCGCACCCGGCACAGTGCGCGTGAACGCAGCTCAGCACACCCGGCGGTGACGGGAGCACGCGATCGCCCGGAAATCGGCATGGTGACCCTCCGCGAAGAGACGGAGACCGTACGTGTCGAGTCGCTTCGATTACGTGAAACCTGTACGCCGGCCGCTCCCCGGGCCTTACGGGGCGGGGGTCCCGGCCCCTTACCCTTTTCCTTGACCACCTGCCCGCCCACTCCGGAACGCGAGATTCATGACCGGCACAGACGATGTAATGCTTGTCCACGGCGGAACCCCGCTGGAGGGCGAGATCCGCGTCCGCGGCGCGAAGAACCTGGTGCCGAAGGCCATGGTCGCCGCGCTTCTCGGCAGCGGTCCGAGCAGACTGCGCAATGTGCCCGACATCCGCGACGTACGGGTCGTACGGGGACTGCTGCAATTGCACGGCGTGACCGTACGTCCAGGAGACGAACCGGGTGAGCTGATCCTCGACCCGACCCATGTCGAGAGCGCGAATGTCGCCGACATCGATGCCCACGCGGGCTCGTCGCGCATTCCGATCCTCTTCTGCGGACCGCTGCTGCACCGGCTCGGCCACGCGTTCATTCCGGGTCTCGGCGGCTGCGACATCGGCGGCCGGCCGATCGACTTCCACTTCGACGTGCTGCGCCAGTTCGGCGCGACGATCGAGAAGCGCGCGGACGGCCAGTACCTGGAGGCGCCGCAACGGCTGCGCGGCACGAAGATCCGGCTGCCGTACCCCTCGGTCGGCTCGACCGAGCAGGTGCTGCTGACGGCCGTGCTCGCCGACGGCGTCACCGAACTGTCCAACGCGGCCGTGGAACCGGAGATCGAGGACCTCATCTGCGTCTTGCAGAAGATGGGCGCGATCATCTCCATGGACACCGACCGGACGATCCGGATCACCGGCGTCGACCGGCTGGACGGCTATGCGCACCGGGCGCTGCCCGACCGTCTGGAGGCGGCCTCCTGGGCGTCGGCGGCGCTGGCCACCGAGGGCAACATCTACGTGCGCGGGGCGCAGCAGCGCTCGATGATGACGTTCCTCAACACCTACCGCAAGGTCGGCGGCGCCTTCGAGATCGACGACGAGGGCATCCGCTTCTGGCACCCGGGCGGCTCGCTCAACGCCATCGCGCTGGAGACGGACGTGCACCCCGGCTTCCAGACCGACTGGCAGCAGCCGCTGGTGGTGGCGCTGACGCAGGCGTCAGGGCTCTCCATCGTCCACGAGACGGTGTACGAGTCGCGGCTGGGCTTCACCTCCGCGCTCAACCAGATGGGCGCGCACATCCAGCTCTACCGGGAGTGCCTGGGCGGCTCGGACTGCCGCTTCGGGCAGCGCAACTTCCTGCACTCCGCGGTCGTGTCGGGCCCGACCCGGCTCCAGGGCGCGGATCTGGTCATTCCCGACCTGCGCGGCGGTTTCTCGTATCTGATCGCGGCGCTGGCGGCGCAGGGCACGTCGCGGGTGCACGGCATCGATCTGATCAACCGCGGCTACGAGAACTTCATGGAGAAGCTCGTCGAGCTGGGCGCGAAGGTCGAGCTGCCGGGCGGCGCGCTCGTCTGACGCGCCGTCACACCCATCACGTCCGGTACGCCGTCGGCCCCGCTCTCCTCGGAGCGGGGCCGACGGCGTACCCGGGTCCGGCGGGCGCCCTTCGGGGCTTCTGACGGCCCTCTGGCGGCCGGAAACACCGGGGGCGGCCACCCTGTCCGGGTGGCCGCCCCTGCGTGTCGCCTATGGGTGTTACTTGCCCTTGGCGGCTTCCTTGAGCTTGGAGCCCGCGGAGACCTTCACGCTGTAGCCGGCCGGGATCTGGATCGGGTCGCCGGTCTGCGGGTTACGAGCGGTCCGAGCGGCACGGTGGGTGCGCTCGAAGGTCAGGAAGCCGGGGATGGTGACCTTCTCGTCGCCCTTGGCGACGACCTCACCGACCGTCTCGGCGAGAGCGGCCAGCACAGCGTCGGCGTCCTTGCGGGTCACCTCGGCGCGGTCGGCCAGGGCGGCCACCAGCTCACTGCGGTTCATGTTGTTACTCCCGTGTTCTTCTTGCCTGTAAGGCGTGAGATCGAAGCCGATGCTGCCAGGGCCCTCGGACAGTCCCCGGACCCGGGTCTGCTGACAGACCCTCGCGCCCGAATACGCATCCTGCCCCCACCAGCGGCGGGAAAGCCAATCCGGCACCCTCCGGAGTCACACGAAAAGCGCCACTGCCTCGTCGTCGTGACGTTCCGTCGACTCTGTGGAGACTCCTTGGAGCCTTGGGGCCCTTGAGCCCGCCGGAGGCCCTGAAAACCTCCCTGGAGCGGCGGGGCTCATGGTCCGCCACCCTAGAGGGGCCCGTGGGGCCCGGCGAATCGCGACGCGCCGGGCACCGGACGGACGTGAGATGTACCGCAGTCCTGGGTAGCGTGTCCGGGCCCGGTGGTGGGCCTGGTCACATTTCGGGCCGGGCCCCGGGGGGCGTGTTTCGCGCTGCCCGGGACCCCTCCTCCGCCGCGGTCCTCGGATCAGACCTGGGTGACGGGAGCCGTCACGTCCCCGCCGGCCGCCCTGGCGGCGTCGCGCACCGCGCCCGCCACCGCGCCCGCGACCTTGTCGTTGAAGACCGAGGGCACGATGTAGTTCGGGTTGAGCTCGTCCTCGGTGACGACATCGGCGAGCGCCGCCGCCGCCGCCAGCATCATCTCCGTGTTGACCGTGTGGGACTGGGCGTCCAGCAGGCCGCGGAAGACACCGGGGAAGACCAGCACGTTGTTGATCTGGTTGGGGAAGTCGGAGCGGCCGGTGGCCACCACGGCCGCCGTCTCGCGCGCGATCGCCGGGTCGACCTCGGGGTCGGGGTTGGCGAGGGCGAAGACGATCGCGCCGTCCGCCATGGCCGCGACGTCGTCGCCGTCCAGCACGTTCGGGGCCGAGACACCGATGAAGACGTCCGCGTCGACCACGGCTTCCTTCAGCGTGCCGGTGACGCTCTCGGGGTTGGTGTTGTCGGCGATCCAGCGCAGCGGCGACTCGGGGGCCGCCTCCACCAGGTCCTCGCGGCCCGCGTGCACCACCCCGTGGATGTCGGCGACCACCGCGTGCTTGACGCCCGCGGCGATCAGCAGCTTGAGGATGGCCGTACCGGCCGCGCCCGCGCCGGACATGACGACGCGTACGTCCCCGATGCCCTTGCCCACCACACGCAGCGCGTTGGTCAGGGCGGCGAGCACCACGATGGCGGTGCCGTGCTGGTCGTCGTGGAAGACCGGGATGTCCAGCGCCTCGCGCAGCCGCGCCTCGATCTCGAAGCAGCGGGGCGCGGAGATGTCCTCCAGGTTGATGCCCGCGAAGCCGGGGGCGATCGCCTTGACGATCTCGACGATGGCGTCGGTGTCCTGGGTGTCCAGGCAGAGCGGCCAGGCGTCGATACCGGCGAAGCGCTTGAAGAGGGCCGCCTTGCCCTCCATGACGGGCAGCGCGGCCTTGGGGCCGATGTTGCCCAGGCCGAGCACCGCGGAGCCGTCCGTGACGACCGCCACGGAGTTGCGCTTGATGGTCAGCCGCCGGGCGTCCTCGGGGTTCTCCGCGATCGCCATGCAGACCCGGGCCACACCCGGGGTGTAGATCATCGAGAGATCGTCGCGGTTGCGGATGGGGTGCTTCGACTGCATCTCGATCTTGCCGCCGAGGTGCATCAGGAACGTACGGTCGGAGACCTTGCCGAGGGTGACGCCCTCGATGCTCCGCAGCCGCTCGACGATCTCCTCCGCGTGCCCCGTGGAGCTGGCGGCGATGGTGACGTCGATACGCAGCTTCTGGTGGCCGGAGGCGGTCACGTCCAGGCCGGTCACCGAGCCGCCGGAGGACTCCACGGCCGTGGTCAGCTGCGAGACCGCGGTACCGCTCGCGGGCACCTCCAGCCTGACCGTCATCGAGTACGAGACGCTGGGCGCCGTTGCCATGACCGAGTCCCTCTTCTTTCCCTAGCCTCTTTGCCGTTCCGCCCGCCCCACATCGGCGGCGGAACCTTCAGATCGTCGCACCTACCGACTGGTAACAGGTAAAGACCTTTATCTACGGAACGCGGTCTTCCATGATGTGCGACGAAAACAGGCCTTCACCAAAGTGTGGTGAAGGCCCGCCGACGTGTCTGTGGCACTGGCGTAAAGCTGACGCAAAGGGTGGCACCGACCCGCCATGCTCGCCTCGCGGCAAGTGGTCGCTCGAAGCGACGAAGGTTGGGCCCGGGGGCTTGGATCGAGTCGGTGCCACCCCCAGGCTAACAAACCACCCCGGTAAGTGATTCCGTCCGCGCGAGTTGACTACCGGTCAATCGCGGGACCGGCTCGGGGCCGGTCCCGGGATCGAGCGGGAATCAGTCCCGCAGCAGATCCGGTACGCCCTCCGCGTCCGGTTCGTCGCGGGCCGCCGAGACCACCGTGAGCTGCCGGGTCGCCCGGGTCAGCGCGACGTAGAGCACCCGCAGACCGGCCGGCGACTCGTCCGCGATCTCCGCCGGGGAGACCACGACCGTCGCGTCGTACTCCAGCCCCTTGGCCTCCAGGCTGCCCAGCGCCACCACGCGGTCGCCGAGACCGGCCAGCCAGCGCGCCGCCTGCTCACGCCGGTTCATGGCGACGACGACCCCGACCGTGCCGTCCACCTGGTCGAGCAGCCGCTCGGCCTCCGCGCGTACCGTCGCGGCCGGATCGCCGTTCCGCACGACACGGAAGCGCGGCTGTACGCCGGTGGAGCGCACCGCTCTCGGCGACTCCATGCCGGGCATGGCGAGCGCCAGGACCTTCGACGCCAGCTCGGCGATCTCGGCCGGGTTGCGGTAGTTCACGGTCAGGGTGAAGCGACGGCGCGGGCGGGTGCCGAGGGCCTCGTCGCGGGCCTCCGCCGCCTCGTCCGGGTCCGACCAGGACGACTGCGCCGCGTCGCCGACCACCGTCCAGGTGGCATGCCTGCCCCGGCGGCCGACCATCCGCCACTGCATGGGCGTCAGGTCCTGCGCCTCGTCGACGATGACATGCGCGTACTCCGTACGCTCCGCCGCCAGCCGTTCGGCCCGCTCGCGCTGCGACTCCTCGCGCTCCGGCATCAGCTCCTCAAGGCCGGTCAGCTGGTCCAGCGGATCGAGATCGCGCCTCTTCCTGGGCCGGGGCGGCGCGCCGAGCAGCGTCTCCAGCTCGTCCAGGAGCGCCACGTCATGGACGGAGAGCGGGCCCGAGCCGTCCGGGCCCAGCCGCTTCAGGGAGCGGGCGAGACGGCGGGTCTCGCCCGGGTTGAGAATCCGTCGCGCCCAGCGGCCGAGCCGTCGCTCGTCGGCCATCTCGGCGAGCACCCCGCGCGGGGTCAGCTCGGGCCACCAGGCGCCCAGGAAGGCGAGGAAGCTGTCCTCGGACGTGACGTCCTCGTCGAAGGACGAGCGCAGTTCCGCGGCCAGCTCCGGGTCGGTGTGCCGCTGGGCCGATCCGGACTTCGCCCAGAGGGCGTCCAGCAGGAGTCTGCGGGCGCGCGGTCTGAGCAGATTGACCGGCGCGGTGCCGCTGAGCACCGACTGCCGGATACGGTTCAGCTCGCCGGCCTCCAGCTCCAGCCTGCGGCCGAAGGCGACGACCCGGAGCAGATCGGTCCGTACGGCCACGGTCCCGGCGGAGTCCTCGTCGCCGTCCCCGTCCTCGTCCCCGATCTCGCCGAAGGCCAGCTGGCCCTGCTGCCCCCGCTGCCCCTGCCGACCCCGCTGATCACGGTTCCTGGATCCGGGGCCCGCCGGGAAGGAACCTTCCAGCGCCCCCCTGGCCGCCTTGCGCAGCACCTTCAGCATCCGGGCCGAGCCCTTGACCCGCGCCACCGCCGGTTCGTCGTACGCCGTGGCCTCCGCGCCGTCCACCAGCGACCCGACCGCGCGGATCGCGACCTGCCCCTCCTCGCCCAGCGAGGGGAGCACGCCCTCCGTGTACGCGACGAGCAGCGGCGTCGGCGAGACGACCAGGATGCCGCCCGCGTACCGCCGCCGGTCCTGGTAGAGCAGATACGCGGCGCGGTGCAGCGCCACGGCGGTCTTGCCCGTACCGGGCCCGCCCGAGACCTCGGTGACCGAGGCGGCGGGGGCCCTGATCACCAGATCCTGCTCGGCCTGGATGGAGGAGACGATGTCCCGCATGGTGTGCCCGCGGGCCTGGCCGAGCGCCGCCATCAGCGCGCCGTCCCCGATCACGGCCAGCGCGGCGCCGTCCAGCGAGGCGGTCAGCTCCGGCCGCATCAGATCGTCCTCGACCCCGAGGACCCGGCGCCCCTTGGAGCGGATGACCCGGCGCCGCACGACCCGGCCGGGATCGACCGGGGTGGCGCGGTAGAAGGGCGCGGCGGCGGGCGCGCGCCAGTCGATGACCAGCGGGGAGTAGTCGGAGTCCAGGACTCCGATACGGCCGATGTGCAGCGTCTCGGCGATCTCGGCGGTGCTGTCGGGCCCGATGGCGTCGTCGGCGGGCTCGACCGAGGTGTACGCGCCGTCCGGGCCCTTCTTGCCGTCCTTGCCCCGCAGGAGGTCGATCCGCCCGAAGAGGAAGTCCTCGAATTCGCTGTTGAGCCGGTTGAGGTGGACCCCGGCGCGGAAGACCTGGGCGTCTCGCTCGGCGAGGGCTCCCGGCGTGCCGACCTGCCCCCGTTTGGCGGCGTCGTTCATCAGGAACTCCGCCTCGTGGATCTTCTCCTCAAGGCGGCGGTACACCTGGTCCAGATGGCGCTGCTCGACGCCGATCTCGCGGTCGCGCACGGAGTCGTGCTCCGTGGCGCGTACGGGATCGACGGCGGGTCCAGCGGTTTCTACAGCGGCATCCTGCGCGGCCACCGAGGCCCCCTTCATGACGTGCGTTGGGCAGCCGTCAACCGTACGCGAAGGGGGCGGGTATGTCAGGCGTCGACTTCCACCAGACGTTTGCCGTCGAACGTACGGACCTCGAAGTGATCGATGTCATTGCTCTCCATGGCCGTACCGCCCTCGACGTAGAGCGGCTTCTTGCCGTTCTCGTCCGGGCTGTCGGGTATGCCGTACCCCCACGCGGGCACCGACCACGAGGTGACGACCTCCTGCTCGCCGGTCTTGGAGACGGCGACCAGACTGCACTTGAGCGGGCCCTTCACATTCTTCAGCTCCAGGGCGGCGCGGGTGCCCCAGGCCTTGGGCTCCATGGCGATGGAGGCGCTGACCTTCGTGAGGGTGTCCGTGGCACCGATCTTGCCCGGCATACCGGCGAACTCCTCGGCCGGGGTCCGCTCCTTCGCCACCGGCGTGCCCGCCTCGGCGCCGCCCGAGGTGGCGATCCCGACGCCCACCGGCCCACCGATGATCAGCACCGCGGCGGCGGCGACCAGATACAGCCCCCGGCGCTTGCGCCTGGCGCGCTTGACCGCGACCTCGTCGACCAGCCGGCCGAGCAATTGCGGGCTGGGCCGCACGGAGACGGCGGGGGTCGGCAGCTGCGCGAGGGGTACGGGGGGCGGGGTCAGCGGGGTGGGCGCGAGGAAGGGGTCGGGGTCGTCCGCCAGCATGGCCAGCATCGGCTCCATCCCGGAGAACTCCTCCAGGTGGACGGCGCAGATCCGGCAGCCGGCCAGATGCGCCTCGAAGGCCGTGGCCTCGGCATCGTCCAGAATTCCGAGGACGTACGCTCCGACGGCTTCATGCACAGTACTTTCGTCGCCCAGTCCGTACTGCTCGTGCGTGGTCATGCCGAGACCCCCCTCTCCTCCAATGCGAGCTTCATCGAACGTAGTGCGTAGAACACACGGGAACGCACGGTCCCGCTGGGTATGCCGAGCGTCTCGGCCGCCTCGTTGACCGTGCGTCCCTTGAAGTACGTCTCCACGAGTACTTCCCGATGGGCAGGGGTCAAATCCTCAAGCGCGTCCGAGAGCGTCATCAGCCACAACGCCTTGTCGATCTCGTCCTCCGCGGGCATGACCTCCAGCGGCGACGGGTCGACTTCCTGCGGCCGGGCCTGCCGGCTGCGGTGACCGTCGATGACGATGCGCCGGGCGACCGTCACCAGCCAGGGTCGGACAGAGCCGGTCGCCCGATTGAGCTGACCGGCATTCTTCCAGGCACGGATGAGCGTTTCCTGTACGACGTCCTCGGCCCGCTGGCGGTCGCCCGCGACCAGACGCATGACATAGGCGAGCAGCGGTCCCGCGTGCTCCTGGTAGAGGGCGCGCATCATCTCCTCGTCGGGCACGGGGGTGTTGGCGCGCGGTGCCGCGCTCCGGTGTCGGGCCCGGTGAGGGCGGTCATCGGCCACGGCCGCATCTTTGCGCACCCAAACCTCCCGGTCGAGACCTTCATGGCTGCTTCTCTTTCATCACTACGGAAGCCCGGGAGAGGGCACTCAACGGCCGACGCGAAAACTTTCAAGATCTTTTGCGTCGGAAGGGAGGGCGAAGGGCGGCGGCATGGGCGGGTTCGCACGGGTCCGGGACCCGTGCGCGATTGATGGAGGAGATGTGGAGGGCATGTCTCGAACTCGCGCGGATACCGTGCGGTAGTTGTCTGAAAATCGCGCAACAACCTTACGGAAAGAGCCGCCCAGGTCTCATCAGGGCCGCGCGAGAGCCGCCCTGCGGCGGTGCCTGGCGACCCGCTCGCGATTGCCGCACACCTCGCTGGAGCACCACCGGCGGCGCCGCCCGCGCGAGGTGTCCAGATAGACGCGCCGGCAGCTGTCGCCCTCGCACTCGCGCAACCGGGCCCGTGCGGCGGGGTCGGTGAGCAGTTCGACCGCGTCCCTGGCCACGGCGGCCAGCAGCGCGTCGCACTCGGGCTCGGCGCTCAGCGCCCGTACGAGATCGCCGTCCTCGTCCCGGACCGCCCGGATCCCCGGCGGCGCCGCCGCGGCCAGCGTGTTGACCCGCTCCAGCGCGCCGGCGGCGTCCCGCCCGTCGATCTCGGCATGCACCAACTGCCCCACTCGGTCGCGCAGTTCGGTGAACGACCGAACCCAGCGGGCGTCGACCCCCGCGAGCGGCGTCCCTTCGGGCACCAGCCCCGCGCCGATCAGCCACCGGCCGAGCGGCGCGGCGCCGTCGAGCCGCTCCCGGCCTCTGGAGGTCCGTTCCCCGGTGGCCACCAGATCCAGGCAGATACGCCCGGAGTCGAACCGCCACTCGTACGAGCCCATGCCCGCCGCCGTGCCCGCCGTCATGTGCCTGTCACCGCCTCGGGTTCACCGTGGGTGCCGTCCTCCTCAGAGTGCCTGCCCCGGGACGCGGCCGGAACCCCTGCCGCCGGTGGCGGTGTCGGCGGATTTTCCCCTAGGGCCTGTTCGGCGGGCCGTTGTGCAGGACGCGTTGGAAGAGATGGTGATCGCGCCACTCGCCGTGCATGTGGAGATAGCCCGACGCCGTACCGATCAGTTCGAAGCCGCATTTGCCCAGCACGCGCTGCGAGGCGGTGTTGGCCAGGACCACGGCCGCCTCCAGGCGGTGCAGACCCAGCTCGTCACGGGCGGCGCGGCAGACCTCCCCGACCGCGCGGGTCGCCAGACCGCGGCCGGTGTACGCGGCATCGATCCAGTAGCCGATATTCGCACTCCGAAACGGTCCGAGGGCGATGTGGAGAAGGGTCGCCTCGCCGACGATGCGGTCGCCGTCCACGAGGTGCCAGCGCCGGACGGCGGGATCGGAGAGCCGGTTGGCCTGGGCCCTCGGGGTGTAGAAGTCGGCGGGGCGGTCCGGCTCCCAGGGGCTCAAGTGATCCCTGTTGCGGACAAGTGCCTCGGTGACGAGTTCGGCGTCGTCCGGGGTGGCGGGCCTGAGGCGGATCGAGGAGTCGTGGGACATCTTCGTACGGTACCCACGGGCCGGTTTCACACGTCCGCGTATTTGGAGTCCGCCGACGGGTCGAGCGCGAGCCGGTAGCCGCGCTTGACCACGGTGTGAATCAGCTTGGGAGCGCCCAGCGCGGTCCGCAGCCGGGCCATCGCGGTCTCGACGGCGTGTTCGTCGCGGCCCGAGCCAGGGAGCGCGCGCAGCAGGTCGGCCCGCGACACCACCCAGCCGGGTTTTCGGGTCAACGCGTGCAGCAGCGCCATTCCGGCGGGCGGCACCGGCCGCAGATCGCCGTCGACCAGGACCGCGTGACCACGGATCTCGACGCGGTGGCCCGCGACCGGCAGCGCCCGGGCGCGCCCCGGCAGCTCCGTACAGAGCACCTGGACGAGCGGCCCGAGCCGGAAGCGGTCGGGCTGGACGGTGTCGACGCCCCGCGCCTGGAGCGGCAGCGCGGTGACGGGCCCGACACAGGCGGCCAGTACGTCGTGGCGCAGGGCGGCCAGCAGCTCGGGCAGCCGGCCGCGCTCATCGGCGCGCGACAGCAGGGAGGCCGCGGCGGGCGCGCTGGTGAAGGTGACGGCGTCCACGGCGCGGGCGACGGTCGCGTCGATGAGCCGGTCGACCGGGGCGAGATCCTCCGGGGGCATCCAGCGGTAGACGGGTACGACGACGACATCGGCGCCCCCGGCCCGTAGCGCCTCCACGAACCCGGGCAGGGGCTCGCCGTGCAACTGGAGCGCGATCCGGCGGCCCTCGACGCCCTCGCCGAGCAGCCGGTCGAGGACCTCGGCCATCGACTCGGAGCTGGGCGACCACGCCTCGGTGAGCCCGGCGGCGCGGATGGCGCCCTTCACCTTGGGCCCGCGGGCGAGCAGTTCGACACCGCGCAGACAGGCGAGAAGTTCCTCGCCGTGCCCCCATCCGTCGGCGGCGCCGATCCAGCCGCGGAAGCCGATGGCGGTGGTCGCCACGACCACATCGGGCACCTGGTCGATCAGCTCTTTGGTGGCGGAGAGCAGTTCCGTGTCATCGGCGAGCTGCACGATCCGCAGGGCGGGTGCGTGGACAACGGCCCCGCCGCGGCGCTGGAGCAGCGCGCCCAGTTCATCGGCGCGCCGGGCGGCGGTGACCCCGATCGTGAAGCCCGCGAGGGGGCCGTGCTGCTGGGCGTCCATGCCTCTCCTCTCGCCCGCCGGCCTCGGATGCCGTACGGAAGGCTCGTACGGATGGAGCCGCCGAGCCTGTCAAACACGCGTGACAGGCGGGGTCCACGGGCATTTCCGCCGCGTTACGTGGCACCGCCCCGCGCACGGTCGCGCGGGTGCCGCCGCCGCGCGCTCCCCGTACCCGCCGTCGTCGCTCCGGGGCTCACACCCGCGCGTAACCGAGCGCGGGCTCCGCCGCCGGTGCGGGCCCGGTCCGCGCCCCGCGAAGGTATACCGCCCAGGTGAGGCAGAAGCAGACGGCGTAGAAGAGGAGGAACGCGACGAACGCCGGGGTGCCGGTGGACGCGGTCTGGAACGACTGCCGGAAGGCGAGGTTGATGGCGAGCCCGCCGAGCGCCCCGACGGCCCCGATCAGCCCCATCGACGCCCCGGAGAGCCGGCGTCCGTACGCGGCGGCCCGCTCGCCCGTCATCCCCCGCTCCAGCGCCCTGGCGTGGAAGATCCCGGGGATCATCTTGTACGTCGACCCGTTGCCGAGGCCGGTCAGCAGGAAGAGCGCGACGAACCCGACGAGGAAGACGGTCAGCGATCCGGTCACCGACGCGAGGACGACGACGCCCGTCGCGACGGCCATCGCGGCGAAGGTCCACAGCGTGATCCGGGCGCCGCCGTACCGGTCGGCGAGCATGCCCCCGACGGGCCGTACGAGCGATCCGAGCAGCGGCCCGATGAAGGTGACCGAGGCGGCCTGCAACGGGGTGCGCCCGAACTGGGTCTGGAGTACCAGACCGAAGGCGAAGCTGTAGCCGATGAACGATCCGAACGTCCCGATGTAGAGCACCGCCATGATCCAGGTGTGCCGGTCCCGCACGGCCTCCCGCGCCGCCCCGGTGTCATTGCGGACGGGCGCCAGATTGTCCATGAACAGCGCCGCGCACACCGCGGCGACGACGATCAGCGGAAGGTAGACGCCCAGCACGAGCCGCGGATGGGCGGCCCCGGCCGTCCCGATCACCAGCAGCCCGACCAACTGCACGACGGGTACGCCGATGTTCCCGCCGCCCGCGTTGAGCCCCAGCGCCCAGCCCTTCTTCCGCAGAGGGAAGAAGGAGTTGATGTTCGTCATCGAGGAGGCGAAGTTGCCGCCGCCGATGCCGGTGAGCGCCGAGACGACCAGGAAGGTCGTGTAGGAGGTCCCCGGCTCCATCACGGCGTACGCGGCGCCCGTCGGCAGGAGCAGCGACAAGGC
This sequence comes from Streptomyces sp. NPDC094034, assembly GCF_040303865.1. Taxonomy (NCBI): domain Bacteria; kingdom Bacillati; phylum Actinomycetota; class Actinomycetes; order Kitasatosporales; family Streptomycetaceae; genus Streptomyces; species Streptomyces sp. NPDC094034. The sequence continues at coordinate 56,049 of NZ_JBEOUD010000017.1, read as the reverse complement.
GCTGACGATCGTCCAGTTGCGGCCGCCGAACCGGGCGACGGCGAAGGTGTACGGCACCCGCACGAGCGAGCCGACCAGCGTCGCCAGGGCGATCAGGAAGAACTTCCCGGCCGGATCGATGCCGTACTCGGGCCCCATGAACAGGACCATGACCGACCACAGCGTCCAGATGGAGAACCCGATGTGCTCGGAGAGCACGGAGTAGAGGAGATTGCGGCGGGCCGTCCGCTCGCCGGTCGTCCGCCAGAAGTCGGCGTCCTCCGGATCCCACCGCTCGATCCAGCGGCCCCCTTTGCGTGCTGCGGTGGTGGTGGTCGGGGCAGTCATCACGCCTCCACGGAGGGGAATCGAATGGAGATCCCGACCGTAGGGACGCCGCGTTTCACCCCCGTTCCACGAGGTGACCGGCGCGCAACCTTGCTCTCACCCGCGCGCGGGTTCGGCTGTGAGTGTTCTGGACGGCGAAGAGCCACCCCGGATAAACGACTGCGTGGCCCGCGCGTCCGTATGGGATTCTGTACCCGACAAGATCGAACACCGACTGTTCCCGCATGCCACCCCGAACTGGCGCGGTACCACCGCTTGTCGAGTGGACGGCACCCGGAGACGGAGGCGACTGATGGCACGTACGACCACGTCCGGCGGGCGCAAGGACAAGCCGGCCACCCTGGCACTGGTCGCCCAGCGGGCAGGTGTGTCACCCCAGACGGTGTCCAACGCGCTCAACTCCCCCGATCTGCTGGCCCCCGGAACCCTGGAACGGGTCCAGCGGGCGATAGCCGAGCTGGACTACCGGCCGCACCAGGCGGCGCGTTCGCTGCGTACCCGCTCCAGCAGGCTGATCGGGTACGGCGTCCAGGCGTCGCCCGACGGGGTCTCCGGGCCGGTGATGGAACACTTCCTGCACGCCTTCTCGGACTCAGCCAACCAGGCCGGTTACCGCGTACTGCTCTTCGCCGCGCCCCTGGACCCGGCGGACGAACCCGACTGCTACGCCGAGCTGTTGCGCGAACAGTCGGTCGACGCGTTCGTCCTGAGCAACACCTACCGCGGCGACCCGCGCCCCGGCTGGCTGAGCAAGCGCGACATCCCCTTCGTCGCCTTCGGCCGCCCCTGGTCGGCCCGTTCGGTCGGCGACTGGGTGGATGTCGACGGCGCCCACGGCACGGCGGCGGCCGTCGACCATCTCGTCGCGCTGGGCCACCGCAGGATCGCCTTCCTCGGCTGGCCGCGCGGCTCGGGCGTCGGCGACGACCGGGCCCGGGGCTGGCGGGAGGCCATGCGCCGGCACGGCCTGTCCGTCCGGGATCTGCGGGTCGACGCGACCGAAGACGTCGACGCCGCGCGCGACGCGGTCGCCCGTCTCTTCCCCGCGGGCACGACGGCGGTCGTCGCGGCCAGCGACACCCTTGCCCTCGGCTGCTACCGCGCGCTGCGCGACAGCGGCCGGCTGCCCGGCCGCGACGTCGCGGTCGTCGGCTTCGACGACTCCTCCGCCGCCGCCCTGCTCTCCCCCAGCCTGAGCAGCCTCCGTCAGCCCCTCGAAGAGGTCGGCCGCGCCTGCACCCGCATGATCCTGGCCAGAATCGCGGACCCGCGGGGAACCCCGGAGCACGTCCTGCTGCCACCGGAGTTAGTCGTCCGCGAGAGCTCCGCGTTCCCGGTCGCCCCCTGACCCCTCGGCCGCTCGGGGAAGGGAGTCCGCCGTTAATATCGCTTCGCCGTCCGGCGCGCGGGTGTGCCGCCGACGGCCATGGGAGCCGAGCCAGGGAGAACAGGAGAACGCCGTGCTGAAGGCCTTCGCCGAGCTGTCCACGCCGCTGGTGGCCGACGCCTGCGTCCGCCACGACGTACCGCTGCGCGTCGCGCCGCCCGGGATCGGCGCCGTCGTCCGCGGGCACCGCGTCGCGGGACGCGCGTTGCCGGTACGGCACTACGGGAGCGTGGACGTGTTCCTGGAGGTGTTCGGCCGGGCCGAGCGCGGTGATGTGCTGGTCATCGACAACGGCGGCCGGACGGACGAGGCGTGCGTCGGCGATCTGGCGGTGCTGGAGGCCGAGGCCGCCGGGGTGAGTGGTCTTGCGGTGTGGGGGCTGCACCGGGACACTCCTGAACTGGCCGAGATCGGCCTTCCGGTGTTCAGCTACGGCAGCTATCCGCCCGGCCCTGTACGGCTGGACGAGCGGGAGCCGGAGGCGCTGGACACCGCCCGGTTCGGGGCGCATCTGGTGAGCGCGGACGACATGGTCTTCGGTGACGAGGACGGTGTGCTGTTCGTCGCCGCCGAGCACGTCGAACAGGTACTGGCGACCGCGCACCGGATCCGGGAGACCGAGCGCGACCAGGCCCGCAAGATCGTGGCGGGCGAGACGCTGCGTCGGCAGACGGCCTTCGACGACTATCTGGCGGGGCGCGCGGCCGATCCGGAGTACACGTTCCGGCGGCATCTGCGGCGGATCGGCGGGGCGATCGAGGAGTAGCCGGGGCGCGATCGGGATCCGCGTCCTGTCCGCAGGCCGGCCCGGGAGCCGTCGTGGGCGGACAGCCGGCCGGGCCGGTGATCAGGCTTCGCCGGGGGCGGCCCCGGCCGGGAGCCAGCCGCCGGGGACGCGTTCCAGCCATCCCTCGTACGCGGCGAGGGCGTCGGCGGCGGTGCGCAGAGCGTCAACTCCCGGATGTCGCAGCCCCTTGCGCCACACCAGCGACAGTGGTGACAGGGGCACGGGGTCGACGAGCGGGCGCAGCACGGCCCCCGGCATCTCCGGGAAGTCCACCACGGTGAGTACGGGCGTACGGTGCTTGGCCATCACCCGCCGGAACTCCTCGGCCCCCATCGCCATCGGCGCGGGCGGGGCGAGTGCGATGGAGCGCCCCGCGAAGAGCCGCCGCGCCAGATCCGTCCACTCCAGCGTCCCTGGGTTGCCCGCCCCCGCGTACACGCTCTCGCCCGCGAGCGCGTCGAGGGGCACCTCGGCGCGGTCGGCCAGCGGGTGGTCGTCCGGCAGCAGCACGGCCAGTGGCTCGTACCGTACGAGTTGACGGGCGAGGCCGGAGCGGAGGGCGGGCGCGAGTCCGTCGGCGTATCCGAAGGAGGCGTCGAGCCGGCCTGCCAGGATCTCGGTGGCGGCGCGGGTCAGGCCGCTCTCGAAGCGGGCCATCAGCTCTTGGTGCGGGGCGAGTTCGCGTGCCCGCGCCAGCACGCGCCCCGAGACCATGCCCTCGGTGTTGAGATCCACGAGCAGCGGCCGTTCCCCGGCGGCCCGGGCGGTCAGCAGCGCGTCCTGGGCCGCCAACACGCCCCGGGCGTAAGGCAGCAGCCGCTCGCCCTCGGCGGTCAGCGTCACCTGGCGGGTGGTCCGTAGGAACAACTCGGCGCCCAACTCACGCTCCAGCCGCCGGATGTCGCGGCTGAGCGCCTGCTGGGCGACATACAGCCGGGCGGCGGCCCGGGTGAAATGCAGTTCCTCGGCGGCGGCGACGAAGCCGCGGAGCAGCCGGGGATCGATGTCTCGGGGCATGCCGCATTTAACAACACACCTGCGTGAATGGCCAGTGAGCAGGTGTTGGACCGAGAACTGCCGGTGCACCGAGAGTGAGGGCATGCCGAAATCCCCCGCACCCGACACTCTCCTGCCGGCCGTCACGGGCGACAGCCTGGTCCTGGCACGGCGGTACGACGCCCGTTTCGCCCCCGGGCCGCCGAGCACACCCGAGCCGCCGGAACCTACGCGCCCGCCCCGGACGGCGGGCCGCCGCGGCAACCCGTACGCCCGGCTCTTCGCGATCCCCGGTACCCGCGCCTTCACCGCCGGGAATCTGCTCGCCCGGCTCCCGATGGGCATGTTCAGCGTCAGCGCCGTGATCATGATCGCCGGATCACGCGGCTCCTACGCGCTGGCCGGCGCCGTCACCGCCACCGGCCTCGCGGTCACCGCCCTGGTGGCGCCCCGTACCGCCCGGCTCGTCGACCGGTACGGACAGGCCCGTATCGCCGTCCCCGCCACCGTGATCGCCGCGCTCGGCTCGCTCGCGCTGCTCCTGTGCGTGCGGTACGACGCGCCGGACTGGACGCTCTTCGCCGCCTACGCCGCGACCGCCACCACCCCCAACACCGGCGGGATGTCCCGCGCCCGCTGGGCTCATCTGCACCGCGAGGCGACCCCCGAGAACGCCGCGGCCCTGCATACCGCCAACTCCTTCGAGCAGGCGGCCGACGAACTCTGCTTCATGCTGGGCCCGGTGCTCGCGGCCTTCCTGTGCACCGCGCTCTTCCCGGAGGCGGGCACGCTGACCGGAGCGATTCTGCTGCTGACCGGCGTACTGATCTTCGCGGCGCAGCGCTCCACCGAGCCGCCCGCCACCGGCCGTACGGACGCGGCACGCGCCCCGCTCCACTCGCCCGCGCTGGCCGCCCTGCTCGCCGTGTTCCTCGCCACGGGCGCCGTGTTCGGCGCGACGGAGGTCGTCACGCTGGCCTTCGCGGACGACCGCGGCCACCAGGCCTGGGCGGGCGCCGTGCTCGCGCTCCAGGCCGCCGGGTCGTGCGCCGCGGGTCTGCTGCTCGGCGCGCTGCGCCCGGCCCGCCGGCTCGGGCGGCGGCTGGTGCTGTGCGTCGCCGCGATGTCGGCGCTGCTGGCCCTGCCCCTGCTCGCGGCCACCGCGGGGGCGACGGGGTCGCTGCCGCTGCTCGCCTGCGGGCTGCTGATCGCGGGCGCGGCGACGGCCCCGACGATGGTGACGGGCATGACGCTCGTCCAGCGCCTCACCCCGGCGAGCCGGCTCAACGAGGGGATGACGCTGGCCGTCACCGCACTGCTGGCGGGCATAGCCACCGGTGCGGCGGCCGGCGGCTGGACCGTGGAGCACACCGACCCGGCCCACGGCTACGCCCTCCCCCTCGGCGCCGCGCTCCTCGCCCTGCTCATCGCGTCGGCCGGCGCGCGCCGCTTCGGACATGACGAAGGCCCCGCTGCCTGAGGAGCGGGGCCTTCGCCCGTGGTATTCATGGAGACGATATTCAATTGTGCACATGGGAATTGTGGAGATGGCGGGAATCGAACCCGCGTCCAACGGTGCGGAACCAGGGCTTCTCCGAGCGCAGTCCGTTTCGCTTTTCTCGGCCCCGGAGATCACACGGACAAGTCTCCGACGGGCTCAGTCACTGTTTGGTTTCCCGCTGCTCCCCGTGACCGGGCTCAGCGGTTTAGTTCCCTAGCTGATGCCAGGATCCGGGTCGGGAACAGCCCCGGGCTGACACTCCGCAGAGTCTTCGCTAGCTGCTAATTAGGCAGCGAGGGCGAAGGCGGAGGAATCGCGCTTAGAAGTGGCGATTATTGTTTGCGACATATGGTTAACGAGATCATTGCCGCTTCCTCGGCTCGCTTCACCTGCTTCGACATCCGCTGTCGAAACCGATCATCCCCATGTTGTTTTTTCAATCGTGCCCATTTTCGAGCGCGCACCCGCTGTGAGGTGCGGGACCCATCTTACGTGACCAACGCGCGACGGTGCCAGCCTATTCCGCCCGGCCGGCCGAAGCGGCCCCGATCAGGACCACCGGCGGACCCGGCGGACCCGGCGGATCCGGTCAGGCCCGCTGACGCCGCTTCGCCGCCGAGATCGCCCGGTCGGTCTCGCGCCGGTCCTGCTTCTCCCGGAGCGTCTGCCGCTTGTCGTACTCCTTCTTGCCCTTCGCCAGCGCGATCTCGACCTTGGCCCGGCCGTCCTTGAAGTACAGCGCGAGAGGCACGATCGTGTGACCCGTCTCCTGCGACTTCGACTCCAGCTTGTCGATCTCGACCCGGTGCATCAGCAGCTTCCGCTTGCGCCGGGCGGAGTGGTTGGTCCAGGTCCCCTGCGTGTACTCGGGCACATGGACGTTGTGCAGCCATGCCTCGTGTCCGTCGATCTGGACAAACCCGTCCACCAGGGAGGCCCGTCCCTGGCGCAGGGACTTCACCTCGGTACCCGTCAGCACGAGACCACACTCATATGTGTCGATAATGAGGTAGTCGTGCCGCGCCTTCTTGTTCTGCGCGATCAGTTTGCGCCCAGTTTCCTTAGCCATAGTCCCGCCATTTTCTCACCCCGGCGCAACTTCTTTACTCCGCGCTCCCGAGCCCGCTCAGTACCGACGTCGCCCGCTCCTGGGCGTCCTCGCTCACCTGGAGGTCCGGGGCGACGCCCCGGCCGTCCACCCCATGGCCGGCCGGTGTGCGGTACGTACCGACGGTCAGCTCGGCGACAGAGCCGTCGGGAAGCGCGCTCGGCATCTGGACCGAGCCCTTGCCGAAGGTGCGCGAGCCGACCGTGACCGACCGGCCGCGGTCCTGGAGGGCGCCGGTGAGCAGTTCGGCGGCGCTCATCGTGCCGCCGTCCACCAGCACCACCAGCGGGCGGCCGGTGTCGCCGCCGGGATCCGCGTACAGCGCGCGCTGCTCGCCCCGTATGTCGTACGTCGCGACCAGACCGCCGTCGAGGAAGGCGGAGGCGGCGGTGACGGCCTCGGCGACCAGACCGCCCGCGTTTCCCCGCAGATCGAGGAGGACACCGCTGCCCTTCGGCGCGGCCAGGACCGCGTCCCGTACCCGCTGGCCCGTCCCCTTGGTGAACGCGTCGACCTTGATCCGCAGCACGCCGCCCCCGATCGTGTCGACCGTGACGGATTCGGTGCTGAGCCGGGCGCGGCGCAGGCTCTCCGTCCAGCGGCGGCCGTCCCGCTCCAGACCGAGCACGACCGTGGTACCGACGACGGACGCGTCGTCGCTCCTCTTCTCGCCGCGCAACAGCGCCATGACGTCCGTGACGGGCCGCTGCCCGATACCACGGCCGTCGATGTCCCTGATGATGTCGCCCGGCCCGATACCGGCCTTCCGCGCCGGGCCACCGGGGTGGACCCGGGTGACCTCGACCAGACCGCCGGCGGTACGTCTCGCCCAGAGCCCGACGCCGGTGTACGAGCCGTCCAGGGCCCGCTGGAACTCCTCGTACTCACTCTTGTCGTAGACCGAGCCCCAGCGGTCGCCGCTGCGGCTGACGACCTCCTCGGCCGCTTCCGTGCCGGACTTCCCGTTGGCCATGGCCTCCGCGGCGGCCCTGGCGACCTCGTCGCGGTCGGCCGTCGACGCCACGGGCCGGGTGTGCACGCGGGGCGGATCCTCCTCGCCGTACGGCAGGGCACCCGTCGCCGCGCCGGTGGCGAGCACGCTCACAAAGAGCAATGTCAGGGCCGCCCCGCGGCGGACACCGCGGGGCGTTCGGTGCAACTGGTGCAACTCGGAACCTGACATGAGGTTGAGTCTAGGACAACACCGAACGGCAGAACGGTGCTTGCCGCCTCCGGGTCAGGGGCGCTTGTCACACCCGGAGGTACTTGCGCAGCGCGACGAAAGCCGCCACGGCGGGCATCAGCAGACCGATCGCGAGCACCAGCGGAAGCTTGGCGAGCACCGCGTCCCAGCCGATGAAGTTGACGAGTTCCATCTTGTCGGCGAGCGCGAGACCGTTGTCGATCAGGAAGTAGCGGCCCGCCAGCAGCATGGCGCAGGCGACCACACCGCCGATCAGTCCGGCGAACGCGGCCTCCATGATGAACGGCATCTGGATATAGAAGCTGGAGGCGCCGACGAGTCTCATGATCCCGGTCTCCCGGCGCCGGCTGAACGCCGATACCCGAACGGTGTTCACGATCAGCATCAACGCGATGACCAGCATCAGCGCCATCACACAGAGCGCCGCGATATTCATGCCGTTCATCAGGTCGAAGAGGTTCTGGAGGATGTTCCGCTGGTCCTGGACGGACTCGACTCCGTCCCGGCCCGCGAAGGCCGTCGCCACCACCTTGTACTTCTCGGGGTCCTCCAGCTTCACACGGAAGGACTCCGGCATCTGGTCCGGAGTGATCGTCGCGGCGAGCGGGGTGTCGCCGTACCGCTCCTTGTAGTGCTTGTACGCCTCGTCGGCCGTCTCGTGGTGGACCGTCTCGACGAGGTCCATCTTCTTCAGATCGGCCTCGATCTGCTGCCTCTGCTGGCTGGTGACCGAGCCCTTGGCGCACTGGGGCGCGGTCGCCGCGTCGTTCTTGTTGCAGAGGAAGATGGAGACATTGACCTTGTCGTACCAGTAGTCCTTCATCACGCTGACCTGCTCGCGCATGAGCAGCGCGCCGCCGAACAGGGCGAGCGAGAGGGCTACGGAGACGATGACCGCGAAGGTCATCGTGAGATTTCGGCGAAGACCGACGCCGATCTCCGACAGGACGAACTGGGCGCGCATGGCGTCCTTTCAGCTTTCGGTGCTCAATGCTCGGTGCTCGGTGCTCAGTGCTGGTAGCCGTAGACGCCGCGTGCCTGGTCACGCACGAGACGGCCCTTCTCCAGCTCGATCACACGCTTGCGCATCTGGTCGACGATGTTCTGGTCGTGGGTCGCCATCACGACGGTGGTACCGGTGCGGTTGATGCGGTCCAGCAGCTTCATGATGCCGACGGAGGTCTGCGGGTCGAGGTTGCCGGTCGGTTCGTCCGCGATGAGCAGCATGGGACGGTTGACGAAGGCCCGCGCGATCGCGACGCGCTGCTGCTCACCACCGGAGAGCTCACCGGGCATCCGGTCCTCCTTGCCGCCGAGGCCGACGAGATCGAGGACCTGCGGTACGGACTTGCGGGTCTCGCCGCGGGACTTGCCGATGACCTCCTGCGCGAACGCGACGTTCTGCGCCACGGTCTTGTTCGGCAGCAGCCGGAAGTCCTGGAAGACGGTGCCCAGCTGGCGGCGCATCTGCGGCACCTTCCAGTTGGACAGGCGCGCGAGGTCCTTGCCGAGGACATGCACCATGCCATGGCTGGCGCGCTCCTCACGCAGGAGCAGCCTCAGGAAGGTCGACTTTCCGGAACCGGACGAGCCGACGAGGAAGACGAACTCCCCCTTCTCGATCTCAAGGGAGACATCGCGCAGAGCGGGGCTGTTCTGTTTCGGGTAGGTCTTGGAGACGTTGTCGAATCGGATCACGGGTGCACCACGGTCGGCCGGGAGTAGGTGAGCGAGACCTTACGCGACCCGCGCCGCCGCGCGCAGTCCGCGTCCATTGTTGAAACCCCGCCCGAGGGCGGGCTTGGGCCGATTTATCACGGATGGCGCCGGACCGCCAGCCGTGGAGGTCCACCAGGAATCCGGCCGACCGCGCCGAAACGGCCGAGAACTGGCAGAGTGGAGGGGGGAACGGTCGTGTTTCCCGAAGCGTTGGGCGGAGAGACACTGGCTGCGGCTCCGCCGCGCGGTGAGGAGGAATGCGCATGACCTACGACAGACTGGTGTGCGCCAACTGCGCGGGACCCGTCGCCGAGGGCCGCTGCCGCGTGTGCCGCGCCAACAGGGAACGGCTCCAGCAGCGGGGGCCCCTGGGCGGTCTCAGCCCGGTGGCGCTGCTCACACTGCTGGCGGTGCTCGTTGCCGCGGTCGCGCTGATGGCCGCGTATCAGCCCGCATGACATCCCGGACACTCTCGGGCTCACGATGAGGGGCTCGGACGCCTGACCGGCGTCCGAGCCCCTCATGTTTACGTGTCTACGGCGTTCAGACGGCCGTACGGCCACCGCCGACCAGACGCGGCAGCATCCGGAAGCCGATACCGCCGGCGATCATCGTCGCGGCGCCGATCAGCAGGAACGTGGTCTCGGCGGCGCCGGTCTCCGCCAGCTCCTCCTTGGGCGCACCCTGCTGGACCGGCTGCGAGCCGACACTGTCGGTGTCGGTGTTGTCGCCACCCGTGGTCGCGCCACCGGTGGACCCGCCGTCGTTGCCGCCGCCGGTCGTGGTGGAGCCGCCGTCCGTGGCGCCGCCGTCGGTGGTCCCGCCGTCGTTGCCGCCGCCGGTCGTGCCACCGTCCGTGGTCCCGCCGTCGTTGCCGCCGCCGGTCGTACCACCGTCAGTGGTGCCACCGTCCGTGGTCCCACCATCGGTGGTGCCGCCGTCGGTCGTACCGTCCGTGGTGCCACCGTCCGTGGTGCCACCATCGGTGGTCCCGCCGTCCGTGGTCCCACCATCGGTGGTGCCACCGTCGGTCGTACCACCGTCAGTGGTGCCACCGTCCGTCGTCCCACCATCGGTGGTGCCGCCGTCCGTGGTGCCGCCGTCGGTGGCCCCGCCGTCCGTCGTCCCACCGTCGGTCGTACCACCATCGGTCGTCCCGCCCACGGTCGTGCCGACCGTCGCGCCGCCGTCGGTGGTCCCACCGTCCGTGCTGCCACCCGTGGTGTCGTCGTTGCCGATACCCAGACCGACATCGGCGATCGGAGTGGACACGCCAATACCGACGGCCTGAGCGGCGCCCGCGATGGTCAGTGAGGCACCCGCGGCGATCACCGCGCCGGCCGCCACACGTGCCACGCGGATCCGCGTCTTCTTGGTCATCTGCCTGCTACCCCCAGTAGCTCATTCGTCAGTGGTGCAGCGTCCGGGGCAGCGGCCGCTGGGGGTTCGCGTACTCCGCCCCCGGTCTCACGCGCCCCGAATTACGCATGCCACGCGCCAGCGTCGCCGGTTTTCATATACGCGTCAAGGTCGTTGCGCGTGCGATGACCGATATCGCGTCAGTTGTCCGACGTGCGGGGATGCAACTGTGACGTAAAAGGGAACTGCCGTCCCACGAACGGCAGTTCCCTTGTCGACAAAGCGCGAATTTACTTGTCCTGCTGCTTGCGCCAGCGAATTCCGGCTTCCAGGAATCCGTCGATCTCACCATCGAGCACAGCCTGCGGATTGCCGACCTCGAACTCCGTCCGCAGGTCCTTGACCATCTGGTAGGGGTGCAGAACGTAGGAACGCATCTGATTGCCCCAGGAGTTGCCGCCATCGCCCTTGAGCGCGTCCATCCTGGCCTGCTCCTCCTGACGGCGGCGTTCGAGCAGCTTCGCCTGGAGGACGTTCATGGCGCTCGCCTTGTTCTGGATCTGGGAGCGCTCGTTCTGGCAGGAGACCACGATGCCGGTCGGGATATGCGTGATACGGACCGCGGAGTCGGTGGTGTTGACGCCCTGTCCGCCGGGGCCCGAGGCGCGGTAGACATCCACGCGCAGCTCGGACTCGTCGATCTCCACATGGTCGCTGGACTCGACGACCGGGAGCACCTCGACGCCCGCGAACGAGGTCTGCCGACGGCCCTGGTTGTCGAACGGCGAGATCCGGACCAGGCGGTGCGTGCCCTGCTCCACGGAGAGCGTGCCGTACGCGTAGGGCGCCTTGACGACGAAGATGGTCGACTTGATGCCGGCCTCCTCCGCGTACGACGTCTCGTAGACCTCGGTCGGATAGCCGTGCCGCTCGGCCCAGCGCAAATACATCCGCTGAAGCTGCTCGGCGAAGTCGGCGGCGTCCACGCCACCAGCCTCGGCCCGGATATTGACCAGCGCCTCGCGCTCGTCGTACTCGCCGGACAGGAGGGTACGGACCTCCATCTCGTCCAGCGCCTTCCTGACCGACATCAGCTCGGACTCGGCCTCGGCGCGGGTGTCCGCGTCATCCTCGGCCTCGGCCAGCTCGAAGAGCACTTCCAGGTCGTCGATGCGCCCGCGCAGCGCCTCGGTCTTGCGGACCTCGGCCTGCAAGTGCGAAAGCTTGCTGGTGATCTTCTGCGCCGCCTCGGGATCGTCCCAGAGGGACGGGGCCGCGGCCTGCTCCTCAAGCACGGCGATGTCTGCCCTCAGTTTGTCGAGGTCCAGGACGGCCTCGATCGACCCCATGGTCGAGGAGAGGGACTTCAGCTCTTCGGATACATCGACGACTGCCACGGCACCAGCCTAACGCCTAACTTTTGGGGGCTCGGTTCGCCTCCGGGGCGCCTTATGCCGACGTCGACGGTCGACCGTGCTCGATTCGCTCGTTCCTCACGAACCTCCGCGCGCTCTCCCTTTCGACGCCGACGCGCCCCTTCGGCTCACTCGCCACCGGAAAGAGGTCACCCGGAACACGAGGGCACCCGAACCCCGTCCGTCGAGTGGCCGGGCCCCCGGACGTCCGGACCGTACCCGCACCCCGCGCACCGCACAACGCGCTACGGCGACGTCGTCTGCCCGGACTCCCCCGGCGCCGACGCGTCGTCCTCGCCCATCGCGAGCCAGCCCCCCACCCCCAGCGCGGCCGCCAGCAGCACCCCGACCGCGCCCAGCCTGATCCGACGCTTCCGCACCGCCTCCGCCTTGTGCCGCGCCGATCCCGGCCGCCGCTGCCCAGGGGACCGCGGCGCCCGCGCCGTACCCCGCGCCCCGCCCGCCAGCTCGTCCGGCCCCGGCACCCGCATGCTCGTATGCGTGTCCCGGTTGGAGTCGGGCACCGCGCCGGGGACAAGCGGAACCGCCCCCCTCCGTCGCGGCTCCTCCGGCGCCGAGTGCGCCGAGTGCCCGGCCGACGCCGACGATCCCGGCTCCTCGTAGGGCCGCTCGGTGGGCTCCGTCTCCGGCTCGTCCACATCCAACGGCGGAATGCCCGCGAGCGTCGGCAGCTGCTCCCGCAGCCGCGTCGCCAGCTCCGAGGCGCGCAGCCGGGAGGCCGGGGCCTTCGCCAGGCACTGGACGAGCAGCTGCCAGAGTTCCTCGGGGATACCGGGCAGCGGTACGACGGTCTCGGTGACATGCCGGCGCAGCACCGCCCCGGGGTGGCCACCGCCGAACGGGGTGAAGCCGGCCAGCAGCTCGTACAGGACGGTGGCCAGCGCGTAGATGTCGACGGCCGCACGCGGTGGCAGGCCCTCCACGATCTCGGGGGCGAGATAGTCGGGGGTGCCGATGATCTTGGACGCCTTGGTGCGCCGCGGGGTGTCGATGAGTTTGGCCACACCGAAGTCGGTGAGCAGCGCGGGGTGCGCGCCGCCGGGACCGAGCGGGCCCTCCATGTCGAGCAGGATGTTCTCGGGCTTGACGTCGCGGTGGACGACCCCGGCGGCGTGCGCGGCGGCGAGCCCGTCGGCGACATCCGCGATGATCGCGACCGCGGCCTCGGGGGCGAGCCGGCGCTCGCGGTCGAGGCGGGTACGGAGATCCGTACCGCGGACCAGCTCCATGACGAGCGCGAGGTCGTTGCCGTCCACGACAAGGTCACGGACGGCGACCACCCGGGGGTGATCGAGCCCGAGCAGGGCGGTGCGCTCCTGGACGAAGCGTCCGACCAGCTCCTGGTCGGACGCGAGGTCCTCGCGCAACAGCTTGATGGCGACGGGGCCCTCGGGCCCTTCCCCGAGCCACACCGTGCCGGCACTGCCCCGTCCCAGGATCTGGTGGGCGGTGTACCGGCTGCCGATATTCCGTGCCAAGACTGCTCCCTCAGCGGCTGGCGTTGCCCCTCAAAGTACGCGGGTATCGGGGTGCTCCGTGCCCTGGTCGGGACCGTCACCCCCTTCGGCGGGGGGAAATGACACGATCCGGGAGATTCATCCCCGCACAAAGGTCGTCCGCGCCGCACAAGAGCGGCCCCGGCGCGCCGGGACCGGTCAGCGTCCCGGCGCCGCGTCACCCGTCCCGGACCCGTGTCATCCGTCCCGGAACCGTGTCACTGTCCCGAGGTCGTACCGCCCAGCTGCGAGATCCAGTCCGTCACCGTCGAGATCGCGTCACCGATCGCGGTCCAGTAGCCCTTGCCCTGGGCCACCCAGTCCTGAAGCGGTGTCAGCTCCCAGATGAGCCAGCCCGCGACGAAGAGCAGGACCAGCGTGAACAGACAGCCCTTGAGGCAGCCCAGGCCCGGGATCCGCATCGGATTGGCGCTTCGCTGGCGAGGCTCGCGCTGCTGGCGAGGGGCCGGTGCCTGCGGAGGCGGCGGCTGTGGCGGCGCGTACCGCTGCTGCGGGGCCGGGGCGTACGGCTGGTGCTGCTGCGGGGGCGGCGCGTACCGCTGTGGTGGCGGCTGGTGCTGGGGCGCCCGCGGGGGCGGCTGATGCGCGGGCGGCTGCTGGGGCTGCCGCTGCGGGCGGCGGCGCAGCGGGTCCTGGCTCGGGTCGAGGTACTGGACCTGCGTCTGCTCGTTGCGGTCGCGGGCGGCCCGCATCTGGCCCTGCCAGGGGTGCGGGCCCTCGGGGTCGGCCGGTACGGGCGGCATGACCGAGGTCGGGTCCGCGGCGCCGGGGCCGGTCGAGGGCAGGACGCTGGTGGCCGCGGCCGGGTCGTACGAGCCCGCGCCACTCGGCAGGACCTGCGTCGGGTCGGCCGCGCCCGGCAGCTCGGGCACCGGCGCGGGCGCCGGGTCGGGCGCGAGGAGCGCGCCGACGCCCAGCGCGGCGTCGACCTGGGCGGGCGTGGAGTGCACGCCCACACCGGCGGCGACGGTCCGCAGTCCGCGGGCCAGGTTCTCGGCGCTCGGCCGTTGGTCGGGGTCCTTGCGCAGGCAGCGCTCTATGACCGTCCAGAGCGGCTCGGGCACGGTGGTGGGCCGGCGTGGCTCCTCGCTGAGATGGCGGTGGAGCACTTCGAGCGCGGTCGCGCCGGCGAACGGCGGACGCCCCGTGACCAGCTCGTACAGCAGGATGCCCGCGCCGTAGATGTCGACGGCGGAGGTCTGCGGACGGCCCTCGGCGGACTCCGGCGCGACATAGGCGGGGGTGCCGACGAACTCGTGCGTGCGGGTCAGTCCCGGGGAGTCCGCGAGGCGCGCGATACCGAAGTCGGTGAGCATCGGGTGCAGCCGCTCGCCGTCGTTCTTGAGCAGCACGTTGGCGGGCTTGAGGTCGCGGTGCACGACGCCGTCGGCGTGGCTGGCGGCGAGCGCGTCCGCGATCTGGGCGGTCAGCAGGGCCGCCGCGACGGGACTGAACGGCCCGTTGTCGCGCAGATAGCGGTGCAGGTCGGGGCCGTCGACCAGATCCATGACGAGCGCCAGGAGATCGCCCTCGACCACCAGGTCGCGGGTCCGCACGATATTGGGGTGGGTGAGGCGGAGCAGTACGGAGCGCTCGCGCAGGAAGCGCATCACGATGTCCGCGTCGTTCGCCAGCTCCTCCTTGAGGACCTTGATCGCGACGGTCTCGCCGGGCTGGCCGGCCACGGCCGCCTCGGCGCCCGCGGTCTCTCGCTGACGGGCTCGCCAGACGGTGCCCGTGGCGCCGCGTCCCAGCGGCTCCTCAAGCAGGTACTTGCTGCCTACCGGCCGCACGTCATGCGCTCCCTGCTGGTCGTGGTCAACTCATGCCCCGGCCCCGCCGGGTCTCCGACCCACTCTAGACGGGCCGGGCAAGTCACCCGCCCGTCCGCTTCCCGTCCCGCTCCGGCCCCGCCCGATCCCGGTCGGATACGGCTCCGGTCCGACCGGACCCGGCCCGGGTCCGGTCGGGTTCGAAAGAAAGACGCTCGCATCGTACGGATGGTTGCCGGAGAGCGGGACGGACGACGTCACACCCGGTCCCAAGCCGTCTCGAAGCGGTTCACAAGCAGGCACTTTTGCGCCAACAGCCGACTATTCAAGATCACTTGTCGCCGGTCCCCGGGCGTGTTGTCAGTGGCAGGTGCGAGGATGCCCCCAGCACGTGACGAGTGGAGTGGGGATTCACACCGCCCCGTGCCGACCTGTACCGGACGACGCGTCCGTGCGCGGTGGGGGGAGATCAGCGGGTATTCCCCTGTCGGGCACCCCGCGCAGAAGGGACCGCTGACGGCGATGCAGATCCGGCTGACCGTCCTCGCGCCGCGCAGCGGCCATGCCGCCGGGCGCGCGTGCGACGTGCTCGTCACCGCCCCGGCGGGGACGGCGCTGGCCGCCGTCGCCTCCGGGCTCGCCACGGCCGTCTCCGGCCCCGACGCCTCCGGCTCCGTCGTCCTGTACGCGGGCCGCGAGCGGCTCGACGCCCAGCGCCGCACCCTCGGCGAGCCGCCGCTGATCGACGGCGCGGTGCTCTCCCTCCAGGTCCCCGGCGAGGACGACGCGCCCGCCGACGACGTCCCGGCCCAGCTGCATGTGGTCGCGGGCCCCGACGCGGGCGGGGTGCATCTGCTGCACGGCGGACAGATCAGGATCGGCCGGTCCGTCGAGGCCGATGTGCCGCTGGACGACCCGGACGTCTCCCGGCTGCACTGCGCGGTGACGGTCGGCGAGGACGGCCGGATCTCGGTCGCGGACCTCTGTTCCACGAACGGGACGACGCTGGAGGGCGTCGCGGTGGGCAACCGGCCGGTCCCGCTGCCGCCCGGCGCGCTGCTGCGGATCGGTGAGTCGGCGCTGCGGCTCACGGTCGGGGAGCGGGCGCCCGCGTTGCCGACGGCGCCGGACGGCGAGGGCCATCTGCGGATCGCGCGTCCGGGCCCGGACGGTCCCGGCGGAAGCGCGACGGAAGCGGCCGGCGGCCCGGGTCCGGAGGCGGGCGCGTACGGCACCGGCGGTTACGCCGCGGACGGTTCCGCGTACGGCACCGGGGGTTACGCGACGGACGGTTCCGCGTACGGCCCCTCGGATGTCTCGCCGGAGCCGCGGTACGGCGGCGCGCGGGGCGAGCCGGCCCCGGCCCACGGCCCGGCCGTACCGGGCGCCCGTGCCCCGGGGGACGGACCGGGCGAGGAGACCAGGAGCCGTGCCGAGGGCTTCACACCCCGCGCGTACGGCGGCTCCGTCCCCTCCGGCGCGTCGAGCCGGGTCCTGGGGCCGCAGTACGGCAATCCGCCGGGCGCCCCGAGCATGCCGGACGCGCGCAGCGCCGAAACGCACTACGGCAGCCGCCCGACGGGGAGCTTCCCGGACGGGACGCACAGCAGGGCGGCGGCGCCGGACCCGGCGTACGGGACGGGCGCGGTCCCGGGCCCGGACGGGCGCGGGGCCGACGACGGCCCGCAGTCGCACAGCAGGACCTCCGGTTCGCGGCGGGAGGCCGACGGGGCGGAGGCATCGGACGCCGCGGCCAGACGGCGCGGCGGCATAGGCGCCTGGGCCCGGCGGCTCACCGGAAGCCGGGGCGAGGAGCTGTCGGAGTCCGGGACCGGCCCGCGGTCCGCCACGGGGACGAAGGCGCGCGCCCCGCGCGCGGAGACCTGGCCCGATCCGGCCGCGGTGCTGCTGACGGCGCTCGGTCCCGGCCCCCGACTGTGGGAGCGCGACAGCCGCCATCCCGAGGCGCTCGCCGTCCGGCTCGGCACGGCCGACCGGGCCGCCTCGGACGGCGGCGGGCCACTGCCCTCCGTGCCGGTCACCGTCGGCCTGCGCGAGGCCGGTTCGCTGGGGCTGGCGGGCCCCAGGGAGCGGCTGGCCGGGCTGGCCAGGGCCGTGGTCGCCCAGCTCGCCGCGCTGCACTCACCCGCCGATCTGGAGATCGTGCTGATCAGCACGGACCGTACGAGAAGCCTGGAGGAGCGCCGACGGGACTGGGGCTGGCTCGGCTGGCTGCCGCATGTACGTCCCACCCACGGCCAGGACTGCCGGCTGCTGCTCGCCTACGACCGCGAGCAGGCGACGGCCAGGACCGCCGAGCTGACCCGGCGGCTTGACGACGGACCCATGGGGCCCGGCTGGGCCTCGGCCGACCCGTGGACCATCACGGAGGCCGCCGCCCGCCACGACGGCCCGTACACGATCGTGATCGTGGACGGCGATCCCGGGACCGCCGCGCTGCGCGAAGCGACGGCGCAGCTGGCCGGGGCGGGCGCCGCCGCGGGTGTCCATCTCATCTGTCTCGCCGAGACGGACGCCGCCTCACCCCTCTCCCCGATCGCCGCGACCTACGAGATGGCGTGCGCGGCCTCGCTCCCCTTCCGCGAGTGCGGGGCCGTCGCCCTGCTGAGCGGTGATGTGGCGACCGCGTTGCGGCTGCTGCGCACGGCGGTGGGACAGCCCGCCGGGCATGGCACGATCGCCGTCGTGGACGCGGTCTCCGTGGCCTGGGCGGATCGTTTCGGACGGGCGCTCGCGCCGCTGCGCGCGTCGGCGGGAAACAGCCGCGGCCGGCCGGCGGCGGCGCTCCCGCGCTCCGCCAGACTGCTCGACGAGCTGGGGCTGGCGCGGGCCACCCCGGCGTCCCTGATGGCCCGTTGGGCGTCCGCCGCCGACCACACCGGCGACTGCACGGCGGTCCTCGGCGCCGGGCCGCGCGGCCCGGTGAGCGTCGATCTGACCGAAGAGGGCCCGCATCTGCTGATCGAGGGGCCGGCGGGGAGCGGCCGTACGGAACTGCTGCGCTCCGTCGCCGCCTCACTGGCCGCCGCCGGCCGCCCTGACCGGCTGGGCCTGCTGTTGGTCGACGGTGCCGGGGGCGAGCGCGGCGAGGGGCTGTCCGTCTGTACGGAACTGCCGCATGTGACCGAGCATTTGATCGCCTCCGACCCGGTCAGGATGCGGCAGTTCGCCCAGGCTCTGGGTGCCGAGCTGAAGCGGCGGGCCGAGTTGCTGGGGCGGCTGGACTTCACGGAGTGGCACAGTCGGCACGAGGGGGCGGAGCGGATAGTCGGCCGGCGCTCGCCGAGCGCCGCCGAGCAACGGGCGGGCAGGCGCGGCGAGTCCCTTCCCGACCCGCGCGGAACCGACGCGCGAGGAACCGACCTACGCGGAACCGATCCACGTGGAAGTGATCCGCGCGGAACCGATCCGCGCTCGCCCGACCCGCGCGCGAGTGATCAGCACGGTACGGATCCGCACCGCCCCGACCCGTACCGGACCGACCCGCACGCGAGCGGCACGCTCCGGCTCAGAACCACCTCGGCCCGTACGGAACAGTCACAGACGCGCCAGCGGCCCCAGGACCCCGCGCCCCTCCCCCGGCTCGTCGTGCTGGTCGACGACTTCGACGCCTTGGTCGCGCCCGCGCTCGGCAGCCCCGGACGGCCCGCGGCCGGTTCGGTCGTACGGGCCCTGGAGGCCGTGGCCAGGGAGGGCGAGCGGCTCGGCGTCCATCTGGTGGCCGCCTCGGCCCGCCCCGACCGTACGGTCGACACGGAGCTGGCCCAGGGCGCGCGGCTGCGGGTCGTGCTGGACGCGCCGCCCGTCGCGCCCTCCCCGGACGATCCCGCGCCCGGCCGTGGCCGGCTCGGGCATCCGGACGGCCGGGTCACGCCGTTCCAGGGCGGCCGGGTCACCGGCCGTATCCCGCGTACGGCGACGCTACGGCCCACGGTCGTGCCCCTGGAGTGGGAGCGGATGGGCGATCCGCCGGCCCGCCGGCCGGTCCGGGAGCTGGGCAACGGTCCGACGGATCTGGCGCTGCTCGCGAGCGCTCTCGAACGGGCCGCCCGATCGGTCAATGCCGTACCTGTCGCACCACTGACCCCGGCTCACCCCTGAAGGTCCCCGGACAGGGCATACGTCCGTCGTGGCACGTCACGAGCCCATCACGATCCCCCGCCCTACACCAGGATCGCTATTGCGGCGCCCGGTCACGCGGCGTAGGACTGTCCGCACGGGACGAGTGCAGCGTTGCCACGTCACGGCCGCGTCGCCGGTCCCGCATGCGTAGATCCGTACGCGCACGGGAGAAGAGACGGGGCAGTGATGCGCACAACTCGTAGAGCACTTAAGGCTCTTGGGAGCGGTAGGAACGGGCTCGGCACACGCCGGGCGGCCGTGGCGATCGTCGCCGCCGGCGCGGTGGCCCTCAGCGGCTGCAGTGGCGATTCGAGCGACGACAAGGAGTCGGGCGACAGCGCGAGCAAGGCACCCGCGGCCACGGTCCAACTGCCCAAGCTGGACGGCGAGAAGATCCAGGTCGCGGCCGTGTGGACCGGCCCCGAGCAGGAGAACTTCACCAAAGTCCTCAGCGAGTTCGAGAAGCGTACGGGCGCGACGGTCACCTTCGTCCCCGCGCAGGACCCGATCGTCAACTTCCTCGGGACGAAGATAGCCGGTGGCAGCCCGCCGGATGTCGCGATGCTGCCGCAGGTCGGCGCCATCCAGCAGGCCGTGGAGAAGAAGTGGGCCAAGCCCGCGGGCGCGGAGGCCAAGGCCCAGCTCGCGAAGAACTACGGCAAGGGCTGGCAGGACCTCGGCGCGGTGGACGGCACGCAGTACGGCGTGTACTTCAAGGCCGCCAACAAGTCGCTGGTCTGGTACAACAACGCCGCGTTCGAGAACGCGGGCGCCGTGGCCCCCAAGACCTGGCAGGACCTGCTGAAGACGGCCGAGACGATCTCGGCCTCGGGTGTCACCCCGGTCTCGGTCGCGGGCGCGGACGGCTGGACGCTCACCGACTGGTTCGAGAACATCTATCTCTCCCAGGCGGGCCCGGAGAAGTACGACCAGCTCGCCAAGCACGAGATCAAGTGGACCGACGGCTCCGTGAAGGACGCGCTCACCACGCTCGGTCAGCTCTTCGGCAAGCCGAATCTGATCGCGGGCGGTACGGACGGCGCGCTCCAGACGGAGTTCCCCGCGTCCGTCACCCAGACCTTCACCGGGGGCGACCAGCCCAAGGGCGCGATGGTCTTCGAAGGTGACTTCGTCGGCGTCAACATCGGCCAGACCGAGGCGAAGATCGGTACGGACGCGAAGGTCTTCCCGTTCCCGGCGGTGGGCCCCGACGCCCCGGTGGTGACCGGTGGTGACGCGGCCGTGGCGCTCAAGGACACCAAGGGCGCGCAGGCGCTGCTGACCTTCCTGGCGTCCACGGACGCCGCGAAGATCTGGGCGGAGGCGGGCGGTTTCGTCTCGCCGAACAAGTCCCTGGACCCCGCCGCGTACCCGAACGACGTCCAGCGCGACATCGCCAAGGCGCTGATCGCCGCGGGCGACAGCTTCCGCTTCGACATGTCGGACCAGATGCCGCAGTCGTTCGGCGGTACGCCCGGGGCGGGCGAGTGGAAGGCGCTCCAGGACTTCCTGAAGAACCCGAAGGACGTCGCGGCGATCCAGCAGCAGCTGGAGACGGCCGCGGCCAAGGCGTACACGAGCTGACGCGGTGAAGTCAGCGGTCACGGGGGGCGCCGCGACGGCGCCCCCCGGCAAGGGCAAACGCAAGAGCGTGACAGGCACACGTAAAATCGTCGCGGCGGGTTTCCTGCTGCCCGCGCTGGTGCTGCTCGGCGCGCTCGTGGTCTACCCCATCGGGTTCTCGGTCTACCGGTCGTTCTTCGACAAATCCGGTGACAGCTTCGCCGGGCTCGACAACTACATCGAGCTCTTCACCGACGACACCATCCTGACCGCGGTCAAGAACAACGCGATCTGGGTGGTGGTGGCGCCCACCATCGCCACCGCGCTCGGGCTGATCTTCGCCGTACTCACCGAACGAGTGCGCTGGAGCACGGCGTTCAAGCTCGTCATCTTCATGCCGATGGCGATCTCGATGCTCGCCTCGGGCATCATCTTCCGGCTCGTGTACGAACAGGACCCGGAGCGTGGCATCGCCAACGCGGTCGCGGTGGGGGTGCACGACACATTCAGCGAATCGGCGGGCTTCCCCCGAGCGCGTCCGCTGCCGGTGCATCCACTGAAACCGGCGGGCGGCGGCGCGTTCGTCACCAAGGAGCCGGCGAGCGCCGGGACCGAGGTCCTGCTCCCGCTGGTCGGGGTCGCGCCCGCGAAGATGCCGTCCGACGCGGCGCCTGCCAAGGCCGCGCGGACGGCGGACGGCCGGGTCACCGGCACCGCCTGGCTGGACTTCACCAAGGGCGGCGGCGGCAAGCCCAATGTCATCGACGCCCAGGAACTGGGCCTCAAGGGCATCAAGGTGGAGGCGGTCAAGGACGGCAAGGTCGTCGCGTCCACGACCGCCGCCGCCGACGGTACGTTCAGCCTGCCGGAGGCGGCCGACGGCGCGCAGCTCAGACTGCCCGCGGCGAACTTCAGGGAGCCGTACAACGGCGTGGACTGGCTCGGGCCCTCCCTGGTCACGCCCGCCATCATCGGCAGCTACATCTGGATGTGGGCCGGGTTCGCGATGGTGCTGATCGCGGCCGGGCTCGCGAGCGTGCCCCGTGAACTCATGGAGGCCGCGCGGGTGGACGGTGCCACCGAGTGGCAGGTCTTCCGCCGGATCACGGTGCCGCTGCTGGCGCCGGTGCTCGCGGTCGTCCTGGTCACGCTGATGATCAACGTACTGAAGATCTTCGACCTGGTCTTCATCATCGCGCCGGGCTCGTCCCAGGACGACGCGAACGTACTGGCGCTCCAGCTGTACCGCTCGTCGTTCGGTACGGACGCGGATCTCGGCGTGGGCAGCGCCATCGCGGTGCTGCTGCTCCTGCTGGTGATCCCGGTGATGCTGTTCAACATACGACGCATGCGAAGGGAGACTCGCCGATGACCACGAACGACGGTGCGATCAAGGTCAAGGCGAAGCAGCCCCTCGCGAGCAGGATCGCGGCCCGCGCGGGCGGCGGGGCGATGCGGGTCTTCCTGATCCTGGTGGGCCTGTTCTGGCTGATGCCCACGATCGGTCTGCTGATCTCCTCGCTGCGCGGCGCCACGGACATCAGCGCGAGCGGCTGGTGGCAGGTCTTCACCGCGCCCGCGCAGCTCACCACCGAGAACTACTCTCGGCTCTTCGACAACGACGTGATCACCAACTCGCTGCTCTCCACGATCCTGATCACCGTCCCGGCGACGGTCCTGGTCGTGGTGATCGGCTCGCTCGCCGGATACGCCTTCGCGTGGATGGACTTCCCGGGCCGCGACTGGTGGTTCCTGGTGGTCGTCGGGCTGCTGGTGGTCCCGGTGCAGGTCGCGCTCGTGCCGGTGTCGAAGCTGTTCGGCGCGGTCGGCATCTTCGAGACGACGTTCGGCGTGGTGCTCTTCCATGTCGCCTTCGGTCTGCCGTTCGCGATCTTCCTGCTGCGAAACTTCTTCGCGGAGATCCCGAGGGAGCTGCTGGAGGCCGCGCG
The DNA here is from genome assembly GCF_040303865.1 of Streptomyces sp. NPDC094034. Classification (NCBI taxonomy): domain Bacteria; kingdom Bacillati; phylum Actinomycetota; class Actinomycetes; order Kitasatosporales; family Streptomycetaceae; genus Streptomyces; species Streptomyces sp. NPDC094034. The sequence continues at coordinate 33,281 of NZ_JBEOUD010000017.1, read as the reverse complement.
GCTCGACGGGGCGGGCGAGATACGGCTGTTCGTACGGGTGGTGATGCCACTGGGCGGTCCCGCGATCGCCTCGCTCGGCATCTTCCAGTTCCTCTGGGTCTGGAACGACATGCTGGTCGCGCTGATCTTCGCGGACTCGAAGAACCCGCCGATCACCGTCGCGCTCCAGCAGCAGGTACGGCAGTTCGGCAACAACATCGACGTCCTGGCGCCCGGCGCCTTCGTGTCGATGATCATTCCGCTGGTGGTGTTCTTCGCGTTCCAGCGGCAGTTCGTGACGGGCGTGATGGCGGGAGCCGTCAAGTAACGTCATGGCCAAGGGTGTTGGCGGGGGAGGACGGGTCATGGGACGGCCCGCCTCCCCCGTCGCGCTGTCCGGCCGGACACCTGTTCCGCACGTCCCCCGTGGGCCGGCCGCGGCGTAACCAGTTCGCCCCGCCGGCCGTTCCCGGGCCATGACCCGGTTCAGCGTCATCGTCCCCGCGTATCAGGTCCAGGCATATCTCAGCGGCTGCCTGGAGTCGGTACTGAACCAGACCTTCGAGGATCTCGAACTGATCGCGGTGGACGACGGTTCGCCGGACGCCTGCGGCGAGCTCATCGACGAGTTCGCCGCCCGCGACCACCGGATCACCGCGCTCCGGCTGCCCGCGCACGGCGGCGGGGGCCCGGCACGGGACGCCGGTCTCGCCCGCGCCACCGGCGACTACGCGATCTTCCTCGACGGCGGCGCCACGCTCCTGCCCGGCGCGCTCCGGGCGATCGCGGACCGGCTCAAGGAGACGGGCGATCCCGATGTGCTCATCCCCGGCCACCCCGAGGACGTCCGGGGGTCCGTCGCACCGGCCGACCGGCCCGATCTGCTCGGCTGTCCCGCCGCGGCCTCGGGAAGCGCGTACCGCCGGGAGTTCCTTGTCCGCGAGGGCTTCGCCTTTCTGACCGGGGACCACGCCGACACCGCCTGGAACTGTCCGGTCCTCATCGCGGCCGAGTCGGTCACCACGCTGGAGCGGGTCTGTGTGCGCGACGAGCGACGGCACCGGGCTCGTCCGCGCCGCCCCGGACGCGGCGGCGAGGACGGCACCGCCGGATTCGTGAACGCCGACGAGGTCTTCGACGCGTACGACCGGGTCTTCGCGTTCCTGGACGAACGGCCCGACGCGGACGCGCGGCCCGGCGGGGCGGCAGCTCCGCCCGGCACGGCAGCGGCACCCGGCGGGGCGGCAGCGGCGCCCGGCGCGGCCCGCTGGCGCCCGGTGCTCCACCGGCGCATGCTCGACCATCTCGCGGCGCTCGCCGCCACCGACGGCATGCTGCCGCGCCGGGCGCACGCCGAGTTCTTTCGCCGCGCCCGCGCCCACCATCGCCGTTATCGCGCCCCCGGCGCGGGGCGCGGCGGGCGCCCCCGGCACGCGCTGCTGCGGCTCGGCGCGCACCGTACGTACCGCGCGCTGCGGGCCGCGCGTCAGCTGCGGAAACGTCTCGGCCGTGTCGCCACCGCGCTGCTGCGTACCGTACGAGCGGGCGCGCTGCGCCTGCACTACGCCGTCCAGCGGCGGCTACCGCTCCGCGCCCACCGCGCGGTCTTCATGACCTGCGGCCACGGCGGCTACCACGGCAATCCGGCCGCCATCGAGGAGAAGGCGCGCGCACTCGCCCCGCACCTGCGCACGTCCTGGATCAGCGAGGCCGCGTACCAGCACACCGTCCCGACCGGCACCCGCAAGGTGCGCCCCGGGACCTTCGCGTACTGGACCGCGCTCGCCCGCTGCGCGTATCTCGTCAGCGACACGGGCTTCGACCACCGGCTGGTGAAGCGGCGGGGGCAGATCCTGCTTCAGACGCACAACGGGACACCGCTCAAGGCGATGGGCCTCGACCTGCTGGACCGCCCGGCCGCCGCGCGCGCCGGGGACCTCACCCGGCAGCTCGCCGACGCGGGCCGCTGGGACTACTCCCTCTCGGCCAACCGCCACTCCACCCTCGTCAGGGAGCGGGCCTTCCTCCCGGCCGGTACGACGCTGGAGTACGGCCATCCGCGCACCGATGTCTTCCTGCGCACCACGGCCGCCGATATCGCCAGGCTGCGCGACTCGCTGGGCATCCCGGCGGACGCCACCGCCGTCCTGTACGCGCCGACCTACCGCGACTACCGCGGGGGCCAGTGCGAGCTGCTCGATCTAGAGCGAGTGGCCCGGTCGCTCGGCCCGCGCTTCGTGCTGCTGGCCCGCGCGCACCCCGCGTACGGCGCGCCGCTCCCGTACACGCCGCACCCGCGGATCCTCGACGTCTCCGGACATCCCTCGGTCGAGCGGCTCTGTCTCGCCTCCGACGCGCTCCTCACGGACTATTCGTCGCTGATGTTCGACTACGCGGCTCTCGACCGGCCGATCGTCATCCACGACGCGGACCGCGAGGCGTACGAGGCGGCCAGGGGCACGTACTTCGATCTCCGGGGGTTCCCGCCGGGCGTGGTCGCGGGCACCGAGGACGAGCTGATCGACATCTTCACCACGGGCCACTGGCGCGGCTCGCGCTCCCGTCAGCTGCGTACGGCGTTCCGCGCGCGCTTCTGTCCGTACGACGACGGGCGGGCGGCGGAGCGGGTCGTACGTCATGTCTTCCTCGGCGAGACGGCGGACCGCGAGACTGCGGACGGCGGGACGGCGGATCCGCCGAGGCGCGTTCCGCCCGCGCGGGAGGCGGACGACGGTCAGCCGTGGTGGCCGAGCGCCGCGACCGCCGAGGCCGCCAGATCGTCCAGATAGCCCGGGGGCAGTTCGCTCCTGACCACCACAAGCCGCCAGTAGAGCGGTCCGACGATCAGATCGAGCGCCCGGTCGGCGTCCGCGCCCTCGGGAAGCTCACCGCGTTCGACCGCCGCGCGGACGATCACCGCCGCGATGCCCCGCTGTCCGTCGAGCAGCGCGGCCTTGATCGCGTCGGAGATCTCGGGATGGCGGGCGGCCTCCACGAGGAGGTCAGGGATGACCTGTGAGGCCACCGGGTGGCGCAGGGCGTGGGAGGCCACTTCGAGCAGGGCGCGCACATCGCCGTGCAGCGAGCCGGTCCCGGGTGCGGGCAGCCCTCGCTCCGCGAAGGCGGAGACCAGATCGAGGACGAGCTCCAGCTTGGACTTCCAGCGGCGGTAGACGGCGGTCTTGCCGACCCCGGCCCGGCGCGCGATGCCCTCGATGGACATCCGGGCGAAGCCCACGGCGGCCAGTTCCTCGAAGACGGCGGCGCGGATGGCGTCGGTCACGTCCTCCCGGAGCACGGCGGCGCCCGCCGGGACGCGGCGTGCGGTGCGCGGGGCGCTGGTCCGGGGGTCCGTGGCACGGGGGTCGGTAGTCATCGCGTACGAGCATAGCGCCGGTCGACGTGACGACGACACGGTTGCGTTGCGACGTACTCCGTCCTACCTTTGGCGTTACGACGATACGTGCCCGTTCCGTCGTTGGCATCGCCCTGAGAACACCGTCGAAAGCGACCTTCCGTGAGCCAGACGATCACACCGGCCGCACCGGACTCATCAGTCCCACCGGCCCAAGAGCCCGGGACCGGGACCGGCACTGGGCCAGAGACCGATCTCGGCGCCCTCGCCCGCCGCCACGGTCTGACCGTGAGCGGCGCCCGCCCCGCCCTGCCCGACTATCTCCGCGCCCTGTGGTCGCGCCGCCATTTCATCGGCGCCTTCGCCACCGCGCGGCTGACCGCCCAGTACAGCCAGGCGAAGCTGGGCCAGATCTGGCAGATCATGACCCCGCTGCTGAACGCGACGGTCTACTACTTCATCTTCGGTGTGCTGCTCAACACCAAGCACGGCGTGCCGGACTTCGTCCCGTTCCTGGTCACGGGCGTCTTCATCTGGACCTTCACCTCGAACTCGATCATGGCGGGCACCCGCGCGATCTCCGGCAACCTCGGCCTCGTACGGGCCCTGCACTTCCCGCGCGCCGCCCTGCCGATCGGGCTCGCGCTCCAGCAGCTCCAGCAACTGCTGTTCTCCATGGCCGCGCTGGTGGTGATCCTGGCCTGCTTCGGCCAGTACCCCTCGGTCGGCTGGCTGCTCGCGATACCGGCGCTGCTGCTCCAGTCGCTCTTCAACACCGGGGTCTCGATGGCCGTGGCCCGGCTCGCGGCCAGGACACCGGACATCTCGCAGCTGATGCCGTTCCTGCTGCGCACCTGGATGTACGCGTCGGGCGTGATGTGGAGCGTCGACAAGGTCACGAGCGGCGGCGGGCTGCCGCACGCGGTGACGGTGATCCTGGAGTGCAATCCGGCCGCCGTCTACATCGATCTGATGCGCTTCGCGCTCATCGACAGCTATACCGCCGGTCAACTGCCCCCGCACAGCTGGGCCGTCGCCCTCGGCTGGGCCCTGCTCGCGGGTGTCGGCGGATTCCTGTTCTTCTGGAAGGCCGAGGAGGAGTACGGACGTGGCTGAGAAGAGGAAGGGTACGGAGACCACCGAGCGGCCCACCCCGCCGGAACGCGTCCCCACCGTCGTCGCCGACGGCGTCCACGTCACCTATACGGTGCACGGCACCCGCGGTGGCCGGGGCAGCGCCACCTCGGCACTGAGCCGGATCGTCTCGCGCCGGTCGGCGCCCGGCGCGCGCGAGGTGCACGCCGTCAAGGGCGTCAGCTTCGCCGCGTACAAGGGCGAGGCCATCGGCCTGATCGGCTCCAACGGATCCGGCAAGTCGACCCTGCTGAAGGCGATCGCGGGGCTGCTGCCGCCGTCTCGGGGCAAGGTCTTCACCCGGGGCCAGCCCTCGCTCCTCGGCGTCAACGCGGCGCTGATGAGCGATCTGACCGGCGAACGGAACGTCATCCTCGGCGGGCTCGCGATGGGGATGACACGGGAGCAGGTCCGTGGCCGCTACGACGACATCGTGGAGTTCTCCGGCATCAACGAGAAGGGCGATTTCATCTCGCTGCCGATGCGGACGTACTCCTCGGGCATGGGCGCCCGACTGCGCTTCTCCATCGCCGCGGCCAAGAGCCATGACGTCCTGCTGATCGACGAGGCGCTGTCCACCGGCGACGCCAGGTTCCAGCACCGCAGCCGGCAGCGCATCGCCGAACTGCGCGCGGAGGCCGGCACGGTCTTCCTGGTCAGCCACAGCGACAAGACCATCCTCGACACCTGTGACCGGGCGCTGTGGCTGGAGTCGGGGACGCTGCGGATGGACGGCCCGGCGCGGGAGGTCGTCGCGGCGTACGAGGAGTTCACCGGCAGGAAGAAGTAACCCGCACGGGACCGGCACGGGAAGGGGCGCCCGGCTCACGATGAGCCCGGCGCCCCTTCTCGCCGCCTTCTCCGCCGCCGCGCCGCTCAGCCGTGCGTACGCAGCAGCGTGCGCATCGTCCGCATCGCGACCGACAGATTCGCCAGATCGAACGCGTCCGACCCCTGGATCTCCTCCAGCGTGGCGCGCGAACGGCCGATGATCGCGGCGTTCTTCCGCTCCCACGCCGTGAAGCGCTCCTCGGGCGTCGAGTCGCCGTCGCCCACGGCCAGTACGTCCGCCGTCAGCGCGGCGTGCGCCGCGTACAGGTCCTCACGAATGGAGGCGCGGGCCATGGACTGCCAGCGGTCGGCCCGCGGCAGCTCCACGATCCGGTCCATCAGCCGGCTGATCCGCAGCCGGTCACCAAGGTCGTAGTACACCTCGGCGACGGACAGCGGGTCCTGGTCCGTACGGTCCGCGATCGCCACGATGTCGAGCGTCGGGAAGGCGGACGAGAAGCTCGCCACGCGCAGGGCCAGCTCCTCCGGGACCCCCGCCTCGGTCAGCTCCGCCAGGATCCGCTGGTACCACTCCAGCTCCGCGCCGCGCAGCATCGGGGGCAGCTGCGCCCAGACCCGCTCGACCCTCGCGGCGAAGAACTCGATGGTCTCGGCGATCTCCAGCGGCTGCGGCCGGTTGCCCAGCAGCCAGCGCGTACCGCGCTCGACCAGCCGGCGCGAGTGCAGCCTGATCCGGGTCTGGACGTCGGCCGCCACCTCGTTGTCCAGCGCCTCGACGGCGTCCCAGACCGCGTTGAGCCCGAAGATCTCCCGGGCCGCGGCCTGGGCCCGTACGATCTCCTCGGTCGACGCCCCTGTCTCCTCCCGCAGCCGGTGCAGGAAGGTCGAACCACCGGTATTGACGGTGTCGTTGACGAGCACCGTCGTCACGATCTCGCGGCGCAGCGCGTGCGTGTCGATCTGCTCGGGGAACTTCTCCCGCAGCGCCTGCGGGAAGTACGCGTGCAGCAGCTTGCGCAGAAACGGGTCGTCGGGCAGCTCCGTGTGGATCAGCTCCTCCGCCACCGTGATCTTGGTGTAGGCGAGCAGCACGGCCAGTTCGGGCTGGGACAGGCCCCGGCCCGCGTTGAGGAGGTCGCGGATCTGCCGGTCGCTGGGCAGGAACTCCAGCGCCCTGTCGAGATGTCCGTCGCGCACCAGCCGGCGCATGAACCGCTGGTGGGCATGGAGCAGGGACGGGGCCTGGGCCACGGCGTTGGCGAGCGCGGTGTTCTGCGCGTAGTTGTTGCGCAGCACCAGCGCGCCGACCTCGTCGGTCATCGCGGCGAGCAGGGTGTTGCGCTGCTTGACGGTCATGTCGCCGTCCGTGACCAGGCTGTTGAGCAGGATCTTGATGTTCACCTCGTGGTCGGAGGTGTCCACGCCCGCGCTGTTGTCGATGGCGTCGGTGTTGACCTTGCCGCCCTCGCCGCCGGCGCCGCGCCGCGCGAACTCGATACGGCCGAGCTGGGTCAGCCCCAGATTGCCGCCCTCGCCGACGACCTGGACCCGCAGGGCCTCGCCGTTGACGCGGATCGCGTCGTTGGCCTTGTCGCCGACGTCGGCGTCCGTCTCGGTGGAGGCCTTCACATACGTACCGATGCCGCCGTTCCACAGCAGGTCCACCGGGGCCTGGAGGATCGCCTTCATCAGCTCGGCGGGCGTCAGCTTGGCGACCCCGGGCTCGATGCCGAGCGCTTCCCGCACATGCGCGTTGATGGCGATCGACTTGGCGCTGCGGGGGTGGATTCCGCCGCCCTGCGACAGCAGCCCCTTGTCGTAGTCGGCCCACGACGAGCGCGGCAGCTCGAAGAGCCTGCGGCGCTCGGCGTACGAGATGGCCGCGTCCGGGTGCGGGTCGAGGAAGATGTGCCGGTGGTCGAAGGCCGCGACCAGCCTGATGTGCTCGGAGAGCAGCATGCCGTTGCCGAACACGTCACCGGACATGTCACCGACGCCGACGACCGTGAAGTCCTCGGTCTGGGTGTCATGGCCGAGCTCGCGGAAGTGCCGCTTGACGGACTCCCAGGCGCCGCGCGCCGTGATGCCCATGCCCTTGTGGTCGTAGCCGGCGCTGCCGCCGGAGGCGAAGGCGTCCCCGAGCCAGAAGTGGTAGGCGACCGCGACGTCATTGGCGATGTCGGAGAAACTCGCCGTGCCCTTGTCCGCGGCGACGACCAGATAGGTGTCGTCCTCGTCGTGCCTGACCACATCGGCCGGCGGCACGACCTCGCCCGCCACCATGTTGTCCGTGATGTCGAGCAGCGCCGAGATGAAGATCTTGTACGAGGCGATGCCCTCGGCGAGCCAGGCGTCCCGGTCCGCGGCCGGGTCGGGCAGCTGCTTGGCGACGAAGCCGCCCTTGGCGCCGACCGGCACGATCACGGTGTTCTTGACCATCTGCGCCTTGACCAGGCCGAGGATCTCCGTACGGAAGTCCTCGCGCCGGTCGGACCAGCGCAGACCGCCGCGGGCCACCTTGCCGAAGCGCAGATGGACGCCCTCGACGCGCGGGGAGTACACCCAGATCTCGTACGCCGGGCGGGGCGCGGGCAGATCGGGGATGGCCTGCGGGTCGAACTTCATCGACACATAGCTGTGGTGCTCACCCGTGGTGGTCCCCCGGCTCGGCTGGCCCTTCGGGCCGCTCTGGCCGTCGCTCCCGCCGGCGCGCTGGAAGAAGTTGGTCCGCAGCGTGGCCTTGATGAGGGTGAGGAAGGACCTGAGGATACGGTCCTCGTCCAGGCTCGCGACCTGGTCCAGGGCGCCGTCCAGCTCCTCCAGCATCGCCTCCGTCAGCTCCGTACCGGCGCGCTGGCGGCCCGGTGACATCCTGGCCTCGAAGAGGGAGACCAGCAGCCGGGTGGTGTGCACATTGCTGCGGAGGGTGTCCTCCATGTAGTCCTGGCTGAAGGTCGAGCCGGACTGGCGCAGGTACTTGGCGTAGGCGCGCAGCACCATCGCCTGCCGCCAGTCCAGACCGGCCCGCAGGACGAGGGAGTTGAAGCCGTCGTTCTCCGCGGCCCCGGTCCAGACGGCGGCGAAGGCGTCCTGGAAGCGCTGACGGTCGTCCTCGGTGAGATAGTCGCCCCCGCCGCCCTGGGGCAGCCGCAGGCCGAAGTCGTAGATCCAGGTGTGTGTACGGTCCGAGCAGCGCAGCTCGTAGGGGCGCTCGTCCACGACCTCGACACCGAGCCGCTGGAGCACCGGCAGCACGGCGGAGAGGGAGACCTGCTCGCCCGAGCGGTAGATCTTGAAGCGGCGCTCGCCGGGGCCCGCGCCGACCGGCTCGTACAGCGAGAGCGCGAAGTCCGGCCCCGCCTCGGCCCGGGTGACCGCCTCCAGATGGGCCAGGTCGGCGACGGCGGCGCGCGGGGAGTGATCGGCCTTGTAGCCCTCGGGGAAGGCGGAGCCGTACCTGCGCAGCAGCTCGGCGGCGCGCTCCTCACCGCACTCGGCGGTCAGCGCCTCGCCGAAGGCGTCCGCCCAGGAGCGGGCGGCCTCGACGAGCCGGGCCTCGATCCGCTCGGTGTCGGCGTCGGTGAGCTTGGCCAGCTGGGTGCCCCGGGGGACGCGGACGACGAAGTGCAGCCGCGACAGAATCGATTCCGTGTTCCACGCCGTGAAGTCGACGCTGGTCCCGCCGAGTTCCTCCTTGAGGATCTCGACGAGCCGGAGCCGGACGCCCGTGGTGTAGCGGTCGCGCGGCAGATAGACGAGGGCGGAGTAGTAGCGCCCGTACTCGTCCTGGCGGAGGTAGAGCCGCAGCCGCCTGCGCTCCTGGAGATAGAGCACGCTGGTGACGATGGAGCGGAGTTCGTCGACGGGCGTCTGGAAGAGCTCGTCGCGCGGGTAGGTCTCCAGGATCTGGAGCAGATCGCGGCCGTCGTGGCTGTTGGGCGAGAGGCCCGCGCTCTCCAGGACCTCGGCGACCTTGCGGCGGATCACCGGGACCCGGCGCACGGACTCGGTGTACGCGGCCGAGGAGAAGAGCCCGAGGAAGCGCCGCTCACCGACGACATTGCCCTTGGCGTCGAACTTCTTGACGCCGACGTAGTCGAGATAGCCCGACCGGTGGACCGTGGCGCGGCTGTTGGCTTTGGTGAGGACGAGCAGCTTGTGCTCGCGGGCCTTGGCGCGGGCGTCGGCGGGCAGCCGGCTGAAGGACGGGCTGACCGGATGGTCCTCGTCGCCGGTGTGCGCCGGGTCGGAGCGCAGCACGCCGAGTCCGGTGCCGGGCACGGCGGAGAGGGCGTCACTGTCCGTCAGCTGATATTCGCGGTAGCCGAGAAAGGTGAAGTGGTCGGCGGCGAGCCAGCGCAGCAGCTCCCGGGCCTCCTCGACCTCCTGCTCGCGCAGATCGTCGGCGGTCGGCTCGCTGGGCAGCTCCTCGGCGATGCGCAGCGCGGCGTCCCGCATCTTCTCCCAGTCCTCGACGGTCTCGCGGACATCGGAGAGGACCCGCAGCAGGTCGGAGGTCATCTGCTGGAGATCGGCCTGGTCGGTCTCGCGGTCGACCTCGACATGGATCCAGGACTCGATGAACACGTCGTGCCGGGGCTCCGCGGCGGTGACCGCCTCCTCGGGCAGCACCTCGATCAGCTTGCCGGTGACATCGCGCCGTACGGCGATCTGCGGATGGATCACGGCGTGGATGCCGCGGCCCTGACGCGAGAGCTCATTGGTGACGGAGTCGACCAGGAACGGCATGTCGTCGGTGACGACCTCGACCACGGAGTGGCGGCAGGTCCAGCCGTTCTCCTCGACGGTCGGGGTGTGCACCCGTACGTTCGCCGTGCCCTGGGGGCGATTGGCGGCCAGCCGGTAGTGCGAGAGCGCCGCGCCGACGATGTCGACCGGGTCACGGTCGGCCAGGTCCTCGGGAGCGGTGTGCAGGTAGTAGCGCTGGAGGTACGCGAGAAGGCCGTCCCGGTCGGGACCGTCCCCCTGTCCCGCGCCGCGGGATCCGGCCGAGGCCTCGTCCTCCCGGGGGCCGGCCCCCAGCCCCCCGGTTCCCCCCACCGGGCTGTTCTCAGCGGCCCGAGCCGCCTGTTCGAGCAGCTCGGCCTTGGCTTCGTCCAGCTTGGTCTGCATGTCCTCTGGCTCCTGTCGCGCGCCGTTGCGTGACGTAGGTGAAGGAAGCGACACAACGCCACGACGCGGGGTTTCCGGTCTGAGTCGACGTTATGCCGCGATGAGAGATGTCCGGAGCGTTATTTGGCAATTTTGGCTGTCGGCCCGGATCAAGGTCCTGTCCCGAGAGGACCGGCCCTGGGGGACCAGCGATCGCCCGGACGCGGTAGCGGCCCGGGCGCAGGCGGAGGGCTTCGCTGCCCCCACGGCATATCGCGCTGATCACGGGCACCAGGCTATCGCCCTTGACCCGGGCGCCGTCATGAGCCGCATGTGTACAAATACGGGGCAACAACTTTGACACTCTGGACAGCGACACGGACGCCCCTCCCCCGCTCACGGCCGGGCGCGGCACAGAACCCTCGCCGACGCGCGCCGACCGGGACGACACTGGTCCACAGGACGACACTGGTCGACAGGTGGACAGACCGACACACTCTCTCCGGGAGCAGTCATGGCAGCCAAGGTTCTCATCGTCACCGGCGACGCCGCCGAGTCGCTGGAAGTGCTCTACCCGTACCAGCGTCTGCGCGAGGAGGGGTACGAGGTCCATATCGCCGCTCCGACCCGTAAGAAGCTCCAGTTCGTGGTCCATGACTTCGAGCCAGGATTCGACACCTACACCGAGAAGCCCGGCTACACCTGGCCCGCCGATCTGGCCTTCGCCGAGGTCGACGCGGGGCAGTACGCCGCTCTGGTGATCCCGGGCGGGCGCGCCCCCGAGTATCTGCGCGGCGACCCGGAGCTGCGCAAGATCCTCAAGTCCTTCTTCGACGCCGACAAGCCCGTCGCCCAGATCTGTCACGGACCGCTGCTGACGGCCGCGATCGGTGAGCTGGCCGGCCGCCGGGTCACCGCCTATCCGGCCCTGGAGCTGGACATGCAGGCGGCCGGGGCCACCTTCCAGGACACGGAGGCGGTGGTGGACGGCGCGCTCGTCTCCTCCCGTGCCTGGCCCGACCATCCGGCCTGGATGCGTGAATTCCTCACCGTTCTGCGCGCGAAGGCCCCGGTGACCTGACCCCGGCGAAGCCCCGGAGAACCGGGGGTGCGCCCGGGGCTCCCGGGCGCACCCCCGGCACCGCGACGCCCGTCGCTCCCGGGCGTCCCGGGCGTTCCCGACGCTCCCGACAGGCCCACCGGCGGGCCGCCCGCCTGCCGGTGGCCCCCTGCCGTCGCCCCCCTGACGGTCGCACCGGCGGCAGGACGTCAGACGCTGTCAGGACGTCAGACGCCGCGCCGTGTCGACCGCCTCCGCGAGCGTGTCCACCACCGGTACGCCCACCGCCTCCAGGCTGGCCCGGCTGTTCGAGCCCCCCGTGTACAGCACGGCACGGGCGCCCACATGCGCCGCCGCCAGCGCGTCGTCCACCGCGTCGCCGATCACCACCGTCCGCTCGGCGGATATCGCGCCGCCCGACGCCAGCGCGGTCAGATGGCGCTCCATGTGAACCGCCTTGCTGCCGCCGGACGGGCCCGTGCGGCCGTCGACGCGGAGGAAGTGGCCCTCGATCCCGTACCCCCGCACCACCGGAACCAGCTGCTCGTGCCCGTACATGCTCAGCAGCGACTGGCTGTCCCCGGCCAGTCGCCACTGCGACAGCAGCTCCTCGACGCCCTTGGTGAGCCCGCAGGCGGCCCGCCGCTCCGTGTAGTGGCGGTGGAAGGTCTCGTCCATGACGACCCACTCGGCGTCCGTCGGCAGGCGGCCCATCAGTCGCTCGTAGAACTTCGGGACCGGGACGCAGTACAGCTCGCGGTAGGTGTCCAGCGTGATGGACTCCAGCCCTATCTCCGCGAAGGCCGCGTTGGTCGCCCCGATGACCGCCTCGATGTCGTCGAGGATCGTGCCGTTCCAGTCCCACACCAGATGCGTGTTCTGCTTCCCCATGCCGAAAAAGGTACCGGCCGGGTCTGACAACGGCCTTGGCGGAGCCCCTGCGGGCCGCCGGCGGCGGGCTCGGAGGCGGCCGGCCGGGCCCGCCGCCGACCGCTCAGCCGACCAGGTTCGGGATCTCCTGGACGGCGTACCAGAGCAGTTCGTGGTCCTCCGCGCCGTCCACCGTGAACTGCGCGTCGTCGTCTCCGTGGTCCGCCGCGCCCAGCGCCGCCGCCGCGGCCGAGACATCGGCGTCCGCCTCGTCGGAGTCGACATGCACCGCCGCCGCCTTCGACAGCGCGATCGCATCGGCGATCCGCACCTCACCGAGGCCCGCGTCGTCCGGTCCGCGGTCGGGATCCGACACGGCTTCCCTGTCCGGCACATCGGCGGCCACGACCACCCTGCGGCGTCCGGCCACCGGATCGGCGGCGAGCAGCCGGAGCGAGGCCGCGGCGGCGCGGTTGAGGGCCGCGTACTCCAGCTCCTCGATGTCGTCGGAGACGTACCACTCGCGCAGCCCAGGAGTCACGGCGTACGCGGTCAGTGGTCCCGGCCCCAGCTCACCCGTCTTGTGCGCCTCTGCGAGACCGGGAAGGGTCAGGGGGACGTAGACGCGCATGGCTGGTCGCTTTCGTAGTCGGGAGAGCACCTAAGGATACGTGCGGCAGTCCCTCTTCGGGGTGACGCTCATGGCGGCCTCAGGCGTCCACCGAGAGCGGCGCACCACCTCTCCACCGGGCGGCGTGCCGTCCGCCCATCATCCGAATAGGTGACTTCGGCGCCGGGCGCTCCGTGTCCGCACCGGTCTTGCGGCGGTCCCCCAAGGGCCCGTAAAAGATCCCCCAACAAAAGTTACCGGCCGGTATCCAACCCGGCCGGGCAGAACGGGGGCGATCTGCGTGAACAGGACCGGCACCACCAATCCGACCGGCACGGCGAGGACCCGGAGCACCGTCACCGCACGGCCACCCGGCCGGCGCGACCAGCGCGGGCCCGGTGCCGGGGGCCCGCGGCGGCGCCCGCACCTCCCGCCGCCGCACGAACTCTTCGCGGAGCGCCTGCTCGCCGTCCTGAGCGGCCGGCGACCCGTGCACTGGATGCTCGGCCAGACCATCGGCGAGGCGTACGAACAGCTCGTACGCCTCGCGCCCGGCACCCCGCTCAGGGCACGGGGCGCCCGACCCGTCATCCGTACCTGCCGCGCCTTCCAGCCGCGCCCGGGAGCGGTCGAGGCCGCCGCCAGCATCTCCGCGGGCGATCAGGTCCGCGCCATGGCCTTCCGGCTGGAACAGGGCGCCGACCTGCGCTGGCGGTGCGCGGCGGTCGAGCTGGGCGGAGAACGGACCTGACCGCGCACATGAGGGCGGGCCGGGGCGCGCACTCACCGTGCGCCCCGGCCCGCCCTCACTCACGCCTACTTCTTGCGGCGACGCCCGCCGCTCGTGCCCTTCTGGGCCTTACGGCGCTCCGCGCGCGTCATCCCGTCCGACGTCGAGCGCGTCGGACCCTCGGCGCTCTCGCTCTGGAAGTCGCCCTCGACGATGCCGCCCTCGCCGTCCACCGTGGGAGCGGAGAAGTGCAGCCTGTCGGGCCGCTGCGGGGCTTCGAGACCCTTCGCGCGGATCTCCGGACGGGGGGCGCCCGCGGGCACCGCGTCGTCCTTCTTGGCGAGCGAGGGACGCTCGCCCGCGTCCTGCACCGGGACCTCCTCGACCTGCTGCTCGACCTGGACCTCCAGGTTGAACAGATAACCGACGGACTCCTCCTTGATGCCGTCCATCATGGCGTTGAACATGTCGAAGCCCTCGCGCTGGTACTCGACCAGCGGGTCCTTCTGCGCCATGGCACGCAGGCCGATGCCCTCCTGGAGGTAGTCCATCTCGTAGAGGTGCTCGCGCCACTTGCGGTCCAGGACGGACAGCACCACGCGCCGCTCCAGCTCACGCATGATGTCCGAGCCGAGCTGGTTCTCCCGCGCCTCGTACTGGGCGTAGATGTCGTCCTTGACGGACTCCGCGATGAACTCGGCGGTGATCCCGGCGCGGTCGCCCGTCGCGTCCTCCAGCTCGTCCACCGTGACCTTCGCCGGGTAGAGCTGCTTGAAGGCTCCCCAGAGCCGGTCGAGGTCCCACTCCTCGGCGAAGCCCTCGACGGTCTCCGCCTGGATGTACGCGTCGATCGTGTCGTCCATGAAGTGGCGCACCTGCTCCTGGAGGTCCTCGCCCTCCAGGACACGGCGGCGCTCGCCATAGATGACCTCACGCTGCCGGTTGAGCACCTCGTCGTACTTCAGGACGTTCTTACGCGTCTCGAAGTTCTGCTGCTCGACCTGGGACTGGGCGGAGGCGATGGCCCGCGTCACCATCTTGTTCTCGATCGGGACATCGTCCGGCACATTGGCCATGGCCATCACGCGCTCGACCATCTGCGCCTTGAACAGCCGCATCAGGTCATCGCCGAGGGAGAGGTAGAAGCGGGACTCACCGGGGTCGCCCTGACGTCCGGAACGACCGCGCAGCTGGTTGTCGATACGGCGCGATTCGTGCCGCTCGGTGCCCAGCACGTACAGCCCGCCGAGGTCCTTGACCTCCTCGAACTCCGCCTTCACGGCCTGCTCGGCCTTCTCCAGCGCGGCCGGCAGGGCGGCGGCCCACTCCTCGACATGCTCGACGGGGTCCAGCCCGCGCTGACGCAGCTCCGCCTCCGCGAGATCGTCGGGGTTGCCGCCGAGCTTGATGTCCGTACCGCGTCCCGCCATGTTCGTGGCGACGGTGACAGCGCCCTTGCGGCCGGCCTGGGCGACGATCGTCGCCTCCCGGTCGTGCTGCTTGGCGTTGAGCACCTCGTGCTGGACACCACGCTTGTTGAGCTGCTGCGAGAGGTACTCGGACTTCTCGACCGAGGTGGTGCCGACCAGGATCGGCTGCCCCTTCTCGTGCTTCTCCGCGATGTCGTCGACGACGGCCGCGAACTTGGCGACCTCGGTGCGGTAGATCAGGTCGGACTGGTCCATGCGGACCATCGGCCGGTTCGTCGGGATCGGCACGACGCCCAGCTTGTAGATCTGGTGGAACTCGGCGGCCTCGGTCATGGCCGTACCGGTCATGCCGGAGAGTTTGCCGTAGAGGCGGAAGAAGTTCTGCAGGGTGATCGTGGCGAGGGTCTGGTTCTCGTCCTTGATGTCCACCCCTTCCTTCGCCTCGATCGCCTGGTGCATGCCCTCGTTGTAGCGGCGGCCGGCGAGGATACGGCCGGTGTGCTCGTCGACGATCATGACTTCGCCGTCGATGACGACATAGTCCTTGTCGTTCTTGAACAGTTCCTTGGCCTTGATGGCGTTGTTCAGATAACCGACGAGCGGGGTGTTCACCGACTCGTACAGGTTGTCGATGCCCAGCCAGTCCTCGACCTTGGACACACCGGGCTCATGAATGGCCACGGTGCGCTTCTTCTCGTCGACCTCGTAGTCGCCGGTCTCCTCGACGCCCTTGAGCGGGTTGCCCGCCTCGCCCCTGGTCAGCCGTGTGACCAGCTTGGCGAAGTCGCCGTACCACTTGGTGGCCTGGTCGGCGGGGCCGGAGATGATCAGCGGCGTACGGGCCTCGTCCACGAGGATCGAGTCGACCTCGTCGACGATGGCGTAGTTGTGGCCGCGCTGGACCAGCTCGTCCCGGGACCACGCCATGTTGTCGCGCAGGTAGTCGAACCCGAACTCGTTGTTCGTGCCGTACGTGATGTCGCAGGCGTACTGCTCCCGGCGCTGCGCGGGCGACATGTTCGCCAGGATGCAGCCGACCTGGAGGTCGAGGAACTTGTGGACGCGGCCCATCATCTCGGAGTCGCGCTCGGCCAGGTAGTCGTTCACCGTGATCAGGTGGACGCCCTTGCCGGACAGTGCGTTGAGATACGCGGGCAGCGTGCCGACGAGGGTCTTGCCCTCACCGGTCTTCATCTCGGCGACATAACCGAGGTGCAGGGCGGCGCCGCCCATCAGCTGCACATCGTAGTGACGCTGGCCGAGGACGCGCTTGGCCGCCTCGCGGACGGTCGCGAAGGCCTCGGGGAGCAGGTCGTCAAGGCTCTCACCGTCGGCGTACCGCTCTTTGTACTCGGCGGTGAGCGCCCTCAACTCGGCGTCGGAGAGGGTTACGAAATCCTCTTCGATGGAGTTGACCTGGTCCGCGATGCGGTGCAGTTTGCGCAGGATCTTGCCTTCGCCTGCACGCATGAGCTTGTTGAAGACGGACACTGAGGTTGGTCTCCTTGCCGGTCGGGCCTGGCACGTGGGTCGGATACGGACACGGGCGCGGGCACGGCAGGCGGGCCCCACCGCAACGGCCATCGTAAGCGAGGACCCGCCCGCACAGGGAGGGCCGAGGTCACGCGGGCCCGCCGGTACCCGCATGGAGAACGCGCGGAACCCGTGGAAGGTGCCGGTGGGACGGGAAAAGCACTCGTGCCGGGGGACACCCGCTCAGCAGAATCCGGGTATGGAACCCGTCACTCTCAGCACCGAGCGCCTGCTGCTGCGCCCCCTCACGCCGGACGACATCGACGATGTCCTCGCGGTCTGCCAGGACCCGGAGATCCAGCGGTGGATCCCGATTCCCGCACCGTACGAACGCCGGCACGCGGCGCACTTCATCGAGCGGATCGTCCCGGACGGCTGGCGTACGGCGACCATATGCACCTTCGGTGTGGTGCCCCGGGGCGGGGGCCCGGTGCTGGGCGCGGTCAACGCACACTGCCAGTCGGGCACCTGGGAGATCGGCTACTGGACGGCGCGGGAGCACCGTGGCCGGGGCTATACGACCGAAGCCGTGCGGGCGGTGGCCCACTGGGTCTTCACGGCGCTGGGCGCGCAGCGCCTGGAGTGGCGCGCCGAGGCCGGCAACGCGGGCTCGCGGGCCGTCGCGGAGAAGGCCGGTTTCGTGCTGGAGGGCGTGCTGCGCGCCGCGCTGCTCCACAGGGACACGCTGCGGGACGTATGGATAGGCGCGCTGCTCCCATCCGATCTGGGGCTTTCGGGAGCCCTCCCGTACCTCCCCTCCCGGGAGGGGAATGTGCCGGCGGGCACCTGAGCGCTCCCGGGGGACACCGGCGTGCCTCCGATGCCCGTGGGGACCTGTTGCGCGCCCGTGGGGCCTGTGTGTGCGGGTGAGGGGCGCTTGAACGCGCCCGCGCGGGTCTGACTGTCAGTGCCGCCGTCTATCGTGCGGTTCATGACGACTGCTGTGCCGCCCGCCACCACCGAGCTGTCCGCCGACGAGGCCCGCCGGATAGCGCTGCGCGCCCAGGGTTTCCTCGGCGCCCCCGACCGGCGTGGCGGGGCGCGGGGGGTGCTGCGCCATCTCGGCGCCGTCCAGCTGGACACGATCTCGGTGCTGGCACGGTCGCACGAACTGATTCCGTACGCACGTCTGGGCGCCGTCGGCCGCAGGACGGTCGAGGACGCGTACTGGACCCCGGCCCCGGCCGGTACGTCACCGGCGCGGCCACACGCCTTCGAGTACTGGTCGCACGCGGCGTGCATCCTGCCGATCGAGGAGTGGCCGCACTTCGCCTTCCGCCGGCGCGCCTACCGCGCCCGCCCGCACTGGTACCACGAGCTGGCGGACGGCGCGTACGAGACGGTGATCAAGCAGCTGGAGTCCGAGGGCCCGCTGACCGCCACGGAGCTGGGCGGCGCCAAGAACGGCGGGCCGTGGTGGGACTGGTCCGAGGCGAAGGTCGCCGTCGAGCGCGCGCTCATGTACGGCGAGGTCGTGTGCACGCAGCGGCGCGGCTGGAAGCGGGTCTACGACCTCGCGGAGCGTGCCGTCCCCGACGAGTTCCTCCATGACGATCTGGAGGACGCGGAGTGTCTGCGCCGGCTCGTACGGCTCGCGGGCCAGTCGCTCGGTATCGGTACGCGCGCCGATATCGCCGATTACCACCGCCTCAAGGGCGAGCAGGTCGACGCCGTGATCGCGGACTCGGGGCTGGTGCCGGTGACCGTCGAGGGCTGGGGGAAGCCGGCCTGGGCCGATCCGGAGGCGCTGGCGACCGCTCCGAGGGGGCGGCACCGCACGACGCTGCTGTCGCCGTTCGACTCCCTCATCTGGGAGCGGGCCCGTACGGAGCGGATCTTCGGCTTCACCCACCGGCTGGAGGCGTATGTGCCCAAGCCCAAGCGGGTGTACGGCTACTTCGCGATGCCCTTGCTGTCCGGGGGAAGGCTGCTGGGCCGTGTCGACCCGGCGCGGGAGGGGAAGACGCTGGTGGCGAAGCAGGTGTCCCTGGAGACCCCCAGGGCCGTGGGGCCGATGGCCCAGGCGCTGCGGGAGGCGGCGGAGTGGGTCGGCTGCTCGGACGTACGGGTGGAGCGGGTCGACGCGCCCGCGCTGCGCGGCCCGCTGGCGGACGCGCTCACCGCCCTCTGAGGCCCTTCCCGCCCTTTGAGGCCCTTCTCGCCCTCTGAGGCCTTCACCGGGCCTCCATTACCCAACAGGGTCAGACGGCCGGCTCTGCATACCATCAGCGGATTTCGAGGATCTTCTCCCGCATCGCGTAGACCACGGCTTCCATCCGGGAGTGCAGTTGCAGCTTCTCCAGGATGTTGCGGACATGGTTCTTCACGGTGTTCTCGGAGATGAACAACTCCTTGGCGATATCACGGTTGTTCATTCCCGTGGCGACCAGTTTGAGGACTTCCAGTTCCCGGTCGGTGAGGCGCGGCGCCGGAACGAGCCTGCGTTCGTCGGTGCGCTGAATCATCGATTTGAACTCGGTCAGCAGTTTGGACGCCATCGACGGGCTGATCTGCGACTGGCCGTCGGCCACGGCGCGAATCGCGGTGGCCACTTCATCGGTGGAGATCTCCTTGAGGAGATAGCCGGTGGCGCCCGCCTTGATCGCGTCGTAGAGGTCGGCCTCCTCGTCGCTGATCGTCAGCATGATGATCTTGGCACTGGGGGCCACCTCCTTGATGGAGGTACAGGCCTCGATCCCGCCGCGCTTGGGCATCCGGACATCCATCAGCACGATGTCCGGCAGCAGATCGGCGGCCTTGTCGACGGCCTCCGCGCCGTCGCCGGCCTCTCCGACGACCTGGATGTCCTCCTCCTGGGCGAGGACGATCTCCAGTCCGCGGCGGAAGAGGGCGTGGTCGTCCACGACGAGGACCCGGATCGGCTCCCTGCGGGAGTCGCCCCGTTCCACGGCGGCATCGGACCGGGCGCCGCCGATCGTGTCGTCGGCATCGCTCGCGTGATGCACCGGACCGAAGCTGTCCGCCATCGTTCCCTCCCCTGAAGGCCATGGCCCGAATTTCCCGAGGGCCGGCCAACCGCAGTTCGCGGACCACTTGTTGGCCGCGACACCATGATTTCATGCCCAGGCGCCGAAGCGATGGTCCTTGGGGGCGCACAACGGTGCCCCTGAGGCCGCCAAGGGCGCTCAGGGGCACCGCGGGGCATGGATTCCGGACTCGATCCGGCCGGATTCCTGACGTGATCCGGCCGGATTCCGGTGGTCCCGGCCGGTGCGTCAGCCGCCGAGGGCGCCGCCCGCGCCGCCCGCTTCCGATCCGGCGAGCGGATCCGTCCTGAGGTGAATGACGCCGTAGTCGTAGGCGTGGCGCCGGTAGACGACGCTGGGTTCCTTGGTGTCGGAATCGACGAACAGATAGAAGTCGTGCCCGACCAGCTCCATTTCGTAGAGCGCCTGATCGAGCGTCATCGGAGCGGCGACATGGGTCTTCTCCCGTACCACGAGCGGCCCTTCGCCCTGCACCTCAAGAGAGCAGACCATCGTGGTGGGAACGGTCTGTGCCGCCTCCTGCGCCGCGGTCTCGCCGTTCGCGTTCAACTGGGCCACCCCAGGAACGACATCGACGACCTCGGCCGCCGACAACCGGCCGTTCCCCCGGCGGTTGTGACGCTTCTCGTGCTGCTTGCGCAGCCGTGCCTCCAGCTTGCCGGTGGCCAGATCGAGCGCCGCGTACGGATCGGCCGCCGCCGCCTCCGCGCGGATCACGGGGCCGCGGGAGTGGAGCGTGATCTCCACCCGGTCACACCGGTCGGCCTGCCGCGGGTTGTGCTCCTTGGACACCTCGACGTCGAGGCTGATCACCTTGCCGTCGAGCTTCTGGATCTTCTCCAGCTTCAGCTTCTCGGCCACGTGCTTGCGGAACCGCTCGGGTACCTCTGTCTTGCGGCCCTTGACGACGATGTCCACGCAGAACTCCGTTCCCGGATCACTCCGCCTCGTTGCGGAGTTACTCCCTGTTGCACCAGACCCCGGTAACCACCGGAGCCTCGGACTTGGCGACTTTCACCTCCTCCTCCCCCATCGGCATCATTCCCATCCCCCGAAATTCCAAGGTTCTGAAAAAGCCGACGCAACACGGGGTATTCAGCGAGTCATGGCTCGCTCCACTCCTCATCTCCGAACATAGCCCTCTCGGACGGGTGTCGGCACCCGCTACCGGCACGTACCTCTGTTCAGTTGTTCTCCTGCCCTCTTTACCTGCAACGATGCGCGCTTCCGGTCAGTTCCGGTTTATTTCGAAGGAGAGCGGCGGCGCGGCGACAACTGCCGCGCTCACCTGGCCGAATCCCGAATTGCCGGAGCCGATCGCGGCACGCAGTGCCCTCGCCGCCTCGACGAGCGAGGCGCCCGTCGTCATGAGATCGTCCACCAGCACCACCCTGCCGCCCTCCAGGAGCCTCGCGCCCCCGACGGCGACCTCCAGCGCCCCCGACAGGTTCGCCTGCCTCTGACGGGCGCCGAGGCCCGCCTGGTCGGCCACCGCGCGCCGCTGCCGCAGCACCGGAAGGACCCGGCACGGCCGGTCGGCACGCCGCAGCTCCCCGGCGGCGGCCAGCGCGATCCTGCGGGCCGCGTCGTGCCCACGCGCCCCGACCGCGCGGCGCGTGGAGGGCACCGGCACCAGCAGCAGCGGACCGACCCCCGTGCCCGACGGCGCGGCGGCCCGTACGGCCCCGGCCAGGGCCCGCCCCAGCGGCGCGGCCATCCCGAGCGCGCCACGCTCCTTGTGCGCCAGCAGCACGGCCCGTACGGCGTGCTCGTACGGCGCCGCGGCGTGGACGGCCGGCAGCCCCGCGGGCTCCGGCGCGGGCCGTACCCGGCACGGCCAGGTGCCGTACAGCGCCCGCCCGCAGTCCTCGCACAGAGGTGTCCTGGGGCTGCCGCAGCCGCCACAGGCGACCGGCAGCACCAGGCCGGTGATCTCCCGCCACCACGCCCGCATGGAATCCACTGTGCCAATGACGAAGGCGCCCGGCCACCCCTGTGGACAACTCGTTCGGGCAAAGATCCGGTTCGCTTCGGCACACCCCCGGCCGCGCACCCGTTCCCACTCACCCCCGGGCCGCGACCGGCCCGTGCGTGTCAACCGGGGTAGACGGGCGACGAGCCCACCTCGACCATCGTCTGCCAGTTCCCCCCGGAGGGCAGCCGGACGATCCCCGCGTCGTCGGAGTCGGCCACCAGCGGCTGCCGGTCGTCGTTCGCCGCCGCGATCCCGGTCACCTGGTTCAGACCGGGCAGCACACTCGCCGCCGAAGTCGAACCATCGGTCTGGATATAGCGCACCTGCTGCACACCGCCGGACTCCTTGCCGACCACCACCAGCCGGCTCGGCCCGGCCCAGGACACCGCGGTCACGGTCTCCATCTGCGGGGCCACCGACTGGAGTTGTGCCACGGACACCGTCGGATCGGCCGCGGAGCCGCTCCGCTCCACCCGTCCGATCTGCAACGTGGTCCGGCCGCCCTCGGACACCAGCAGGGCGATGCGTACCCCGTCCGCCGACAGGCGCAGCCCCTGGATACGCCCGTCGCCGAGCCCCTCGACCGTGACCGGCGTCGGCGCACCGGTGCCCTCCGCGAACCGCAGCAGCCGCGGCTTGCCGGGGTCGCGGTCCGCGATCCAGAGATCGCCGTGCCCGTCCCAGCTCGGCGGTGACAACCGGCTGCGCGCCGGGCCGTCGCTGGACACCAGCGCCGGAGCCAGCTCGCCGTCCGACAGTATGGAAGACACATAGAGCGACTTGGCATCGTCCGTAACACCCGCCGCGCGCTTCTCGTCGCGGGCCACCGCGACCGAGCCGAGCTTCACGCCGCCGGTACCGAACGGTCCGATGACGTGCGACCGGTCGACACCCTCGTCGGCGCTCGCCTGCAACAGCGACAGCCGCCCGTGGTCGTCGACGAAATACGGGTTGTCGGGCCGGCCGGTGGTGCGGTCGGGCGCGAACTCCTCGGCCTGGTCGCCGCTGAGCACACAGAGCGAGGACCCGTCGGCCAGCAGCTCGACCTGCCCGACCGGTGTGGAGGTGAGATCCCGCAGGGTGAAGAGCAGCTGCGCCGCCATCTTCCGGCACTGCGTACGGCCCGCCTTGGACGCCTTGTCGTTCAGCGGCACCTTGAGGGCGTTACGGTCGTCGAACTCCAGCGACTTGGTGCCCTTCTGGAGCGCCGTACCGGCGGGGAAGGGCGAGTCAACCACCGGCTTCAGCCAGTTCGTCGGCCCGTCGAGCAGCACCTTGACCGCCTGGGTCACCGGATCCATCCGGGTCGTGGGGTCTATTCGCTGACGGATGTAGACGGGGTCGGCGACCAGCCAGTTCTCCCCCGACGCGAAGTAATACTTGTTGACCGACCGGTAGTTGCGCTGGAAGTCCGACTCACCGAGCACCAGCCCCTGCGGCAGGCTGTCGATGCGCCACTCCTTGGCGCCTCCGACGGTCTGCCGGACCAGCCGGATCTCTCCGGCGTACTCGCTCGGCTCGGTCGGCTGATAGGCGTGTACGGAGTCCACGTCCGCGATCCGGTCGCCGTACAGCGGATAGGTGAGAACGGAACTGTCGGTGCCGGACAGCTCCTTCGGGCCCGCCGGGTCGGGCGCGGCGCGCAGCACCGTCGTACCCGCACCCGGCCGCCAGTACTCGGACGCCTTCTTCGTCAGATACTTCCTGGCCATCGCGAAGTCGGGATCATCACTGGTCATGGCCTCAAGGAAGCCGTTGACGATCTCGTCCGGCTCCGCCTTCTCCCGGGGCGGCACGGCATACACCCGCACCTGGGACTCACCGGGCGGCGACGCCTTGACCGGCTCGACATCGCCGCTGTCGGGGATCGAAGCGCACCCGGCCAGCAGCGCGGCGACAGCCGCCAGCAACGTCGGCGTCCGGACCGCTCTCGCCGTCCCCTGACGACCCGGCCCATGACGACGGCGGTCAGCGCCCACGAATTGTGTCCTCCCGCTCAGGAGTCCGGCGTACAGAGTGATCGGAGTGATCGGGTTCGCTCCCGGACAGCCGCTCCCCCGCGGGACGCGCGACCACCCGCGCGCCGCTGCCGGGCAGCGCGGCCGGATCCACCGCCGCCGCCGTGCGGGGCGGGGCGGGCACACCGGGGGCTCCGGCCTGCGCGGAGCGGTCCGCGCCGGGCTGGAGCGGCACACTCGCCAGCCGCTGCGCGGTCTCCTTGAGATCCTGGGCTTCCTCGCGCTCGCGGTTGCGCCGGGAATCCTCGGGCTCCAGCGGTATGGGCGAGCCGCGCAGTGCCTCGTCCGCCGTACGCGGCAGCGTCAGCCGGAACTGGGAACCGCCGCCCGGCTCGCCCCACGCCTGGAGCCAGCCACCGTGCAGCCGGGCGTCCTCGACGGCGATCGACAGCCCGAGACCCGTCCCCCCGGTCGTCCGGGCACGGGCCGGATCGGCCCGCCAGAACCGGTTGAACACCCGTGTCGCCTCGCCGGGCTTGAGCCCCACGCCGTAGTCGCGTACAGCGATCGCGACCGCCCCGCCCGCCGCGCCAAGACGTACGACGACATCCCGACCCTCGCCGTGCTCGACGGCGTTGACGACGAGATTGCGCAGCACCCGCTCGACCCGGCGCGCGTCGGCCTCCGCGACGACGGGCTGCTCGTCCCCGAGAACCCGGATCCTGCTGCCCTTGCGCTCCGCCAGCGGCTCGGCGCCACCGATCACCCGGCGCACCACTTCGCGCAGATCTATCGGCTCGGCCTCCAGCGCCGCCGCGCCCGCGTCGAACCGGCTGATCTCCAGCAGATCCGACAGCAGCGACTCGAATCGGTCCAACTGGTCGCCGAGCAGTTCCGCCGAGCGCGCCGTCACCGGATCGAAGTCACCGCGTGCCTCATGGATGACGTCGGCGGCCATCCGCACGGTCGTAAGAGGCGTACGCAGTTCGTGCGAGACGTCGGAGACGAAGCGCCGCTGCATCCTGGACAGCTCCTCCAGCTGCTGGATCTTGAGCTGGAGGTTCTGCGCCATCTTGTTGAAGGCCTCACCAAGGCGGGCGATGTCGTCCTCGCCGGTGACCTTCATCCGCTCCTGGAGACGGCCGGTGGACAATCGCTCGGCGATCCCCGCGGCCATCCGCACGGGCGTGACGACCTGCCGCACCACCAGCCAGGCGATCGCCCCGAGCAGCACCACCACAAAGAGCCCGGCCGTGGCCAGCGTGCCCTTGACCAGGTTGAGCGACTGCTGCTCCTGCGTGAGCGGAAATATGTAGTAGAGCTCGTACGCGTTACGGTCGACGTCGTTCAGCCGCTTGCCGATGATCAGCCCCGGCTCCGGCTCCCGGTCCTCGGTGGCCCCGGTGTACTTGATCTGGGCGTACGCCTGGAACGGACCGGTCCCCTGCGCGACCGCCGTCCGCAGATCCGCGGGAACACTGGCGAAGTCCACCCCGCCCGAGACACGCGGCGCCCGGCTGGTGGACACGGCGTCCGCCGCGTCGGGGCTCAGCGCCACCACATTGAACGCGCCAGGGCCGCCACTGGCGAGTTGTTCGACGAGGTCGGACCGCCAATTGACGGAGTTCCTCCCCGATCTGCCGTTCGTCCCGTCACCCTCGCGGGCACCGGGCGCCGCCGGGGCGTCGGCCTTCTCCTTCGCCACGGTGAACCCGCCGGCCGCCTGGCTCTGCGCGGCCTTCTCCTTGGCCTCCAGCAGTCCGTTGCGGACCTGGCCGATCACCACGAACCCGAGCAGCAGCACCACACCGAGCGACATCAGCAGCGTCGCCGCGACGACCCTCAGCTGGATATTGCGCCGCCACAGCCGTACGGCGGGCAGCAGCGGACGCCGCACCCAGCGCACCAGGAGCCGCAGCACCGGTCCGCCGGGTGAGCCGTCCTGGAGCAGCCTGCCGCTCTGGAACAGCCGGACGAACCGCGCCAGCGCATGCCCCGGCCCGGCAGCCCGCCCCGCACGGACTCCCGGCTCACCGGGCTTCGGGCCAGCGCTGCCGCCGGTCATGTCAGCTCGGTCCCGCCTTGTAACCGACCCCGCGGACGGTCACCACGATCTCGGGCCGCTCGGGGTCCTTCTCGACCTTGGAGCGCAGTCGCTGCACATGCACATTGACCAGCCGGGTGTCCGCGGCGTGCCGGTAGCCCCACACCTGCTCCAGAAGCACCTCACGGGTGAACACCTGCCACGGCTTGCGGGCGAGCGCGACCAGCAGGTCGAACTCCAGCGGCGTCAGGGCGATCGACTGCCCCTCCCGTTTCACCGAGTGACCCGCCACATCGATGACCAGATCACCGATGGCCAACTGCTCCGGCGCCGGCTCCTCGGACCTGCGCAGCCGCGCCCTGATACGCGCCACCAGCTCCTTCGGCTTGAACGGCTTGACGATGTAGTCATCGGCCCCGGACTCCAGCCCGACCACCACATCGACCGTGTCGCTCTTGGCCGTGAGCATGACGATGGGCACCCCGGACTCGGCCCTGATCAGCCGGCACACCTCGATACCGTCCCGGCCGGGCAGCATCAGATCCAACAGCACCAGATCCGGCTTCGCCTCACGGAAGGCGGCGAGTGCCTTGTCACCGTCCGCTACGAACGACGGCTCGAAACCTTCACCACGCAGCACAATGCCGAGCATCTCGGCCAGTGCGGTGTCGTCATCGACGACAAGGACACGTCCCTTCATATCGACATCATCCCATTAGCTCATCGTTACCCTGGCGTGACCTGGCACACAGCTCCGCGATTCCGCCCCCGGTCACCGGGGACAGCGCGCCGTAATCGGTGACGATCGCCGTCACCAGTTCCGGAGGGGTGACATCGAAGGCCGGGTTGAACGCCTGCGTTCCCAGCGGCGCCACCGGCATCCCACCTCCCGCCTCCACTCCCGCCACCGCTGCGCGCGGTGCCGTGAGCTCCGTCACTTCCTGCCCCGGTCGTTGCTCCACTTCGATCGACGCCCCGTCCGGGGTATCGAGGTCGATCGTCGTGATCGGGGCGACCACGACGAACGGCACATGGTGATACCTGGCCAGCACGGCGAGCGGATAACTCCCCACCTTGTTCGCCACTGACCCATCGGCCGCGATCCGGTCCGCCCCGATCAGGACGGCGTCCACTTCCCCCGCCGCGAAGAGCGAACCCGCCGCGTTGTCCGTGAGCAATGTGTACGCCATCCCGTTGCGAGCCGCCTCGTACGCCGTCAGCCGGGCGCCCTGGAGGAGCGGACGGGTCTCGTCCACCCACAGGCGCCGCAGCCGGCCGGCCCGGTGGGCCGACAACGCCACGGCGAACGCGGTGCCCTCCCCGCCCGAGACGAGCGCCCCGGTATTGCAGTGGGTCAGGATCCGGTGGCCGCCACCCGGCAGCAGTTCATCGAGGAGCGTAAGCCCAAACGCCGCCATCTGCGCGCTGGCCTCGGCATCTTCGCGGTGCAGCCGCCTGGCCTCGGCGAGCGCCGCCGCCCCCGCCTGCTCCGCGTCGGCGCCCTTCTCGACCGCCGTCCGGTACGCGTCAAGCGCCCGCCGTACCCCGTACCCGAGGTTCACCGCGGTGGGCCGCGCCCCGGCCAGCCGCTCCGCCGCGTCCTCCACGTCGAAGCCCCGTACCGCGGCCAGCGCCACCCCGTAGGCGCCCGCGATACCCAGGAGCGGCGCCCCGCGCACCGCCAGTGTCCTGATGGCACGCACCAGAGCGGGTACGTCGGTACAGACCAGCTCGGTCTCCTCCGCCGGAAG
Organism: Streptomyces sp. NPDC094034; assembly: GCF_040303865.1. Classification (NCBI taxonomy): domain Bacteria; kingdom Bacillati; phylum Actinomycetota; class Actinomycetes; order Kitasatosporales; family Streptomycetaceae; genus Streptomyces; species Streptomyces sp. NPDC094034. Next base: position 5,940 of record NZ_JBEOUD010000017.1, on the reverse strand, counting down.
CCTGGTCTGGTCGAGAAGTACCAGCACGGGCCCTTCCGGCGGCTCGTCCCAGCGGATCGACGGAAGCATGGACGGCCCGGCGTCGGCCGGGGATCGTGCGTACTGATCAGCCATTCGCTCAGTCTGCCCGCTGCGGCACGGACAATGAAGGCGAGGACGGAGCAGAGAAGGAGACACGGCCCCCGGTCCGCCGGGGCGCGGCGCGTGACACGATGGCTGCCAGCCCGCCGCCCCGCTCCGCGGACAGGCGCCGTTGAAGCGCCGGCTCGCCGAGCCGGCCCCGCAACCAATCCACGAGGTGGACGACCGTGAACGACACTCCGGGCTGGGCCTCGCCCGGATCCGCCCCGTCCGACGGCCAGGACGCCGGTGTGCCCAAGCCCGCCGCGCCCGCCGATGACACCGGCTCCTCCTCGAAGTGGTCCGCGGCGCAGCCGCCGGCCGGTCAGTGGTCCCCGCCGAGCGCCCCCGGCACGGGCCCCGCCATTCCCCGGCCCACACAGGGCTGGGGCGGGCCCTCCCAGGGCGGCGGTCCCGGCTGGGGCCCGCCACCCGCCGCCAAGCCGGGCGTCATCCCCCTCCGCCCTCTCGGTGTCGGCGAGATTCTCGACGGCGCCGTCTCCACCATGCGCACCCACTGGCGGGTGGTGCTCAGCGTCACCCTCGCCGTCGCCGTGATCTCGCAGATCAGCGACATCCTCTTCCGCCGCTACCTGCTCCCCGAGCCGGTCGAACTCGACCCGAACGCGAGCCCGTCGGAAGTTTTGAGTCAGGCCGCCGACTCGCTCTCGTCCACTCTGGTGGCCGAGATCCCGTCGCTCGTCATCCTGGTGATCGGCACCCTGTTCACCACAGCCGTGCTCACCGTCGTGATCAGCCGCTCCGTGCTGGGGCGCCCCGTCACGCTCTCGGAAGCCTGGAGCGAGGCCCGTCCCCGGCTCCCGCAACTGCTGGGCCTGACCCTGCTGCTGCCGCTGATGAGCGCCGCCATCATGACCGTCGGGATCCTCCCCGGCCTGCTGATCGGCTCCGCCGGAGGAGCCGCGCTCACCGCGCTCGGCGGTATGGCCGCTCTCGTCGTCATCGCATGGCTGATGGTCCGCTTCAGCCTCGCGTCGCCCGCGCTCATGCTGGAACGCCAGAGCGTGCTGTCCGCCATGCGCCGCTCCGCCAAGCTCGTCACGGGCGCCTGGTGGCGCACCTTCGGCGTACTGCTTCTTACGCTGCTGATCACCTTCCTGATCTCGATGATCATCGCCATCCCGTTCGTGTTCATCGCCTCCGCGGTGGACAGCGGAGGTCTCGCCGGCCTGTACTCCGGCGAAGGCCCCGCGTTCGACTGGCCGTACCTGATCGTCACCGGCATCGGCTCGGTGATCGCCGCCACGATCACCTATCCGATCTCCGCCGGCGTGACCGTGCTCCTCTACGTCGACCAGCGCATCCGGCGCGAGGCCCTCGACCTCGAACTGGCGCGGGCCGCGGGCGTGGCGGGCTACGGCACTCAGCCGCCGGGCAGCGGCTCCCCGGGGAACTGAGCCGGTGTCCATCACGGGGGCAACGACACGCGCGCGGCAGCTGATCCGCGCCGACGACGGCATACCGGTGGACACCCCTCGCGTTCCCGCCCGTGAAGCGGCGGAGCGGGAGCTGTCCAGGCCGATGTACCACGAGAACGACCCGAACCTCCTCCAGCGCGCCCTCAACCGCTTCTGGGAGTGGGTCGGTGACCTCTTCGCCTCCGCCTCCGGCGCGGCCCCCGGTGGTCCGCTCGGTCTCGCCGTCATCGCGCTGATCGTGGTCGCGCTCTTCGCCGCCCTCTGGTGGCGACTGGGCACCCCGCGCCGCATACCCGGGACGGCGCGCACACTCTTCGACGAGGGCCCCCGCAGCGCGGCCGAACACCGCGCCACCGCGGAGACGCACGCCGCCGCCGCCCGCTGGAACCCGGCCGCCCAGGAACGCATGCGCGCGATCGTCCGCTCCCTGGAGGAACGGGCCCTGCTCGACCCGCGCCCCGGCCGCACCGCCGACGAGGCCGCCTCCGAAGCCGGCCGCCCGCTCCCCGGCCACGCGACCCGGCTCCGCACGGCCGCCAGGGAATTCGACGACATCACATACGGCGGCCGCACCGCCGACGAGGAGACATACCGGCGGCTGAGCGCACTCGATCTCGATCTGGAAAGAGCGAAACCGCAGCTGAGCACCGTCTCCGGAGGAACGGCCGAGTGACCTCCACGATCAACTCCACCTCGCTCTCCCCCACCACCCGACAGGTCTGGACCCGCAGCCGCGGACTCCTCCTCGCGCTCGTCATTCTGCTCGCGGCCGGGATCGCCATGGCCGCCCTCAACTCCGGTGACCAACACGGCCGCCTCGACCCGCGCTCCGCCGACCAGTTCGGCAGCCGCGCCGTCGCCGAGCTCCTCAAGGACCGCGGAGTCTCCGTCGAACCCGTCACCACCCTGGACGACGCCACCGCCTCGGCCGGCCCCGACACCACGCTCCTCGTCACCAACCCCGACCTGCTGACAGAACAGCAGCAGCGCTCCCTGCGCACTGCGACGGCATCCTCGGGAGGCCGCACCGTCCTGCTCGGCGCCGGTCCGCCTTCCGTCAGCACCCTGGTGCCCGGTGTCCGTACGAACACCCCCGCGCCGGTCTCGGCCCGCGCCCCGCGATGCTCGCTGCCCGCCGCCGACCGCGCGGGCACCGTCGACATCGGCGGCGAGCGATACGTCAGCGACCTCACCGACGCGGACGCCTGCTACATGAGCGACGGTGTGCCGACCCTGCTCAGGATCACGGAGACCGGCTCGGAAGCCGGTGACACCGTCCTTCTCGGCTCTCCCGACATCCTGTACAACGACCGCCTCGACCAACGCGGCAACGCGTCGCTCGCCCTTCAACTGCTCGGTTCCCGGCCTCATCTCGTCTGGTACCTCCCCTCGCTCAGTGATGGATCCGCCGCAGAGAGCGGCGGCGACAGTGACTTCCTCGGCCTCATCCCCTCCGGCTGGCTCTGGGGCGCCTTCCAGCTCTTCCTCGCCGCGGTGCTCGCCGCCGTCTGGCGTGCCCGCAGGCTTGGCCCTCTCGTGGCCGAGCGGCTCCCCGTCGCCATCCGGGCCTCGGAGGCCACCGAAGGCCGCGCCCGCCTCTACCGCAAGGCGGACGCCAGGGACCACGCCGCCTCGACCCTGCGCTCGGCCGCCCGCGACCGTCTCGCACCCCTCCTCGGCGTGCCGCCGACCAGCGCCCACTCCCCCGACGTCCTGATCCCCGCCGTCTCCGCCCGGCTCCCGGACACCACCCGAGATCCGCGCACCCTGCTCTTCGGTCCGGCGCCGACCGACGATGCCGCTCTCGTCCGCCTCGCGGACCAACTCGACGCCCTCGAAAGAGAGGTACGCACCTCATGAGTGCCCCGACCGCACAGAACGCCGCCAACGCCACGAACACCGGCGACGCCGGGAACACGGACAGCGCCCGCGCTTCCCTGGAGGCCCTGCGCACGGAGATCGCGAAGGCGGTGGTCGGCCAGGACCCCGCCGTCACCGGGCTTGTGGTCGCCCTTCTCTGCCGAGGGCATGTGCTCCTCGAAGGAGTCCCCGGCGTCGCGAAGACCCTCCTCGTACGGGCACTCGCCGCGTCCCTCGAACTCGACACCAGGCGCGTCCAGTTCACCCCCGATCTGATGCCGAGCGACATCACCGGCTCCCTCGTCTACGACGCGAGGACCGCGGAGTTCTCCTTCCAGCCGGGTCCCGTCTTCACACATCTGCTGCTCGCCGACGAGATCAATAGGACGCCGCCCAAGACCCAGTCGGCGCTGCTTGAGGCGATGGAGGAGCGCCAGGTCACGGTCGACGGCACACCCCGGTCACTGCCCGACCCATTCCTGGTGGCCGCCACCCAGAACCCGGTCGAATACGAAGGCACTTACCCCCTCCCCGAGGCTCAGCTCGACCGATTCCTCCTCAAACTGACCGTCCCGCTGCCGTCCCGCGACGACGAGGTCAATGTCCTGACCCGCCACGCGCAAGGCTTCAATCCGCGTGACCTCCAGGCCGCGGGGGTACGGCCCGTCGCCGGGCCCGCCGACCTGGAAGCGGCACGCGCCGCCGTCGCCAGTACAACCGTCACACCCGAGATCGCGGGCTATGTCGTCGATATCTGCCGTGCCACTCGTGAATCCCCCTCACTCGCACTGGGCGTCTCCCCACGAGGCGCCACCGCCCTGCTCTCCACCGCTCGCGCCTGGGCCTGGCTCACCGGCCGGGACTACGTCACCCCCGACGATGTGAAGGCCCTGGCCCTCCCCACACTCCGCCATCGCGTCCAACTCCGGCCCGAGGCCGAAATGGAGGGCGTCACGGCCGACTCCGTCATCACCGCGATACTCGCCCATGTCCCCGTCCCCCGATGAGCCGGTGACCCATGGCCCTCACCGGACGAACCGCGCTGCTCGCGGCCCTCGGCTCACTCCCCGTCGGCCTCTTCGCCCCCAGCTGGGCGGGCATCCTTGCCGTCAACGCGCCGCTCTCACTGGCAATTCTGTGCGACTACGCCCTCGCCGCACCAGTGCGAACGCTCCGATTCACCCGAAGTGGTGATACATCAGTTCGACTTGGTGACAGCGCCGAGGTCCATCTCACCGTCACCAACCCCTCGGGCCGCCGTCTGCGCGCTCATCTCCGCGACGCCTGGCCGCCGAGCAGCTGGCTCCCCGGCACCGAGCACGCGACGTCACGGCACAACTTCACCGTGCCGGCAGGCGAGCGCCGTCGGCTGACCACGCTGCTCCGCCCCACCCGCCGCGGCGACCGCCAAGCGGAGCGGATCACCGTGCGCTCGTTCGGCCCCATGGGTCTGGCGGCCCGCCAGGGTCATCACAAGGTCCCCTGGACCGTACGCGTGCTGCCCCCCTTCCACAGCCGCAAGCACCTGCCCTCCCGGCTGGCCCGTCTTCGGGAACTGGACGGCCGTACGAGCCTGTTGACCCGCGGCGAGGGCACCGAGTTCGACAGCCTTCGCACATACGTACCGGGGGACGACACCCGGTCCATCGACTGGCGGGCCACCGCGCGTCAGTCGGCCGTCGCCGTACGTACCTGGCGCCCCGAACGCGACCGGCACATCCTCGTCGTCCTCGACACCGGTCGCACGTCGGCCGGCCGTGTCGGCGACGTCCCCCGCCTCGACGCGGCCATGGACGCCACACTGCTCCTCGCCGCGCTCGCCTCACGAGCAGGCGATCGACTGGACCTCCTCGCCTACGACCGCCGCATCCGCGCTCAGGTGCGGGGCCGAGCGGCGGGCGATGTGCTGCCCGCGCTGGTGAACGCGCTGGCTCCGCTCGAACCGGAGCTCGTGGAGACCGACGCGCGCGGCCTCGCCGCGGCAACACTGAAAAACGCCCCGCGTCGCTCACTCATCGTGCTGCTCACCACGCTCGACGCAGCGCCCATCGAGGAGGGCCTCCTCCCGGTCCTGCCTCAATTGACCCGACGCCATACGCTCCTGGTGGCGTCCGTCGCGGATCCCCATGTCGAGAAGATGAGCCGGGAGCGGGGCGCGGTGGACGCGGTCTACGAGGCTGCCGCCGGCACACAGGCACAGGCACAGCGACGTCGTACGGCGGAACAATTGCAGCGTTACGGGGTCACTGTCGTGGATGCCACCCCAGAGAACCTGGCTCCGGCCCTCGCCGACGCTTATCTGGCATTGAAGGCTGCGGGACGTCTCTGAGAGCGAGAGTGAAGATGGGCAGCTAACGGCTTTAGTCGGCTGCCCATTTTCGCTACTCAAGAAATGGCCCTGAACGCAGGAATGCCCCGCACCATAAAGGTGCGGGGCATTCCCACAATAATTGTTCGGCGGCGTCCTACTCTCCCACAGGGTCCCCCCTGCAGTACCATCGGCGCTGTGAGGCTTAGCTTC